>JAUXMV010000034.1 GCA_030683155.1 Bacteroidales bacterium
GAAATTGAATTAAATGTGCTCATGGGACAATGCCTAAAGAGAAGAATTGATAACTTAGGGATTATGGAGAAAGAAGTTACTGCATGGCAGACCCATCGAAATAATAAAACAGCTAAGATAAACTGGCAGTTTACAAATACATATGCTCGAATTAAATTAGCTCGGCTATATCCGACAATTATAGATTGACATGACACTAGGTTTATTTCTTCGATATATACTTTTGGTTTGGATTTTTCTTGGGGTTAAGTCTAAACAGTTTTTCTTCTTTAATCATTCTTGGTAAAATGTTGTTTTTTAAGTACTTTTTATCACGTTTAACATGTGCTGAAATTTCCTCTATAGATCGATAATCTATTGAACAGAACTTTGTGATAAGGGATGAAAGTTCAATGAAATCAAGTTTTTTTCCAGTTTTGGGAATTAATTCATCACCTAGTTCTTCTTCACTAAACAAAGTTTCAATTTTTCCTTTTGATTTTTTGTCATTTTCAATTATGTTAGTAAAATCTTCATTTGAAACCGAACTATCCTCATTTGCAATTGAACTATCCTCATTTGCAATTGAACTATCCACATTTGCAATTGAACTATCCACACTTACAGGCATACTATCCACATTTACAAATGTACTATCCACATTTACAAACGTATTATCGACATTTTGTATGACAAAATGATCTTCCTTCTCGCTAATAACAAAATGATTAGGGTCGCGACGAGTATTGAGCCTGTATGTAGTCCATCTGCTTTTATTCTCAGGAATTAAATATCCATTTTTACATAGGTCTTGTAAAAGCTTTGTTATTTCTGTCTTGTGTCTATAAACCAAAGGTTGAAGTCGTATGTTAGTAATTTCACCCTCTATTTGACAAAGTGCAAGAGTTGTTAGTTCATCCTTACCTAAGGCTTCAACCTCCTCACCAAATAATGTCTTTAACTCGGTTAAAGTACTTTGCTGTATTGTACTAAACATGGGCATATGTAGAATAATCCTATCAGGCTCATTTTCTATTAATAAATAAGGAGTCCTCCAATGAGCATAACCCCATCCAGACATTATTTTATTTACTCCACTTCCTGCTTTTTCTGCAGAACCTATCATTAGAAACATTTTTTGAAGTAAAACATTTCTACATTCACTTATCCCTCCCTTGTAGAATTGGAAAATTGTTACAAGTAATGTCCCAGGATTTGTAAAAATAAATTCGTCTGGTTTACATTCAATAATAATACTTCCAGGTGCACTATAATCAGTATGAATCAAGGAATTTATGAAAGCCTCTCGAATTGCAGTATGTGCCGGAGTATCATCTTTTCTAAGACCTTTTGATAGCTGGAAAGGCTTTGGAAGTCGTGAAGTTAACTTGGGATATACTAACTTATAAAACTGAAAAAGATTGCATTCCCATGTTCCATCAGGAAAAATCCTATCAGTCCATCGAACTTCATCAATATCTGTTAGTCTCTCTCTGTAATCAGGAAAGAACTTTGGGCAGCATTCTTCATCTATAATGCTAAGATATTTGCCAAACATTAACATTCCGGCAACAGTTGGACCCTCAATTTTCTGTTTTCTATCTTTTCTGTAACCGCCAATTTGCATTAAAAAATCTTTATCGTCTGCAGTAGACCAGGGGTGTGAGGGACGTACTGATGCAAAAAGTTGTCGATATTGCTTTAAAGATGAATAATCTATATCCTCCAAAGAAAATTCAGGCAAAATTCTATTGTCAGGACTAAATGAAAGGTCAGCATCGGCCAACATTCTTCGAACCTCTTCATCCTTACAAAGGTAATCACCTTCATAATTCCGTTTGTAAGTGTTTTTAAAGGGATTAGTGGTAAGATAAACAGGTTTGTGCTTCCTCTCTGCAGGTCGTAAATTAAAGATTAAAAAAAGGTTTCCTTCAATATCAGCCACTTTGACGTCATTATTAGACAAGAGATTAGCTGATATAGTATTGGGATTATTCACATTACTCCAGAAATCTTTTTGATATTTATCTATTTGATCTTTAGAGAGTCCATCAAAAAAAAACTTATCTTTTTTTTCAACAACTCCTAGTATTATTACACCTCCATTTGTGTTTGAAAACGCAGAGTATGTTTTCCAAAAGTCTTTTGAAAAACCACCTTTCGATGACTTAAATTCAACTTCATCTGATTCGTTTTCAGGGAGAAACTTTGAATTAAGGATAGAAATAAAATTAGTTACTGGGTCAAATAGGTCTAGCTGGTTTTTCATCTTAACAATTATCAGAAATGGAAATAATTAACAATATTCTGTACTTTTGTTGTTGTCATGTTCGTATTATATTAATACGCTGTTTAACTTCTAATATTCGCCCCAAACTCTTGTAAATTCAAGATTTTCGATAATTAAAGAACCAAGATTGATGTAAATTATCTCATCTACATAGCTCGTTGATTTTAATGCTTTTTCTAATGTAGGATAATCGATAAGCCATTCTCCTGAAGGAAAAACAAATGAGTCTCTTGTAGCGTAATTGATAACATTTCCTGAAAGAATGTACTTTTTCCCATCTACAAGCTTTTGTGCAACATCCTTATTTACTTTCGCAAAAACCTGAAATGTTAAATCGTAAGAATCTGAAACCTTTTTTAACTTATGGCTGCCATGGTGAAACTTGACAACGTAATCTCCGTCCGGATATGGAGCCATCTGTTCAAAACGCACCTCAACTTCGCTTAGGAAGTTAATTGAATCGTTTGTCATAAATGAATAGAACTCGAGAATAAACATTTTTCTACAAGCATCTATTTTGATGTCATTATTGAAGCAATCATGATGCTGCAAAAAGAAGTTATCGAGGAATATTTTTAACTCTGCCTCTTTTTTCTTTATAGGTTCATTGTTTGAAATTGCTGTTTGGTTGTTTAGTTGATGACATCCAAGCATGATAAAAGAGAATATGACAATTAAAACACCTTTCATAACTAATTGATTTAATGTTAAATAATGATTGTTTTATATTCAAAATCGAATTAAATTAATACGCTTAATAAATAATAGACTAGAGTTGAAGTTGTCATTGCAAATAAAACAAGAACCATACAGCCGGAAGTGTTGATTGCTTTCTTAACATCTTCAATTTGTTCATTACTTAAAACTTTGCCTAGAACAAGCAAATAATCTTGAATATGGCCCTCAAGAATTGAATTAGAACCAAATGATCCGGTTGCATTTGATGCAGTTATTGTGATTGTGGTAGTTTTTCCATCATTATTTTTGAGTGACATATCAATTATAACAGGATTTATTCCGCTCATTACCGGAAAATGATATGTATTAAAAACCTCATTGATGTCATTTTTCCTCAAAACATACTTACCAGGGAGGTCTTTAAAAATTTTCATAATAGCATCTTTTACCTCAGTAATTGGATAATCTATTGTAATCTCTTTTTGACCCCTTTGAATTGTTCCTGCTAAACTCATTTTATTTGATTTAATTATTAAAAACTGTGAACCCTTTTATCAGGCCACATAGTAATATTTTTTTTGTTTTTTGCAATTTACCCAGTTTAGGACAAGCTTCAATGCCCCTCACGATCCTTTTTAAGTTTTCCATTCTGATATCCTAACTGATCTACCTTTTTTGTAAACTGTTTCCTGTTTCAGAAAAATACCTGTTGTCGCGTCAAAATCTCTACTTGGCATGTTTTGTTCCTCTGATTGTTGTTATTTTTACTGTTGTTTTTGTTCCTCATAAGCTGCTCCAGATTCATCTACCTTTCCCGAAACTTAATTTTGATCTTTTACTTAATCTGAAGGTTTATCCTTAAATCCCCCCACCACCTATAACCAGTCATTCAATATTAAGTCGGGATAAAACTTAGTGATCCTATTCAAAACATCATTACTTAGTGATTTTGAAATAGCGCCTATATAGCCTTTTGACACACCAATCTTTTCATTAAAATCTTTGTGTTTGATGTTGTTGCATTTCAAGTATTCTATGTGTCTTTCTTTAACTGCCATGTAAAAAAGTACATCATTTAAATTATTGCAAAACAATTATATTTAATTCAGCACATTACGTTTGTTAATAATCTCAACAGTCAAAAAAAGTTACTTAAAATCGGCTGATAAAAATATCAAAATAAAATGAATAAACAAAGAACTAACATTTATTTTTTAAAATCAACGCTGACAATTAACAGTTCACTATTCTCAACCAAGGATTTACCTGCGTAAGATTCATTTTCACAAAAAAGTAAAAAAACATGTTATCAAAGACCTTGGGGTGAGAAAAATTAACAGCTTTTATCATAATTTGATTCTTCGATTAAAGCCTTGGCAATGCAAACGACTTATCAAAGAATACCTACCAAATCTGGAATTATGGTGCATTTGATATACCCAAAAAGCTCCCAACCTTTTTATAAACTATGTTAACTTAGAGATAAGTGAAAAAGTGGTTTTTAAATTATTTGAAAGAAGAGTAATTAAAAGAGTGTTTCTGAACCACCAGATGTTTCTATGGATAGAGTTGCAAACTTAGCAAGAAATTCCTTTCTAGAAATCCGAACAGCCACCGAGCTTTCGGTCTGATTCTATAAGATGATTCATAAGTCTCATGGCATGTCATCTTTAAAAAGATGATGCTAAAATTATTCTTTTTAAACCCATACTGTCTAGATAAACTCAACCCACTAATCAAACAATAAATACTCAAGTAAGACCAACAGGCGATTCTTTTTTATCTAATTTTCTTTCAATTCTAAAATGAAGTATATTTGAACTTAATATTAACTTAATATGAGAGCAAATTTACTTGTCAAAAAAGTTGAATCATCCAAGCTGCTTCGACAATTTATTTTTCTGCCCGAAAAGATTCATGCTGACCATAAGCAATGGGTTCACCCTTTATATTTTGATGATAAAGTCTTTTTTGACGAGAAGAAGAACAAATCTTTCTTAACCGCTGACACTATTCTACTTCTCGCCTATCAGGACAACAAGGCTGTCGGTAGAATCATGGGAATCATTAACAACAGGTATAATGAAGTTCATCATGAAAAAAATGCAAGATTTTGCTTTTTGGATTGCTATGAGGATATCGAAATTGCAAAAGTTCTGATTGAAGAAGTTGAACACTGGGCAAGAAACAAGGGTATGGAGAAACTTGTTGGTCCGTTGGGCTTCTCTGATAAAGATCCACAAGGCATGTTAATTGAGGGCTTTGATGAAAAAGTTGTGATTGCTACCAACTACAATTATCCCTGGATGCCATCATATATTGAGCAGCTTGGATTTATGAAAGAGGTAGATCTTGTTTCCTATCTGATTAAAATACCTGAAGTAATCCCACCCTTCCTTGACAGAATTTACCAACGGGCTGCTAGAAATCCGGATATAATTATCAGAGAATTCTCGAAGAAAAAGGAACTTAAGCCATGGGTAGTGCCAATTTTTCAATTAATCAATGAAGCTTACAAACATATTTATGGTTTTATCCCACTGGAAGAGACGGAAATAATATCCTATGCCAAAAGATATCTGCCTATTTTAGATCCACATTTCGTAAAAGTAATAACGGATAAGAATGATAAAGTCATCGCATTTATAATTAGCATGCCCGAATTAAGCGATGGAATCAGAAAAGCTAAAGGAAGAATATTTCCTTTTGGCTGGTACCACATCCTTACAGCCGGAAAAAAAGCACGCCTGCTCACATTGCTCCTTGGGGCAGTTGATCCTAAATGGCGTGGAAAAGGACTTGATGTGATTCTTGGAGTAAGTATCCTTAAAACAGCCATAAAAAATGATATGGAAAATATGGACAGTCATCTGATTCTCGAAAATAACAGCATAATGCGCGCTGAATATATTCGTTATGAAGGCAGATTACACAAAAGATACAGGATTTTCAGCAAACCAATATCGTAAATTCAGTCTTCTTCTAAACAATAAAATATATTTAACAAGCTTTAAATCAATTTATTGCACCTTATTTACCTTAGCCAGGGATTACTTTTTTTGCTATTCAATCATCAGTTTAGTCCATTCTATGTTACTCCCTGCTCTGGCTTGAATAAAATAAACTCCTGAAGACAGATTCTCCAGATTTATTTCATCTCCTGTATTAATATTTCTGAACATTGCTATCTCTTGCCCGGAAAGATTGAATAACCGAATTTCAGAGAATCTCCTTATTTCAGAATAACGAACAGTAAATTTGCCCTTTCCAGGATTTGGATATAGCTTAAAATCTGATTTTTCACTGTTGCTTGTCTGCAAACCAACTGTTGGCCCAACCCTGATGCCAGTGATATAGAGTGGGTTGCCTCTGAAACTAAATGACTCAAAAGCGATCTGAACATCTGCTTGACCAGTCCATGGACTAATGTCCAAAGTGATACAATCAGCGCCATAACCTGCTCCGCACCAGTCTGTTGGAACTTCTGGAACGAATCCTTCAACCAATGGATGTGTAGCAAAATTACCACTGCCATTATCAGCATTCTGATATAGTCGCGTCCAGGATTGTCCACAATTATCTGAAATATAAACAATTAATGAGTCAGAAACATCTGTTCTCCTGCGTGCATGTGCATGTTTGAAAGTAAGCTGCATCTGATTGTAACCTCTTAAATCAAAAGGTGGTGTAATCAAACGATCTCTTTGTCCAACAGAACCAACATAAGTCATGAAATCAAGTTGGGCAGCAACAGTAGTTTCATTCAAACCACCAACATGGGTAAGTTCCCAGGTCTTTTTATTATCTGGATTAACTATGGTCCAGTAATTTTCGCTGAAAGTTTCAGATTCAAAAAATTCAGCAAAAGGAACATCTCTCCCTCCTACTCTTATGAAGTTAAATTCCGTTAAATCAGCCTCTCCATTAAGATTAGCTGCAGTAAGCTTAACTGTGTAATCGCCTTGCTCATGAAACACAACCTGAGGATTTTGCGAAAAAGCATCGGTGCCATTTACAAATGATATGGTTGAAGGAATAATCTCCCACTCCCACGCTCTTGGCATATAAAGGGATTGATCAAACAAGTTTACCTGACCACCTGTGCAAATTAAATTTTTGTCAGCGGCAAAAGCAACATCAGGCAATAAGGTTGAACTTACTGTTATTAAAGAATTTTTTGTGATAGTGTTTGTGCCAAACTGATTCGTTACAGTCAAACTTACGTTGAAAACCCCTTCATTGTTAAACGTAATTCCTGCCGGATTTTGATCCGTCGATTGTTGTGGAATACCACCTTCAAAAATCCAGTTCCATTCCTGAGGTATTCCAATTGACTTATCAGAAAAATTGATGCTTTCTCCAAGCGGGATCAAAGTCTCGTTTACAGCAAAATCAGCGATCGGTTCAAATGGGATACGCAAATAGGCCCACCATGTTCCCCAACGGTCGCCTGATGAAGGAAGTTCTGCATACTGTTGAATGGTCCAAAAATCAACACTGTTAACAGGATCGAGCATGGTTGCTGAATAATCACCCCAACGGTTGCGCCCACTGCCAAAAGTTTTGTAGTAAGGCGCTAAACCGTCTTTAAATTGAAAAGGAGCGCGTGTTGTGTTAAGTGGGTCAAAATGAGCGCGATAGGCATATCCGGCGCTCGCATATTGATTTTCAGAAAAAATATTAAATCCAATCAACATATCTTCAAACTGATTCAAAGCAAGTGATGCAAATGCATACGACATCTCTCCAGTTGGATCATCGACACGACCATGTTGAATAATTTCGCCTGTTGGGCTGATATTCCACCATTGTACAGAAGTGCGCTGAGGGTTGTTTGCAGGCAGGAAAATATGATGTGTTGCCCAAAGTTTGTTGTTACGAAAAACAACGTTTTCCATTCTGTGGTCAACTGCATTGATTGTTTCATTTGAGCCGAGCTGAGGTAAAAAATCTCCGCTTCCGCCAACATAACCGGCCCATGGCTGAGGAATGCCTATGTGACCTGTTAAGGAAAATACTGGATTATTGATTTCACCACTAACTTTAAACAAACTGATATAGCCCATGCCACCCTGATTGCCATCGGCTGAAGAAATCAGATATACATTTTCTTCATGAGCATCATATGTGACAGCAGGAACAAGCGTAAAACCCCGATTTGTTGCAAAGCGATCGAATTGAGGAGTAGCTTCTCCGTTATACATTGCATGCTTGTCGAACACATAAACAGTGCTATAAAATCCACCTCCAAACATATTGCCTGAAACAACAATCCAGTTTTTGTTGAATCCCATGCTTGGATAATCAAACCAAACGATATTCTCAGGGTCTGCAATATAGGAATAAAGGTACCAGGTTCCGGTTGGATCTGAAGTTGCAGAAACACCCATATAAATTCGGGAACTTCCTGGCTGACTGCCGGCGCAAGTCACAAAAACCCATCTGTCTTCTTCAAAGTCATATTGAATCTTTGGATCGAATGTACCGCTGCCCGGCAAACTTGCCCAGAAAACACCAAGTGAAACTGTTGATATTTCTGTTCCATCGCGATGTTGAACTCTAACCTGCGTGTTCAAAGTAACCATCAGGTGATCAGGCCCGGGAGCTCCGTTCACATCCGGAGGAATAGAATTACCTGTGTCGTATAAACCCATGAAAGTTGTATCAGGCGCAGGTGAAACTTCTTTCATCATTTGTGGATTATTTTGATCTGCAGGCTGTGACCCTGTAAAAAGAATTTTTTCGGGTGCTACATCAAAAACCGGTTTGTAAATTACCGGATTTGGCTTTCTAAGTCGCATAAGCTCAGAAGAACCGTTTCTTTCTTCTTCAGCAATTATTTCCTTAAAAGTAATTTCAGAAAAAGCTTCAGCAACACCTCTAAAATGCTTTTGCTGAGCTTCTTGCGAAATCACTGAAATTTGTTTGATTAGCAGGACTGCCAGCAGAATGAGATAACGTAGTTTCATGTCTTATACCTTATATATGAAGTGCAAATATAGCATTAGTTTAAAAGTATGGGTAAGCACTATCATTTGTTTTATCAAATGAACAGCTTTTCCCTTAAGTTCACCTGAAAAGAACAAATGTTTCAGCATCAATTGTAGCGAAAATCCTTTTTAGAAAAAGTCGATTTTCCTTTAATTCTTAATGAATAATCAACTTCTTTGGAGCTATGGATTTATGTTTGATATCAACAAAATACATTCCTTTTGCCAAACCTACAGTACTGATTTCAGTTTCAGAGGCATTAACAATGAAGTGTTTAAGTATAGTTCCTTGAATATCTCGAAAAATTATTTCACTGCCTACAGCTTGATCCGGTACTCGGATAATAATATTCGACCTAGCTGGATTTGGAAACAATTGCATTTCACTTAAGGTTTTTTCTTCAGGGAAGATTCCGAGAAGATTAGAAACAAGCATATTTGACAAATAGAGATTGTTTCCAAAATGATTATAGGCTTCAAAGCGAATTTTCAGGCCTGACATTCCAGTATACTGGCTGATATTAATAACCGGACAAGGTGCTCCGTATGTTCCTGCACTGCACCAATCTTCTATTTGTTGCGGCACAAATGAAAGTGTAGTCGGAAATGTGGTTTCAAATATACCCTGACCATTAGGACCATTTGAATAAACCCTTTCCCAAGTTGCTCCACAATCAGTTGAAACGCTGACTCTTAATGAATCTTTTCTGTTACTTTTCTGCGCATAAGCATAATCGAACCAAATATATGCATTCTGCATTCCTTCAAGATTTAAAGGTGGACTTATCAGATAGTCATTCTTAAAAAGGTAGTTGTAACTGAAGAAATTCATCCAGGCAGTTCGACTGCCATTACCAAGTGTTTGTATCTCCCATGTTTTCAATCCATCCGGATTTTCAACTTCCCACCCAATTTCATCAAATGAAAGCACATCAAAACTTTGTTCGTATGGCATTGAATATCCGCCAACAAGAATGTAATCATTCATCTCTTTTGAGGCTTCGCCAACATGATTTGATACAGTAAGTTTTACACTGTAGGTTGTGTTTTGATTGAATTGCACAACCGGATTTTTGGAGGCTGAACTTGTTTCATTCAAAAAACTTACATCAGCAGGAATGAACTCCCAGTTCCATGAAGACGGACAATTTTCTGATAAATCCTTCAACTCAACAACCATTCCAGCGCAACCAATCAGCTTTGAAGCTTCAAAATTAGCTATTGGGGAAGCTGCAGCTGTGACAGTAATACAATCTGAACAAACCAATGTATCACTGCCGAGAGCGTTTGAAACGATAAGATGCACATCAAAGACACCTTCATTTTCATATAAAATTCCGGTTGGGAATCTTTCATTTGAAAAAGCTGGATTGCCCCCTTCAAAAGTCCATATCCACTCTTGTGGGATACCCAATGTTTCATCAAAGAAATCAACTGAGCATCCGGCTGCGACACTTGTTAGAGAAGAAGAAAAAGACGCCGCCAGACTTGAAAGATAGGGAGAAGAGCTCCAAAGACCTCTTCCATAAGTACCTGCTCTGATCAAATCACCTTCCGGACTTACTGGATCATAAAAAATTTCTACCTCTGTAACTTTTACACTTGCAGGCAGTCCGCTGTTAAATAATATCCATTCACTCATTGAATTATCACGGTAAAAAACAGCAATATCTGTTCCCAGATAAAGCCCTTCGTTGCTGTTTTTGTAATAGGCGATGGAGTTAATCTGAATCCCTGAAAGGTTTGCACTCATCTCCTGCCAGGTAACGCCTTTGTCAACTGACTTAAAAATTCGCGTTTGTTGGGCTATATAAACAATATTTTCATCTGTAGGATGGGTTTCAATGGCTGTAATATTGTTAATAGCCGGAAGATTTCCAGTTCTGTTTACCCAGTTTACCGACTGATCTTTAACATTTTCTGAAAAATACAACTTGTTTCCGCTGGCAGCATAAATGATATTCGTATTTGCATATGACTGGGCTACAACATTAAAATTATTTGTGTTCATTGTGCTTATTTTCTCCCATTGAACATTTCCCACGGATGACGCTTTGATATTTGTGCTGCGCCAAATATTCTTAAAACCAATGAACATGATGTTTCCATCATTATGATCGATGATAAAAGGCGTAACCCAACCACCACTTTCTGTGATGCCATTTGTTTGTGAGCCTGCAATTTTACCATTGGAATTATTATTGAAATTCCGAAAAACGTCTCCATAATATAAGGTGTAATAACTGTATCTCGCATCAAAAGGGTCGTAAGCGCATTCCATTCCATCACCACCCCCAACAGCAATCCAGCTTGAACCATTTATAACAGATGTTCCATTATCCTGATAGCCATTTATAACAAAATCTTTATTTGTTGCGCTTTGTCCAATTTTGTAGGCCTGACTAATAACAAGTCCATTCGAAATTTCAGTCCAGTTAACACCTCCATTATCTGACCAATAAAGGCCACCATCATTTCCGGCGAAAAGTCTGTTGTTTAAAGGGGAATATTCAAGCACATGCAAATCTGCATGAACAGATTGTACGCCACATGCGCCATACCAATGCGAACGTATCGCCCAGCTCAATCCACCGTTGGATGATTTAAAACAATTAACGCCACCGGCATAAATCACGTCAGCATTTGTTGGATCTACTGCCATATCAAGGTCGTACCAGGCTTGGCCACCACTTCCGCCATTGCAATCCCATGCCATTATATTGGGTGAGTTTGATCGCAATGTAAAACTTTGACCTGCGTTTTCAGAACGGTAAATCCCTTTAAATGAGTCAGAATTAGTAAGCAGAAAATATACTATTTCAGGATTAGCGGCAGAAACACCTATCACTCCCCTGCTACCTCCAGGGAGTCCATTTGAAACACCGGTAAAACTGATGCCATTGTCAGTAGATTTGTAAAAAGTTCCACCAATAGCTGCATAAACAATGTCAGGATTGTCAGGCTTCAAAACTATTTCTTTGAAATTTCCAGTGCGCGACAAAACCCAACTCAAACCGGCATTAGTTGTCCGAAAAACACCCCCATTGGTAGCCGCAAGTATAATCTGTGGATTGTCAGGATGTTGAACCATTCTGCCGACAGTCACATTTCCCATTCCGTTGTTCCAGGGTTCCCAGTTATTACCTCCATCAATGCTTCGCCAAACCCCAAGTCCGGGAGCATCGCCAGCATCCCTGTCACCGGTGCCAATATATATAATTGAAGGATTGATGTAGTCTATAATAATGGACGAGACACCCAATGTGGGAAGATGATCGGTTAAAACAATCCAATTTGTTCCATGATCGTAGGAAACCCACAACCCACCTGAAGGAGCTCCAGTATATAAGATATCTGCATTCGTTGGGTGAAAAGCGATGGCGTTTAAGCGTCCTAATCCTCTATAACCATTATAGCCAGAAGGAACTGTGAAAGGTCCGAGAGGAGTCCAGTCTCCGTTGAGATTGCGTGTTTTACCAAATTTTTGTAAAAAATCATTGTAGGCTACAATTTCTCTGTCAGGCGTGGGTTTGGTGCCATCGGGAGAAACGCGCTGACCCATTATATATTCCCACCTTTTAAAAGGCTTAAAACCACTTCCTTTTGTCACTTCCCTTCCTTCCCAATAGGTTTCAAAAGCGCGTTGAGTCTGAAAAAAATTAGCTTTTTCATTTTGCATCATTTCGATCCAATACGGGTAAACTGCCGTATCATTTGTTTGACTTTTTGCCAAGAATGGATTGAAAAACAACAAACTGCATACGAACAGCAATGCAATTCTTAGATGATTGAATTTAGACATCAAATATTTTATTTATAATGACAAGATTTTTTTAATCAAGCAAAATTAGTACTTAAATTCTATAAATAGTCAGGCAAATTGAAGAACTTAAACAGTTTTTATTAAAGCCCTTATTAGAGTTTGTGCTTCAATTATTACTTCCGATTGATCATGGAAAGCGCTCTGAGATCAATGAAAATGAACAACCGAAAAACCAAATGTTCATCTGAAAGTCAAAAAACTTTACCTTTGGCGACGATTTTGCTGCATTTTGCGATTTATATTGTAAAAGCAAAATACTTAACTCTTTTATTATTAATAACTTATAAATAATGAAGTACCTAAACACTGTCATTACAGGAACCGGAAGTTTTATACCATCACGTGTCATCAGCAATTCAGACTTTTTAAAACAGATATTTTTCGAAAAGGATCACAGTCTCATTGATAGCCCGGGAGAAGAAGTCACAAGAAAATTTCGCGATATTACTGGAATTTATGAAAGAAGGTGGGTTGATGAAGGCATGAACAACTCAGATATGGCTGGCCTGGCGGCTGAGAAAGCAATTCTTGATGCAGGGATTGACCGTGAAACTATCGACCAGATTATTGTTGCCCATAATTTTGGAAACGTAACAAAAGATAGTATTCAAACTGATATTGTTCCTAGTATTGCCTCTAGAGTTAAGCATTTACTTGGGATCAAAAACCCTTCATGCATCGCTTTTGACATTGTTTTTGGCTGTCCTGGCTGGATTCAGGGGGTCATACAATCGCATGCTTTTATTCAATCTGGCATGGCAAAGCGTTGTCTTGTTATTGGAAGTGAAACGCTTTCTCGGGTGGTTGACGTATACGACAGAGATACGATGATTTTTAGTGACGGAGCAGGCGCTGCAATCGTTGAAGGTATTGAATCCGATGAAAAAAAAGGATTGCTCTCCTATTCATTCGTTTCCCATACTGAGGAAGAAGTTGGATATCTCTATCACGGGAAATCAAATTCTCCAGATTGTGACCCAAATATCGGTTACATTAAAATGAACGGCCGTAAAATCTATGAATATTCGCTCACACAGGTTCCTTCCGCAATGAAAGTTGCCATGGATCGTTCAGGTATTGACATCAATGAAATTAAAAAAGTATTAATTCACCAGGCAAATGAAAAAATGGATGAAGCGATTGTTCAGCGATTTTACAAGCTTTATAAGGTGAAAGTGAGCACAGCTGAAAAGATGCCCATGAATATTCAAACTCTTGGTAATAGTTCAGTTGCAACAGTTCCTACTTTGTATGATATGATTCTGAAAAATCAACTTGAAGGCCATCAAATTAATGAGAATGATGTTGTGATTTTTGCCTCGGTTGGTGCTGGCATGAATATTAACTCTTTTGTGTATAAACAGTAAACCTGTTTTTGGATTTGAATCAAACCTAAGTAAATTAATATTTTATTCATTATCAATGTGTTATATTATTTTATTTTATTAAGGTAAATACCTGAATAACAATTAATGATTGCAATCGTTTTATCTTCAATGCAAGAACTAAGTTTGCAATGGATTAAAAAGCACAAAAATTAATAGTTTCTCAGCCTCTCTTTTTTTGAAACCAGAATAAAATGAAAAAGCGTGTTTTAGTTATTGGAGCCAGTCCTAAACCTCACAGGTTTTCGCATATGGCAATTAAGAAACTACTTCAAAACGAACATGAAGTTTTTGCAATTGGAAACAGGGAAGATTTTGCAGCAGGTATTCCAATTCAGAAAGGGTTTGGCGGTATCAAAAACATTGATACTATTACACTCTACATCAACAAAGGAAATCAGAAACCAATCGAAGGTTCGATCCTCGAACTGAATCCTAAAAGAATTATTTTCAATCCTGGCAGCGAAAACAGCAGTTTGGCTACCAAAGCCAAAGAGCTGGGAATAGAGGTAGTTTATGATTGTACTTTGGTTATGCTTGGGCAAGGTTCATTCTAAGAAAATCACACAAGACATTTTTTGTTATTTTTGCACACTTAAGTTGTCATTTACAGCGTTATTTTCGAATGAGAAATATTTCTAAGAGACAGACTTTCATGTCAAAAATTGTAAAACTGGTATTCATTACTGTATTAGCCTTTCCTGTATTGGCTCATTCGCAAGTTGACTGTGCAATTACGGTTGATAGTGAGATTCCTGTCTGCCATGGTCAAACAATAACTTTATCAGTAGCCAAAGGCGAGAATAATGTGTATTTATGGAGTCCGGGAGGTGAAACAACTTCATCCATAAAATTTAAAGCTACTGAAGCTACATCGTTCACAGTTACTGTTACTGATACAGTTACAGGTGAAGCATGTTACAGCGCTCCCTTTTTAGTAGAAGTTTATCCCCCTTTTACAATTTCTTTTGAACAGATGCAGCTTACCTGCACCAATGGCGATAATGATAACGGAAATACAGCCATGATAAAAGCCACTGCATTGGGCGAATCTGGTCCTTATGTTTACGAATGGAATGTAAGACCAACTCAGATTGCGCCTTCAAATCCTTCCTTAGCAATTGGACTCAAAGCATTTCAAAAGTATTTCATCAATGTTACTGATATTAATGGCTGCTCCAATAGTGATTCTGTCTACACAAAAGCTTATTCCAATGCAACAGTTGAAGTAAAGACAACTCCCGACACAGCCTATATTCAAAACCCATATGTAACTTTTGAGTTTGAAAATTTATCCATCGATACTGTTCAAATACTTAGTCATTTTTGGGAATTTGGTGATAAAAGTCCCAGATCAGTGCTGGAAGCACCCGTTCACGTTTATACTGAAGTAGGTGATTACCAGTCATATCTCACTGTTTACAATCAACAAGGCTGTGATACAGTTTATTTCAAGGAAGTAAAAGTATTGCCTATAAAACTCCAAATACCAAACATCATCACTCCCAATGGAGACAATGTTAATGATGTTTTTATTATTACCGAGGCTCCCGCAAATAATGATGAACCTGGTGTTGATTTAAAATCAGTTTCAACATCTGGTGCAATCAAACCGCTGTCGGCTTATTACAAAAGAACTACTTTGGTTATTTTTAACCGGCAGGGCAGAAAAGTTTTTGAATCCAGCAATTACAATAACGACTGGGGCGGAGATGGTTTAAAAGATGGTGTATATTTTTATGTTTTACAATGTGAAGGCTTTAAAAGCAATGAAGTTTATAGAGGTTCGGTTACCATCATGGGTAGCAGTAATTGATTAATTTTGTAAACCTGACAAATAAAATCATAGTTTTGCCAAATGAATAAAAAAATGATCCGTTTGATAGCCATTTTTGCTTTGACACTGTTTTTCTCATGTCAGGGTGAGCAAAAAAACATTCCTGCCAACCTGGTCAAGAACCCAAAGTCAGCAACAGGCATTCAAAGTACAGATATGCCACAAATTACATTTACTAAAGTTGAACATGATTTTGGCAGACTCATACAAGGAGAACAGGTTATTCATGTTTTTAAGTTTACAAACACAGGCTCGTCCGACTTGCTTATCAGTAAAGTTAGTGCAAGTTGTGGTTGTACTGCAAGCAAATATACAAGAGAGCCGGTAAAACCAGGGCAAGAAGGCAAAGTTGAAATAACTTTCGATTCAAATGGGCAACGCGGTATTCAAAACAAAACAATTACAGTTCTCACAAATGGATCACCACAAACAACAACATTAAGAGTTAAAGCACAAGTAGTTACACCTGAATCTTATTAATAAATCATGCTATGGATATTTTAAACATTTTACTATTCTCTCCACCTGCCGAAGGGCAAGAAAGCGGAGGCCTGCTTTCATTTCTACCACTTGTATTGATTATGGTAGTATTTTATTTCTTTTTCATTCGTCCGCAAATGAAAAAAGCAAAAGATCAGCGCGTTTTTCGTGAAGCCTTAAAAAAAGGTGATAAAGTTATCACCATAGGTGGTATTCATGGAAAAATTGCTGAAGTGAAAGAAACAACCGTTCTACTTGATGTGGAGGGCGGAAATAAACTTCTTCTTGAAAAGAGTGCTATTATTTCTGATAGCGCTCAGGTTGGACTGGCAAAATAAATCTTAAAGCCGGAATAATATCCGGCTTTTTTTTTCTTTAATTTATGGTAGGAATTCAAAAGTCAAATACGTTACAGGTTAATATCAAGAAAAGGAAGCGTCTTGTCGTTTTTTTTCTTTTCCTAATATTTTCTTCACTGCTTTGGCTGCTTATTAAACTGTCCTCATTTTATACTATAAGCACTGATATTCAATTGAATATTATTGATCCACCTGCCGATATCTGGATCAGTGATAAAGCTTCTACACATAAACTAAAAGCAATTATCAATGCAAATGGTTTTCGATTGCTTAAAATCAGTTACTTCAGCAAAAAACCAGTTGAGGTAAAGATTCCCCTTTCAGCAGTTCCTTTCCGTAAGCAAAATCAAAACACCTATTATCTTAACACAATTAATGCAAAAGAATTTATTTCTGCGAAATTTGGTATCAACGAAAATGAAATAAGTTTTGTTGAAAATGAAATTATTTTTGATGTTGAGCCTGTTTTAAGCGCATTGATACCAGTAAAACTCATCCACAATTTTCAATTTAAGGACCAATTTGGGAAATACGGTGACATAACTTTAAACTTTGAAACTGTTGAAGTTTTTGCTCCCAAGCATATTTTGGATACACTTTCATTTGTATCAACCGAGCTTGTTGAGAAGAAAGACATAATGGAAAATTTTTCTGGTACTGCCAAAATTACTTATGAAGAGAATACTTTCAGACCTCTTATCAATTTAATAGAATATGAAGTAAATGTTGAGAAATTCACTGAATCGAAAGTTAAAATTCGTATTCAGAAACCTGCAAAACCACAGTTGAAAATCTTTCCAGATCATGTTGAAATATTTTTTAACGTTGCGATGAAAGATTTTGACAAGATAAACAACGAAGAATTTATAGCTGAAATTGACACGACCGGCCTTTTTGACCGAAAGCAATTTCTTAATTTACGTGTATTGAAAACACCAGTAGAAGCAAATATTAATCGTATTTCACCTGAACGTGTTGAATATCTGATTCTAAAAAAATGATTAAAGTTGGTATTACCGGCAACATTGGAAGTGGCAAAAGCCTGATATGCTCAATTTTTGACCGATTGAATGTTCCCGTATTTAATGCTGATAGTGAAGCCAGAAAGCTATATTCACACGCTGACATCAAAAGAAAAATCAAATCACATTTTGGAGAAGAGTTATTCGATGAACATGATAATTTAATACCATCACTTCTTGCAAAAAAAATATTTGCCAATAAAGAAGATCTGAATTTTGTAAACGGGATTATTCATCCGGCTGTCAGAGAAAGATATAATCAATGGCTCGATACGAAAAACAAGGATTTCTACACACTTTATGAAGCCGCAATTCTTTTTGAAACTGGCTATAACAAAGACTTTCAAAAGATAATTTTTGTTTCAGCACCTGAATCAGTGCGCTTTCATAGATTGATTGAAAGGGATAAAAGTGAACCCAAATTAATTGAGGAAAGAATGAGAAACCAATGGCCTGAATCTCAAAAACTTCATTTAGCTGATTTTGTTATAGTTAACGATGGCAAAACGCATATAATTCCGCAAGTGATTGATATTCATAAAAGAATTATTGCAATGCTTCCACACTAGCAGAAAAATAATTTCCCAGACTTTCATACTCATTTTTTAGTGACACATTATGCCATATGAGTTTCAGGAAGGTTGAAAATACTCATTTCACAATTTCTGAAACAGTATTCTAAATGAATTGGAGGTTACAGAGAAGAAATCTAAATCCCATTTCGGGAAATTTTATTCCCAATTCAGGAAAATATTTGTCTTGCATTATTCGATCAAAATTTATTCATCCACCCAACTGTTTCAACGAATAAAAAAAGCAAAGATTAATTGAAACATCAAAAACAATCAAGAAGAATGATGGAAAATTGATTGTAAAAAATTGAAAAATCAAGTCATTTACATGAATGAATTCTTAATCACAATTTATAATTTGTTTTTTATCTTATTGATATAAAGTATTTTAAAAAATTATTTCATTAAGAAATTTCATCAGATTTCAATAGTTAGGTAGATCTTTATTTTAAGATTGTGATCTAAGATCATGTTTCGAAACAATAGAAATTTAATTTTCTTCACGAGGTGATTTTCTACTTTTTTGTATCAGAACGATGAAAAATTAAAAATCATTTTAAAAAAAATGTCTTCATGAAATTTGATGCTTTTCATGAAAAAAGTTCAAAAATAATTTCTCCCTGAATTTAATTTGCTCATTTTCAGTACTTCTTTTACTTATTTATAAATTTAGGCTTTCTTAGGTGTAAAAATTGAACTTTATTTCAAATTAAATAGCACTTCTTACTTTTGGAATAATTTAACCTGAAGATTTAACTCAAAAAAAAATCTTATCCTTACAGACAATGAGTTTCAGCTAAGTGACTGATTAGATGGTATAATTTTTGATGATTTTGATTAGAAAATGATAATAGATATTAAACACTCAATTAATTTAGATTCGGTGAAATACTATAAAATTTACATACTCATTTTTATCACATCATTCTTAAGCTTTTCTATAAGCTATGACCTGAAATCTCAGAATGTTGCAAGCGAAAATTCAATCGTTGATGACTTTTTTCAAAATGAAAAGTTTTCCTCAGACCAGGTGCAAATTAAACCTTTAAATTTTAATATCCGATTGGATATTGATCGTCTTAAAAAACTTCAGCCAGACCAGAGAGAAACAGAAGCCACTTATTTCTTTCCTGATACTATTTTAGTTTATTCAGTTGAGGAAAACCCAAAACGCTATAGTTACATTTATTCTCAAACGGGCCAGCGACTCATATCTTTTATTAAGGAATTCCACAACAATGTTTGGGCTAATAAATCTTTTGAAAATTGTACATACGATGAATTTGGTAACTTACTCACATCAACATGGCAAAAGTGGGAAAATGGTGTCTGGATCAATACAACCAAATCAATTTACACCTATACTACTAATAGAAAGGTATTAACCTACACTAATCAGCAATGGATCGGCTCATCTTGGGTCAATCAAAATAAAACCACAAACTCTTACGATCTTAGCAGCAATGCAGTAGCAATACTTAAAGAAACTTGGATATCAGGTGCTTGGACAAATGTTTCATATGAATTATACACTTTTGATTCGAACAACAACAGGCTAACAGGTTCACGTCAGGTATGGATTAATGGTAGTTGGTTAAACAATCAGCAATACACATGGACTTACAATGCCAACAATACAATGCTGACCAGTGTAATTGAGAACTGGTCCAATGGTGATTGGACGTTTTTTTATAAAGAATCTTACATCTACAATAATTCAAATCAACCAACCCAAATCACAGGGCAATTGTGGAACGGATCTACCTGGACATTTAGCGAAAAATATACATACACCTACAACACGCTTGGCTTTGTAACAATGGCTGTTGGTGAGCTATGGGAAAATAGCCAATGGAAATTTTTTGAAAGGGGTCAGTTTGGTCACAATAATTTTGGAGGTATCCAATCCTCTCTTCACGAGCTATGGGTATCAAACAGTTGGATGAATGTAAACCTGAACAATTATACGTATGATGCAAATGGAAACGCACTGATTTGTGACCTCTATCATTGGGATGGAAATTCCTGGATTCAAAATCAGGATGGAGTCATGAGACTATTCTATTCGAACAGCATCAATTCAATGGATATTTTTGGTTATAAAGCTTTTGCAAGCTACACTTCCATTCAGGTAGGAATTCCAGATTCTGAAAGGGAAAATAAACAGACTTTGTCATTAAGCCCTAATCCTGCAAATGATAAAGTAATTCTTCATTTTGAATTAGCGAATGACGCTGAAACTGAAATATGTATCTATAACAACGGCGGGGTTAAAGTTCTTGAAGTGTTAAAAGGCAAGATGAATAAAGGCGAGAATCAAGTTGTCTTTTCTGTCATAGACCTTACTTCAGGGATTTATTTTATCCATTTAACAACAGGCAATAAAACAAGTCAAGCAAAATTAATGATAACGAAATAAATCGAAACTATAAATATTGAAACATTTTTAAATCCAACTATTATGAAACGATTATTACAAATCAAAAACTTTACATTCATTTTCGCAATGTTTTTTGCCCTTAATTTGAATGTAATTGGACAAAATCCTGTTCCATACATCACAGTCATCCAACCAAGTGAAGCTGGAATCGAATGGATTATC
The DNA here is from genome assembly GCA_030683155.1 of Bacteroidales bacterium. GTDB lineage: Bacteria > Bacteroidota > Bacteroidia > Bacteroidales > F082 > JALNZU01. The sequence goes on from JAUXMV010000034.1 coordinate 21,018, forward strand.
GGGCAAACTTACCTAATTTCCTGGACCGACAATCTTACACAGCCAGTATTAATCGAACTGGCTAATTATGGTGTAACTCCAGCAACTTTTACAACAATTGCACCTTCTGTTCAAGGTTCAACCTACAGCTGGACAATTCCTAGCAGTATACCTCCCGGAGATAATTTCAAAATCAACATTTGGAGTACGGTGAATACCAGTCTTTTTGATGCTAGCAATAATGTGTTTTCAATTAAAACAAATTCTTCACAGTCTTATATAAAGGTTGAACAACCTAGTCTTCCAAGCATCACATGGGTAAGGGGAACATCAAATTTGATTTCATGGTCGACTAATGTACCTGGACCTGTAAATATTGAACTTGCAAACTATGGTTTAGCAACGCCTACTTTTACAATGATCGCTACAGGTATTGAAGGTTCGACTTGGGTTTGGCCTATACCTGCAGGTCAAGCAGTAGGAACTAATTATAAAATTAATGTTTGGGGAAATAATAATACAATTGTTGGGCAAAGTGCCAACCCTTTTGCTATCGCTGCACATCAACCTGGTGGTACCATTTCAGTATTGCAACCAACTGCTGAGAACATTACATGGTTAAGAGGGTCCTCCTATTTAATTTCATGGCTGGACAATATTTCTGGTCCAGTAAATATTGAGCTAGCAAATTACGGAGTAGCAACACCAACATTTAACATGATCGCTACAGGTATAGAGGGTTCAACATGGGTATGGAATATTCCTGAGACTACATTCCCAATAGGAAATCAATATAAAATAAATGTCTGGGGAAATAATAATACAATTGTGGGCTCCAGCGTCCACCATTTTACTCTTGCCGATTATCTTCCAGGTGGAAGTATTACAGTACTACAGCCAAGTGCTTTAGGCATTACCTGGTTAAGAGGAACATCAAATCTTATTTCTTGGAACCCAACAATTCCTGGTCCGTTTAATATTGAATTAGCTAACTTAAATGATCCTGATCCAAACAATCATTCTTATCACATGATCAAAACTGGAGTTGAAGGCTCAACATGGGTTTGGCCTATACCAGCCGAAACTTTTCCAGTTGGAACCAAATATAAAATAAATGTTTGGGGAAGCAATAATACTATTGTGGGTTCAAGCACACAATATTTTGCATTAGCAAACTATCCGGCAGGTGGAACTATCGAAGTCCTTCAGCCTAGCGTTCCTCAAATTAAATGGCTAAGAGGCTCATCTAATCTTATTTCATGGAACCCGACAATTCCAGGTCCATTTAATATTGAGCTTGCAAATTATGGCTTGGCAACTCCTACTTTTACTATGATTGCTACTGGTATTCAAGGTTCAACATGGGTTTGGCCTATACCTGCAACAACATTCCCTTTAGGAACTCAGTACAAAATAAATGTTTGGGGAAGCAACAATACTGTTGTAGGCTCGAGCGCTAATTTTTTCTCCCTTGTTGATACTCCCGGCGGCACTATAGATGTTATTCAGCCTGATGGTGGTGAAACACTTTATATAGGAACCTCTTATTTGATCTCCTGGATTGATGACATTCCAGAAAATGTAAATATTGAATTAATTGGTGGAGTTACTTCGCCAATAGTGATACAGAACAATGTTGTTGGATCAACCACTGTTTGGAATATTAATAATCCAGCAATTCTACCCGGATCTAACTATAGAGTTAGAATATATAGTACAGTTAGCGGCGGTCCAGAAGGTGTGAGTGCCGGGACTTTTACCATTGCCCTTCTCCCACTCACCTTCACTGTTTATCCAAATCCTGCCAGTGATTATTTCACAGTTTTGTTTAACGAAGAAGCTAACGAAACATTTACAGTTCAACTATTTAACAGGCTAAATTTACCTATGCTAACAAGAACTGTCAATGCTGAATCATTGAAGGAATATAGAATCTCAACAGCTGACCTTCCAAATGGCGTTTATTTCCTGACCATTTCATCTGATAAAACCAAAAATACGCAGAAGATAATCGTTCAACACTAGGTTGTTTCATTGAATAATTATTTCGGCTCCTTTGCTCAATGGCAAAGGAGCCGATTTTTTTTCATTCCTCTTTTGAACACATTATAAATCCTTTGCTAATGCATCGAAACAGGAATGATTAAACATTAACTGCAACAAAAGAAATAATCCAAATAATATCATTCTTCCAATTTTGACACGCTTATAACGTTGATTCATTTTTTAAGTCACTTTATAATTCACTGAATATATTGACTTTAACTTTTCCCTAAATGCTTAATCAGGAAATTGAGAGAAAAACCATCAGCTATTAAGCATCTTTTATCAATTTGGGAAAAAATTGTCCTGTTTTGGGAATTTTTAACCTACTATTATGAACGACTTCGTTTAGTTATTTTTCATGTTTATAGTAACATAGCAAACCCGGTACATTTTTTGCTAATCAAACTCCAATTTAGCATAAGAGTACCTAATTGAGGTTTTATTATAAATATCATACAGTGAAAGTGAACAAAGTACTTATTACAATTTTTGGTCTTTTTTTAAGCCTGAGTCTACCATCAGTAGCCTCAAATTTTGTTCCTACCACAAATTTTTCCTTTCATACCTACAATGAAATTCTTTACAATTCTGAGATTACATCAACACTTACAAATCAAAATTCGAGTTTAAAGATCCGTTTAGATATAAGTAGACTTGCCAATCTTCATCCAAAATCAATTGAGCAAAGAAATATTTATCATTTTCCAGACTCAGTTGTGATTTACTCAGTCGGACAAAATCCCAAACGATATATTTATTTCTATTCTCAACAGAGTAATCTTCTTTCCACTTTAACTCAGTCTCTTCAAAACAATCAGTGGGTTAACTCGGCAATGGAATTGAATACCTATGATAATTTCGGTCGCAAAACAACTACCACATCTCAGGTTTGGCAAAATGGAAACTGGCAAAACATCGCCAATTCCTCCTATACATACAATTCCAACGGAAATGTTTTGTCCCAAATTACACAGTTATGGATTGGCTCTTCATGGGTGAATTCAGACAAAATAACCAACTCATATGATATCAATGGTAACAGAGTTGCATTCCTTACAGAAAAATGGATATCTAACAGTTGGACGAATCTTGCTTATGAACTCTATTTTTATGATCAGACAAGTAACTTGATCTCCGGAATACGACAAGTTTGGGCTAATAACCAATGGATCAACGATCAACAGTATCTTTATAACTACGACGCAAACAGAAATCTGCTAAATCTAACCATACAAAGTTGGGCTAACAATATCTGGATGAATTTTTACAAGGAGTCATACATCTATAATTTGTCCAACAAACCCGTTGAATACATAGGGCAGTATTGGCAAAACAACAATTGGGTCTTTGCCGAAAAATATTCATACAGCTATGATGCTCTTGGTTATGTTCAAAATGCAGTTGGCCAGATCTGGCAGTCAAATCAATGGGTTAATCAGGAGAAAGGACAATTTTCCTACAATAATTTCGGAGGTGTAGCACTTTCGCTTCATGAATTGTGGATTAATAATTCATGGTCAAATAAATCACTCTTGAATTACACTTACGATGTAAATGGAAACGCCATTACAACTGATTTATATAGTTGGAACGGCAACACATGGGTTCAAAATCAGGATGGACTGCTCGAACTGTTTTACTCTAACAGTATAAACACATTATATTTTGTAGGCTATAAGGCATCTGCAAGTTACACCTCAATGTTGGTTCGTTTGGATTCGCAAGAAAGTATTCCTGTTGATTTTACATTTGCTCCCAATCCAGCAAAAGATAACGTAATCATTACTTTTAATTCTGCTTTATCAGAAAAAGTTATAATCAATTTGATTAGTAGCAAAGGCGCAACATTAACCAGATTATATGATGGTTATACTTTTAAAGGAGAATCATCTTTTAATCTTTCAACTTTCGAATATCCAGCCGGGATTTATTTCATACAAGTAATATCAGAATCGTATTCAGGTACTAAAAAATTAATAATCAAGTAAGTATATAATAAACAAGTATAAATAGTAACAATTTTAAACTAACTCACATGAAACAACTATTACCCATCAAAAGCTTTGTATTTCTTACACTTTTGCTTTTTGCATTAAATGGAAATCTAGCAAGCCAACCATTTGTTCAGGTTCTCCAGCCCTCAGAAGCTAATATCTACTGGGAAATTGGATCTACCAAACTTATCTCCTGGAACAGCAACTTTACTCAGCCTGTTAAGATTGATCTTTATAAAAACGGTGTATTCCATTCACCGGTAGTTGCTTCAACCACGGGTTCAACCTACGGTTGGCTCATTGACCCTCTTCTATTGGAAGGCAATGATTATTCTATAAGGGTAAGCAGTACTGTAAATGCCAGTTTTTTTGCTGAAAGTTCAAATTATTTTTCTTTGGTTTTATCGCTACCCGGTTCATTCATTCATGTTGAGCAACCTAACACCACTGGCATCAATTGGTTTCCGGGAACTGACAACTTAATTTCATGGAACAGCAATGCCTCCGGACTTTTCAAAATTGATTTAATCGATGAAGTTTTACTTACAACTACTCCAATAGCTAATAATGTCGGAAACTCAACTTTTATCTGGTCAATTCCTGCATTATTTCCAACCGGAGAAAACTATAAAATCAAAGTTTCAAGCGTTTCAGATCCTGGTGTTTTTGATCTTAGCGACAACCCATTCTCCATTCTGACAACACCTTCAAATTCAACTATTGAAGTGCTCCAGCCAACAGCTCCCGGTATTAGCTGGCTAAAAGGTTCTTCCTATTTGCTTTCATGGATTGATGATGTTCCCGGTCCGGTAAACATTGAACTTTACAGTATAATTCCATTTACAGTTTCCAGTGACGATGCTTCAGATTATGCTACCTGGATTAGTGGCAATGATGAAGGAGACGGTTTTGGCCCGTGGGTTATTTCCTCTGATGCACCTACTGGAACAGCTGAAGCTTTCCTTGGAGATCCATCTTTATCATTTATCAATGGCATGGACAATCCTTCTTTTGGAATTGTAGCCTATTCAGCTGTTTCTGATTTAAACAATTACATCTATGCTGACAATACTTTTGATAATCCGTTGGAAGTTGGTAGCACATTCTCTTTTGACTGGGGTATCAGATGGTCAAGTGGTGAGAAAGGTTTTAAGATTTATTCAGGTGGTGTTGGAGCAAATGAATTAGTTCACTTATCTATCGAAGGCATTACAACTGAAATAAAAATCAATGGTGCAACAATGTTTTTAAATAACGGGGCGCTTCTTTCAGAAGTAATGAACCTCAATTTTGAATATATTTCTGAAACCCAGCTAAGGGTATATGGAACCGGACGTGATGGTATTGAGGCCTTTGATCAGATTATTACTGTATCTGGTGCTCCAGATTCTTTCAGGTTTTATTCTAAAGGACAATTAGCAGCCAATTACCTAAACAGGGTTAATTACTTTGATAATTTCAAGATTAAGAAACACACAATGGATATTGCATCAGGTGTTGTAGGTTCAACATATGTATGGACAATTCCTTCAGGCATCACAGCAGCAAACTCCAACTATAAAATTAACATCTGGGATGAAACAGAAACAATTCTTGGACAGAGTTTGAATTATTTTTCAATTGTAAATAATCTCCCTGGAAGCTACATTACTGTCTTACAGCCTACTGTCAATGGTATCACCTGGATACGAGGTTCCTCATATCTCATTTCATGGATTGATGATGTTCCGGGACCAGTAAACATTCAGCTTTATATAAACGGATTACACCATGCAACTTTGGCCAGCAATGTAGTTGGATCTACCTGGGTTTGGAACATTCCTGCCCTAACCTATGCAGTTGGTTCCGATTACAAAATCAGGGTTGTTGCAAGCAATGGTGGTGTTTCAGATATGAGTGATTACAATTTTGCACTAGCTGACTTCCCTACAGGTGGCACAATTGAGGTTTTGCAACCAAACGTAAGTGGAATTAAATGGCTCAGAGGTTCTGCATACCTTATTTCATGGTTGCCTGATTTCTTGTCTGGCCCATCAAATATTCAATTATGGAAAAACAATGTTTTCCTTGCAACGCTTGCATCAGGTGTTGAAGGCACTACCTGGGTCTGGAACATTCCTGCATTAACATATCCTGTAGGCAATGATTACAAAATCAGGGTTTATACCAACAATAACAGTGTGTATGGAGAAAGTGATTTCAATTTTGAGTTAGTCGATTCTCCAGGTGGAACCATTGAGGTTCTTCAGCCAAATGGAGGTGAGTTCCTTTACAAAGGCACTGGTTATCTGATTTCATGGATTGACGACATTCCTGAGGCTGTCAACATTGAATTGCACAGATATAATAACTTTGATGTGCATCAACAGACTTATCCTATAGCATCTGGTGTTGTCGGAACCACCCATATCTGGAATGTCTCAAATCTATTGCCAACAGATTCATACTACAAAATCAGGGTATTCAGTTCGACAATGGGTACAGTTGAAGATTTCAGTGACAACTATTTTACGATCACAGATCTTCCATTAACATTCTCGGTTTATCCTAACCCAGCCAAAGATGTTGTCAATATTAAATTCGATGATTTAGCAAATGAAACCTTCACTGTTGAGCTGACTGACAGATTCAATCTGCTTGCAGCATCACCCAGAATTATTGACGCTTCATCGATGAAGGAAATGGCAATTTACACTGCTGAATTACCAAATGGGATCTATTTCCTTACCATCACTTCTGGAAAAACCAGAACCACTCAAAAGGTAATGATTCAAAGATAATCTTTAGTCAAGTAACTAAAAATCATCCCCGATGTAAAAAATACTTCGGGGATGATTTTTTTAACCCAAAATACAAATATCAATATATCAATATTTTAGCTAAAATTTTCTTGAAAAATAAAACAGCTAAAAATAAAAAAACACCTAACTTGGTTATAAAAATCACACTAGAGTTTATTAATTCAAATAAAATTGTATATTTGCACTCATTTTTGAGTTTTGCACGACAATAAATATCTATCTTAAAATGAGCAAGAACGCCTTTATTCAGTATGTAGAAGATCAGGTTGCAGTTAAAGAATTGCCAACTTTCAAGCCAGGTGACACAATCACTGTAACCTATAAAATCATTGAGGGAAACAAAGAACGTTTACAGAAATTTCAGGGCGTTGTCCTGCAACGTGTAGGCAGTGGACCAACAGCAACTTTCACAGTTAGAAAGATTTCGAACAACGTTGGAGTTGAAAGAATTTTCCCGGTATCTTCACCTTTTATCGAAGAAATTGAAGTCAATAAGTTAGGTAGGGTTAGAAGAGCCAGGATCTTCTATCTAAGAAACCTACGCGGTAAGAAAGCTAGAATTAAAGAAGCCCGCCGCTAAAAGCTTTTGTTTAGACATTTATAGTCCTGATGAAAATCAGGACTATTTTTTTATAAGCGTCTCTCTTATATTTTCCTAAAAAATTGTTTTTTAATAAGTTAGGAATGACTTTCAGCTGCTATTCTTTGTCTGATTATCTCAAAACAGGCAATACCAGCTGCAACCGAAACATTCAATGATTCGATGCTACCCAGCATTGGAATCTTTAAGCGAAAATCAGCCATTTTTAGATAGGCCTCAGAGATACCGGTTTCTTCAGATCCCATTAAAAGCGCTATCGGACCATTTAGATCAGCATCCCAAAGTAAGCCATCAGACTTTTCTGTTATAGCGGCAATCTTAAGTCCACTCTTTTTTAAGAAGTCAATAGAGGTTTTAAGGTTATCTTCACGGCAGATATTAATCCTTGTAAGGGCTCCTGCTGAAGTTTTAACCGCATCGGCAGTTATAAGCGCAGAACCACGTGTAGGAATCAAAATAGCCTGAACACCCGCTGCTTCTGCAGTACGCGCGATTGCACCAAAATTTCTGACATCAGTTATCTTATCCATGATGATGATAAATGGGGTCTCCCCTGCTTCAAAAAGCATAGGAATTAAGAATTCGATCTTTTGGTATACGACCGGTGATATAAAAGCAATAACGCCCTGATGATTTTTTCTTGTTAAACGATTTAACTTTTCAAGAGGAACCAACTGGTAAGGAACCTCATGGCTTTTTGCAAGCGTTAAGATTTCTAGTATCTGTGGAGATTTTGTTCCATTTTGAATCAAGATTTTCTCTATTTCCATACCAGATCTGAAGGCTTCAATCAAAGGCCTTGTTCCAAAAATCATATCTTGTCTGTCTCTTTCTGTTTGCATAAAAAAACTAAAATTAATTGTCAAAAATAAGCTTAAAACTTTAGGGCTAAGTGTTTCTTTGGTAAAATGCTTAAAATTTAGTTTCAGAGATTATTATCGAAAAATTTCAGTAAAAAGTATCAGATTGATTGTATCTTTACCTTTAGGAACTAATAGCACAACAAAAATGAAAGCATTTCTGGCAATTATTCTATCACTTACAGTCTTTCAGGGGGTTTCATCGGCTCAGATTAATAAATCTTCTGAACCTATTTCCTCAAAAAAGCTTACGAATGATTTTATTGAAGCGGCAATGATGTATCCACAGAATGATTATGATAACAAAATTGAAGGTAAAGTCAAGCTGCAATTCAAAGTCACATTAGAGGGAAACGCAACTGATTTCATAATTATAAAGCCACAATCTGACGCGATGAACGAAGAGTCCATCAGACTTGTAAGAAAAATTTTATGGAAGCCGGCCATCATAAACGGCAGGCCAATAGAATCAGCGCAAACCTATGAGATACAATTTAATATCAAACATTATGATAAGATTGTAAAATCAAGAGGATACGACCGAATTGAAACTGATCATCAAAACGTTGATAATTCTGGGAAAATTTATAGTTTTGCTGAGCTTTTTATAAAACCCCGGCCCTTGCTAAAAGATGAATACAAAAATTTAAGTCACTTTATTCAGAAGAGTCTTAAATATCCTGATGCAGCTTATGCAGCCGGAATTGAGGGAACTGTGAAACTAGACTTTGTGATTGAAGAAGATGGAATTGCTTCCAACTTACGTATTGATCAAAGTGTGGGCGGAGGTTGTGATAACGAGGCTATCAGAATTCTTCAAACAATAAGATGGAAACCCGGATTAATAGATGGACTTGCTGTCAGAAGTCATAATAGTCTTAACATAACCTTCAGAATTTCTGAGCATCAACAACGTGCCATACCAAACAGGCAAGCAAGTGGATTATAAACTCTAAAAATTATAAATCTATATGAAAAAACAATTATTATTTTCTCTGATTTTTTTATCGAATGCTATTTTAGCTTTTTCGCAAGCTACTGCTGATACTTCATACTGGATAAGAAGTGGCAAAGTTGGATTAAATTTTTCACAAAGTCATTTATCTAACTGGGCTGCCGGTGGTCAGAGCGCTTTAAATACCCTTGGATTGCTTAGTTATACAGCTAATTATGCTAAGGATAATTACAAATGGGATAATGTTTTAGACATGAATCTTGGCTATAGTATCATCGGAGAAGCAAAAGCAATCAAGACTGATGATAAGTTTGAATTCAACTCACTCTACAGTAAGAAGGCGACAGAAAAGCTATTCTATAGTCTTGGATTTTCGCTTAAGACGCAATTCACTGATGGTTTTGATTACAAAACAGATTCAACTACACCAATTTCGCGTCTTTTTGCTCCGGGATACATTACTCTTGGAGCAGGTATGGATTGGGTACCAAATAAACATTTTTCTGTGACTTTTGCACCAGTGACAGGTAGAATAACCATTGTTGCAGATCAAAAACTTGCTGATGCCGGTGCATTTGGTGTTGAGCCAGGAGAAAATATTCGGTTTGAACTTGGATCTAAACTAACAGCTAAAGTAGCTTCAGAAATCGCCAAAAATGTATTGCTTGGTTCAAAACTTGAGCTTTTTTCTGATTACATCAAGAATCCGCAAAATATTGATGTGGACTGGCAAGCCAATATCACAATGAAAGTAAACAACTGGCTGAATGCAAATATAGCTGCACACCTTATATATGATGATGATATTATGATTACGGATAAAGATGGAAAAAATGGTCCCCGCACTCAATTTAAGGAAGTTCTGAGTGTTGGTTTGACTTACACATTTTAACATGACCTCAATAGGTTTGCTTTCAGACACCCATGGATATATTCATCCACGGGTGTTTGATTTTTTCAGTTCCTGTGATGAAATATGGCATGCCGGCGATATAGGTTCGCTTGAAGTCTGCGATAAGCTTGCCGCTTTTAAGCCTCTCAGGGCTGTGCATGGCAATATTGATGACAACAAAATCAGAAGCATTCACCCTGAAACGTTGATTTTTCAAATTGAAGACTTAAAGGTAATGATCACACATATAGGTGGTTATCCGGGAAAATACTCAGGTGGAATAAAAAAGCTTATTCAACTCCACAAGCCAAAGTTATTCATCGCAGGTCATTCACATATTTTGAAAGTAATTCCTGATCCTACTTTGAACCTTTTGTTTGTAAATCCTGGTGCTGCCGGAATTCAGGGTTTTCATAACAAAATTACCTTCATGAGGTTTAAAATCAGCGAAGGCAATATCCTTGATCTGGAAATTATGGAAATAGACCGAAATACAATCTTAACGAAGTCTATCGACTGAGCGAAGTAATTTTATGTCTTTTTGAACTCCTTTAAGTGAAAGGTAAGCAAAAACAAAAATTATAAGTGGAATGAATACGCCAAATCCGTATTCAGGGCTTGCTGAAACGATTCGTGAAATCCTGTCGACATAAAAGAAGAACATCAAGCCTATCTGCAATAAAGCCAATAAAATAATGACCCTTATCATCTTTGATTGTCTGCCGAGATTTCGGTAACTGAAAATAGTCAACAAGGGCAAAAGCACTAAAATTGAAGCAATTAAAATGATCGGGATCAAAAAATAGACTGTAAAAAGTGGCGCATTCATAGGAACATGATCAAAAATCCTATAAACGAAAAACTGTATCGTATAGAGATCACCATAAAACCAGGCAACTGGAAAGAAAAACTGTAAAACAGCAAATATCGCAGCCAATAGCAGAAAAACAGATTGAATTCTTTGAATCATAACAAACTTTTTATTTAAAACTTGAGGAGGCAAAGATAACAGTTCCCATAATTGTTGTGGTTAAAATATGACAGAAAAAATTATTTTCAGATACTATTATTTTTTGTTTAACAAATGTTATGTATCTTTGCTCCGCATAATCAAAGAAATCTCACATTTACTTTTTTATTGTAATTCTCTAATTGAAAGACAGAACACACTGCTCTTTCCAAAAATCAGTTTTTTCATTTCGAATTCATTAAATTTATTACCGCATGTATGATATTGTTGAGCTTAATAGTAAGCTTGTAAGTGAGCTAAGGGAAATTGCAAAGGAATTGAACGTTCCCAAAGTGGAAAAACTTCTAAAACAGGATTTAATTTATCAGATTCTTGACCAACAGGCATTATTGCCTCAGTCGGAAGAGGCATTAGCAGCAGAACAAGAAATTGCCAGACAAAATAAGCGTGCCAGAATTAAAAAGACTCCAGAAAACAGACGACCGGGCAATCCAGTTGATAAGAATGAAGAAAAAAAGGCTCTTCCTGAAGCTGTAAAAGTGCCACCAGTGCAGAAGAAGCAAGAAAGCGAAATTGAAAAACCAAAAGAAAAAGAAGTTATTTCAGGAAAATTAACCCTTTTGGAAGATGAAAATATTTCATCATTGAATCAAGAGAGACAGCCCAAAACTGACCAACGTCAGGGAGAAGCAAGAGGCAACCTTCCTCAGCGAAACGAACAACGAAGAGAAGAGCCACGTAGGGACGAGGCTAGAAGAGAGGGCGTTAGAAGGGAAGAGCCACGCAGGGATGAGGTAAAAAGAGAAGATATTAGAAGAGACGAGCCGCGGAAAGATGAGGCTAAAAGAGAAGAACCTCGCCGGGATGAAACAAGAAAAGACCAAAACAGAAGAGATTTACCAAAGCAGAATTTTAATCAGGGTCAAAGAGAAAATCAACCACCTTCAAAAGAAAATCAGCCTGCAAGAGATAATGATTCTCAAAAAAATATCGGACAGCAGCAAAAAGGTAATCTCCCACAGAATCCTAGAAATCTTCAGCAGAAAGAAGATGTAAAACAAAATGAAGACAGGTATAATTCGGATGTACAAAAACCTTTTGAGGCAGAAGCTTCTGTAGAAAAACAAGCAGAACAGCCTCAGAATCAGCCTCAACAGCAGCCACAAAGACGCGAGCAACCTCATAGAGAATTTGCTCAAAAATCCAAAAGAGAGGAATACACTTTTGAATTCGATGGCATTGTAAATGCTGAAGGTGTTTTGGAAATCATGCCCGATGGCTATGGCTTTCTGAGATCCTCCGACTATAATTATTTGAACTCACCAGATGATATCTATGTTTCTCAATCGCAGATAAAGTTATTTGGTCTTAAAACCGGCGATACTATCAAAGGCACCATCAGACCGCCAAGAGAAGGTGAAAAATATTTTCCACTGATAAAAGTGGATTTAATTAATGGCAGATTACCAGAAGAAGTGCGCGACCGTATTCCATTTGATTTTCTCACTCCACTATTTCCTGAAGAAAAATTCAATATCACCGGACATGCGGAAAACACAATGTCAACGCGCATTATGGATCTTTTTGCTCCTATTGGAAAAGGTCAGCGTGGATTAATTGTGGCGCAACCAAAAACTGGAAAAACTGTTCTTTTAAAAGAAGTTGCCAACGCCATTGCCAAAAACCATCCAGAAGTTTACTTAATAGTTTTGCTTATCGATGAGCGCCCTGAAGAGGTAACTGATATGGCAAGAAGTGTTAGGGCTGAAGTTATTTCATCTACTTTTGATGAACCTGCCGACAAACACGTGAAAATTGCAAATATCGTTCTTGAAAAAGCCAAACGACTTACCGAATGCGGACACGATGTAGTGATTTTACTTGACTCAATTACACGTCTTGCAAGGGCATACAACACAGTTTCTCCGGCTTCTGGAAAAGTACTTTCGGGTGGTGTGGAAGCAAATGCCCTTCAAAAACCAAAACGTTTTTTCGGAGCAGCACGCAAAATAGAAAATGGTGGGTCACTTACTATCATAGCAACCGCACTTATCGATACTGGTTCTAAAATGGACGAAGTTATCTTTGAAGAGTTTAAAGGTACTGGAAATATGGAACTTCAGCTCGACAGACGCCTGTCAAACAAACGCATCTGGCCTGCAATTGATATCGTTGCTTCAAGCACACGCCGCGAAGACTTATTGCTCGACAAAGAAACCATGCAGCGCGTTTGGATTTTAAGAAATCACCTTGCAGACATGACTCCAATAGAAGCAATGGAATTCCTTAAAGATAAAATGAGATACACATTGACAAATCAGGAGTTTTTGATTTCCATGAATAGCTAATAAGCTTTAATAAAAAGATTGATGCCGGAGGTAAAATTTACCTTCGGCATTTTTTTATTTAAGAAGTCCTGTTTCCAATGCCAGCTGATTTATGTCTAACCCATTGAAGCTTCCCGAACTCATTAATGCAAGAGCAAAAATACCTTGTGATTCCTTAATCAGAAATTCTTTAAGCTTATCCTTTTTGTCAAAAACAAGTAAATCGTCACGCAAAAAAGCCTTTGAAATACGTTCGAAAGTCATTTCAGGCAATCGTTTAAGTGCAACAGCATGTGGATCATAGAAAACAACTGCGATGTCGGCTTCATCGAGTGTGTTTTTGTACTGATCTATAAATACTTCATTCAGACTACTATACGTATGCAATTCAAGGCAAACGATAAGCTTTGCATCGGGATGTTGATGTCGAAGAGCCGTCGTACTTGCTTTTACTTTTGAGGGTGCATGCGCAAAGTCCCTGTATAATATTGATTTGCCATTAGTAGCTATAGTTTCCAATCGGCGTGAGGCTCCACGGAAAGTGGATATGGCATTATAGAAAATTTCTTCCTCCACGCCCATTTCTTTGCAAACAAGCCTTGCAGCGTTCAGGTTTGCCATGTTATGAGAGCCGAAAATCTTTAAATCATAATTATGGTTTCTTGATGAAGTGATCGTTGTTTGCCCTGGAGAAACATTAAAAGGATGTGCTTTGTATGGAATTTTTTTTATCGATGTTTCATTGGCAAGCGTTACAACCTCTTTATCTTCCTGAAAATAAATCAGGCAACCACCTTTTTCGATACTTTTAATAAACAAACGAAACTGGTCGAGATAGTTTTCGAAAGTTGGAAAAACATTGATATGATCCCAGCCAATGCCACTGATTACGGCTATATGAGGATGATAATGCAGGAACTTCGGAACACGATCAATAGGTGATGTAAGGTACTCATCCCCTTCCATAATCATCCATTCTGATGTTTTGGAAAGCTTAACCATCACTTCAAACCCTTCAAGCTGAGCACCTACCATAAAATCAACATCTATTCCTGCGTGCTTCATCACATGCAGAATCATCGAAGTTATCGTAGTCTTTCCATGACTGCCACCAATCACAATTCGTTTCTTATCTTTTGACTGCTCGTAAAGAAACTCGGGATAAGAATAAATTTTTATATTCTTTTTCTGGGCTTCCAGTAGTTCAGGGTTATCAGCTCTGGCATGCATTCCCAAAATTACAGCGTCCAAATCATTTGTAATGCGCTCAGGCACCCAACCAATATTCTCCGGAAGAAGATTTCTTTGCTTCAGACGCGTATAAGATGGTTCAAAAATTTCGTCATCTGAGCCTGTGACCTGATAACCCTTTTGATGCAAAGCTATGGCCAGGTTATGCATTGCGCTTCCACCAATTGCGATAAAATGAACTTTCATTATCTGGATTTTTAGCAAAGATAACGCGATAAATGCAATCAGCAAACCAAAGCTTGCAACCAAAAACAATTGGTCACATTTACTATCTTTGCAGTGTCAAACAATGAAATTTTATGTCAAAAGACCTTACTAATAAACTTAATGGTTTACTTGCCGGTTTAAGTGCAGAAGAAATACTCAAATACACTTTCAAGGAATTTAATTCAAAAATTGCCTTTGCAAGTAGTCTTGGTCTCGAAGATCAGGTTATTACACATATGATAGCCCAAAACTGTCCGGAAATGACTATTTTCACGCTGGATACAGGTCGTTTATTTCCAGAGACTTATGAACTGATTGACAAGACCAATGCCCGATACAAAATGAAAATGAAGATCTTCTTTCCGGAAGCTTCAGCGGTGGAGGAAATGGTAAACACTGAAGGAATCAATCTTTTCTTCAATAGTATTGAAAACAGAAAACGTTGTTGCGGCATCAGAAAAACCGAACCTCTTAAACGTGCGCTTCAGGGCTTGGATGCCTGGGTAACCGGATTGCGCAACTCACAATCTGTTACACGGTTAAATATGCAGATTGCAGAATGGGATGATGTAAATCAATTGATTAAAATAAACCCCCTCATCCGTTGGAGCGAGGAGGATGTTAAGTATTACATCAAGCAAAACAGCATACCTTACAACATTTTGCATGATAAAGGCTTTCCGAGTATTGGCTGTCAGCCATGTACACGCGCTGTATCTCCGGGAGAAGATTTAAGGGCAGGCCGTTGGTGGTGGGAGCTTCCTGAGCAAAAAGAGTGCGGATTGCATAAAGCAAAATGAGACAACCCTAATCAATTAAATTCGCAGTATTTTACCTGTTTCTTCTTGACTCAAAAGCTTCAGAAAAGAAAATTTATTGACTTTCGCTCTCCTCTTTCTCAATTTCAAGATAATAATAAATATGTGTCACCCATTTATTTGGATCTGTTTCATCCAGAGGCCCAACAATATAATCTTCCCAGATTGGCATTTTTGATTGAATGTATCCAAAATCTCGCATATAGGCATCTATATCGTAATGCGCAACTGCGGAAGATTCATACGATCCCACATAAACACCTTTTAATGCCTTTCCACCGGGTCTCATAAAATAAACTAACCGACCACTTTCTTTTACTTCCTCAGCTATTGGATAGCCAACACGCATCAAAACTGGTTTGTTATCGTCCCAGTTATAATACATAGCAAAAGCAGTTCCCGTGGGCTGAACGCGCGCCCTTTTCATAAAAAGTTGAAGTTCAGCAAAATTCTTTTCCGAAATAATCTTAAGATCTTTTACCATAGCTGAATCCAAAACAGTAATAGAAGGTTCAGCTTCAAGTTCAATTAGTTCAATTTTAATTGATTGCGGAGCCACTTCCGAAACTTCTTTTAGTTTTTCCAACCCCTTTTCCTGCATGGGTTTTAGCATGCTTTCAAGAAAAAAACCAAAATATCGGTGAAAAGGATACTTAAGGTCCGACAGCTTCAACGTCCAGGTGACCTCCACCCCACCATCCTTCTCTTCAAAACTCCATTCGTCCAAAGCAAGACCTCCTTCTTTCATATCCAAAAGAATCTGAATAAATTCATATGGCTTACTTGCTAAAATTGTCATACTTCCATCCTCCATGTCGTCACTTTTCCAGGAATGACTGCTTCCAACGCCAACTTCAGGGCCACTGTATACTGATACCATGGTTGGATTCTCAAAAACAAAAGGGCTCCAGTTGCTCCAATTCCTGAGATTATTGACTTGTCTGAAAACTGTTTGTGCGTTAGTCTGTACAAAAATACTACTGCTGGTTTCAGCATGGTTGGGCATTATCAGTGGCAAAGTAAGTAAAACAGCAAGCAACAATAAAAATAATACACCTATAAATTTTAAAGCTTTCATAATAAAGTGTTTTTAAAAAAATCAAATGTCCTCTACCCTTTTCAGAACGATTGCGGCTCTGTTTACATTGTATATTTTCATATAGGCATTTCCATCTTCTTTTATATAGGATGGATAATGCTGCTTTGCATTGAACCTGTCAAAGCCACCAAAGGAAATATCATCAGTAGAAAGAATAACTTTGTAGTCTCCTGTTTCTTTGAGTGGAATTTCATAATCAGGTAAAGCATTCATAGCATGCCAGTTGAAGACAAAAATCAATTTGTTTCGTTCATAAACTATTGTTTTGTTTTCATTGTCAATATACAACTTCCATGGAGGAGCGGCTGACATAACATGATTCTCTTTAACAAAATGAAGCATCGCTTTGTCAAAGTCAGATAACCAATGATATTTCAAAAAGTCTTTTTTAGCAAGTGACCATTGTCTGCGTGCGTATTGATAGCTCCAATTATTGCCTTCTCTGGGGAAGTCGATCCACTCAGGATGTCCAAATTCGTTTCCCATAAAGTTGAGCCAAGCCTCACCACCAAGGCTTATAGTAAACAATCTTATCATTTTATGCAGTGCAATTCCACGGTCGATTACAAGACTTTCAGATTTTTTTGCCATAAAATCATACATATCCTTGTCCATTAACCTGAAAGCGATTGTTTTGTCACCTACAAGTGCCTGATCATGCGACTCAGCATAAGCAATAGTTTTTACATCGAACATGCGGTTGGTCATAACATGAAACATTTCATCAATGTTCCATTCTTCGTCTGTTTGATCCTTTAAAAGTTTCACCCAGAAATCAGGCAAACCCATTCCAAGCCGATAATCAAATCCAATTCCGCCATCTTCAATTGGATTGCAAAGACCCGGCATACCGCTTACTTCTTCGGCAATGCTTATAGCACGTGGGTTGATAGAATGCATCAATTCATTTGCAAGTTGAAGATAAGTAACTGCATCATATTCAATACCATCAGTAAAGAACTTTTCAGGGCTGTCAAAATCAACACCATTACCATGATGATGGTAAATCATTGATGTTACACCATCAAAACGAAACCCATCAAAATTGAAGTTATCCATCCAATATCTCACATTTGACAGTAGAAGCTGAAGCACTTCATCCTTAGCGTAGTTGAATAGTTTTGAATCCCACAGCGGGTGATCACCTCGTGGCCCGGAATGTGTGTATTGGTAGTCGGTTCCATCAAGCAGATTCAATCCTTCCCGGATATTTTTAACTGTATGGGAGTGAACTATATCCATAATTACAAGAAGTCCGAGCCGATGTGCTTCATCGATTAAAGACTTAAGCTCTTCAGGAGTGCCAAATCGCGAACTTGGAGCAAAAAAGTTTGAAACATGATATCCAAATGATCCATAATAAGGGTGCTCTGCGATTGCCATAAGCTGGACAGCATTATAGCCTGCTTTAACAATTTCCGGTAAAATATTATCCCGAAATTCAGTGTAAGTTCCAACACCAGCCTTTTCCTGCGCCATTCCAACATGCGATTCGTAGATAAGCAAAGGCTCCATCCTGTACAATTTGGGCGAAGGATGTTTAAAGACGTATGGTTTTGATGGATTCCAGTGTTGCCCGCTGAAATCTTTGGTTTTATCATCCTGAACCACACGTTTGACATAGACAGGAATGCGCTCTGTTTCACCTAACTGACTATGAACTATCAATTTAAATAAGCTTTTGTGGACAAAGGTTTTTTTATAAGTCTTATCATCAAGAAAGGTTTCCCAAATACCACGGCCATTGTTGGTCAAAGGATTTGCTGTTCTGTCCCAACCATTAAAGTCTCCCATCAGGAAAAGTGCTGATGCTGCCGGCGCCCATTCTCTGTACCACCAACCTTTTCGGCTTTTATCATAATTGAATCCAAAAAAATAGTCGGCTGTAGAAAAAGCATTCAAGCTTCCATAAAAGGAGTTGATATGTTCCAACCTTGAAACAAAACGATCATGACGCTCATTAACAGCTTCGCTGACAGGCTCCAGCCATGGATCATTTTTTACAATTGGCATTATTTTCGTTTTCATTGATATTGAATTTTAGCTTAATTTTCGATTAAAACATCAAACGCTTACTTCTGTTGAGATAACTCATAAACGCCAGTTTGCAAAGGGCCAATTGAAAGATGTATCCCAACAGTAGGCAATTCTTCAATTAAAAAAGGGATAACTTCCTCTGTCTTCATTAAATTTGCAGCTTTCCAAAGTCCTTCTGAACTATCATCTATCCGGGAAAGTTGGATTGCATCTTGCGGAATTTTTACACGCATCTTCCTGTTCTCAGCCGGATGAAAGTTCACTACGACTAACAGAATCTGCTTTTCGGTAAATCTCAAAAAAGCAAAAACAAAGCGGGGATCGAACTCTGTATACCAGGGATTAGCCCACATCAGATCATAAAATTTACCTTCTCGAAATGCTGGCAATTCAAGGCGCATCCTAAGAAGTTTTTTATATTTTTCTCTCAAAAGCTTTTGCTCCAAAAGTAACCTGCCGCCATCAAATTTACCATTATTCATCCAGCGCTGATGCTGCGGCATATGGCAGTAATCAAAGATGGAAGTGCGCCCGTCATCGCCGCTAAAGCCAACTGCACCTTCAGCTTTTTCGCCATTTTCCTGCCCGTTATAGATCATAAAAGCACAACTGTGCATCAAAGCACTGACAGCAACTGCAGGTAAAGCTTTTCCAGGATCATTTAAAAAATATTGAGATGACAAACGAACCTCATCATGATTTTCCATGAATCGCAACATTTTTTCATTGATGTTTTCTGTCATTTTCCAGCAGCTGCTTATAGATTCAGCTGAGTGTCCATGCAATGTCACATCCGTCAGGCGGTTATAAAGACCAACTTTATCATACAAATAGTCAAATCCGGCATTTATAAAATCATGATACAATCCGGCCTGGTATATTTCTGCAATCATTAACAGATCATTGAATTCACTTTTGAGTTCGCTGATCACCCATCTCCAGAAAGCTACCGGAACCATTTCGGCCATATCTGACCTGAAACCATCTACTCCCTTTTCTGCCCAAAATTTAAGAATATGAAGCATTTTGTGCCAGGTATCCGGAATGGGATCAAAATGTTGTTCCATCGCATTACCGAAGTCAACCCCGTAATTTAACTTTATTGTTTCAAACCAGTCATTTATGCCAGGTGTTGCTGTAAAACAATCATTACCAGTTACTTTTGCCGGCTGTTCGGTGTAGGTCGTTTCTGAATTGTAAAGAGATTCAGCACGTTGTGGAGGTATAAAAGACTGTCCGGGTAAATAATAAAAATTATTATCTGGACTAAAAGACATCCATGTCATGTCATTTTCACCAACATCTGAAACTCCTAATGGTTTTGCAATTGATTTGTACTCACGTGCGAGGTGATTGGGCACAAAATCAATGATAACTTTAAGCCCAGCTGAATGAATTCGTTCAATAAGTTGCTCAAATTCAACGAGTCTGTTAGGAACATTGATTGCTAAATCAGGATCAACATCATAATAATCTTTGATCGCATAAGGTGAACCTGCTCTGCCTTTAACAACAGCTGGATGAGATGAAGGAATCTTAAAAACAGAATAATCAGTCAGTTTTGCATGACGTATAATTCCTGTGAGCCATATGTGTGTTATACCAAGCTCCTTCAACGCATCAATAGCCTTTTCATTTATGTCGTTAAACTTTCCACAACCATTGGATTCGATTGTACCGTTAAAAACATTGTGAACAGATTTATTTCCAAATACACGTGGAAAAAGTTGATAGATGTTTGTCATTGAGTTGCTTTTATCAATGCAAAGGTACATCGGAAAGATGGCATTAAGGCTAAAAATCGCATTATTTTGAAGATGAACCTGTCTTTTCGTTGATTGAGGGCTGACAGATATTCCTACAATCTCTAAAAAAGTGTTGTGTTTCAAACATACATTTTTGAAAACAATTCAAAAAAAATAGCCGATCTTAAAAAAGAGCGGCTATTTTCTTGTTTTAAGAATGGCTTAGATAACGCCCTGGTCTATCATTGCGTTTGCAACTTTAAGGAAACCTGCAATATTGGCACCTTTTACATAATCGATATAGCCATCTTCCTGCGTTCCGTATTTAACGCATGAAGCGTGAATATTGCGCATAATTTCGTGCAATTTTGCATCAACTTCTTCACGACTCCAGTTATATTTAAGAGCATTCTGCGACATTTCAAGTCCAGAAGTTGCAACACCCCCAGCATTAACGGCTTTACCAGGTCCAAAAAGAATTTTATGATGTTTGAAAACCTCAACAGCCTCAGGTGTAGAAGGCATATTGGCACCTTCAGCAACACAAATAACACCGTTGTTAATAAGGTTTTCAGCATCGGCTTTACCCAATTCATTTTGAGTGGCACATGGAAGAGCAACATCACATTTCACTTCCCAAGGACGTTTTCCGGCAACAAATTGTGCATTTTGAAACTCAAGTGAATATGGTTTCACGATATCCTGGTTAGAGGCTCTTAGTTCAAGCAGATAGTCAATTTTCTCACCTGAGATGCCATCTGGATCGTAAATATATCCATCAGGGCCAGAGATCGTTAAAACTTTTCCACCTAATTCAGTAACTTTTGCAATGGCACCCCATGCAACATTTCCAAAACCTGAAACTGCAACATTTCTACCATTGAAATCAAGGCCTTTGGTAGCAAGCATTTCCTGTGCGAAATAAACAGCACCAAAACCTGTTGCTTCAGGACGAATCAAAGATCCTCCCCAGTTGCGTCCCTTGCCTGTGAGAACACCTACGTGCTCCATGGTAAGTTTTTTGTACATTCCAAACATGTATCCAATCTCTTTGCCGCCAACTCCGATATCACCAGCAGGAACATCCGTTTCTGGACCGATAATCCTCCAGAGTTCTAACATAAATGACTGGCAGAAGCGCATGATTTCAGCATCTGATTTACCTTTTGGGTCAAAGTCTGAACCACCCTTACCACCACCCATAGGAAGTGTGGTGAGACTGTTTTTAAATATTTGCTCAAATCCGAGGAACTTAAGGATACTCAGATTCACACTTGGGTGAAAGCGAAGTCCACCTTTGTATGGTCCAATTGCGTTGTTGAACTGAACACGATAACCCAGATTGACATGTACTTTTCCGTTGTCATCTACCCACGGCACTTTGAAAGTAAGCACGCGATCAGGTTCTACGATACGTTCAATAATACCTTTTGCTTCAAACTGAGGGTTTTGATTTACTACTTCCTCAAGTGATTCCAGTACTTCGCGCACAGCCTGTAAGTACTCCATTTCGCCTGGATGTTTCTTCTCCAGGTCGTTCATAATTTTTTCCAAATTCATAGTTTTGGGTTTAAATTGTTATGTGTCAATGTCTGTGAACTTTTAACAGTGTTATTTTCTTAACAGTGCAAAATTACTACTTTTAAGCAATACTAAACAAATAATAATCAATGATTTTTCACAGTTTGGAGTATATTGGAATCAGTCTAAATAAAATTTATGCAATCGTTTGTTGTTCAATGCCGAACAGCAATCGCAAAAGTGATCTTTAATTCGGAATAAACTTGGTTATGGAAATCTGAAATAAAAAAACACCTTTTTACAAATATGCGCACAAGCTCAAAATTTTAAAAAAGGTCGGATAATGAAACCTTAAGACGAAATAAAGCTAATCCTGACTAATTCTATCAGAAACATAATTTATTAAGCCAACGGTATCTGTTGGAAAAAGCCAATGATAATCCTTGTTTTTTCTGAACCACGTCATTTGTCTCTTGGCATACTGTCGTGTGTTTACTTTAATATTTTCAACGGCTTCTGTAATCGTACATTTACCTTCAAAATAATCAAACAACTCTTGATAACCTACAGTATTTAAGGCATTTAAATGACGATGAGGGAAAAGTTTTTTCGCTTCTTCCACCTGACCAGCTGCCATCATATCTTCAACCCGGTGATTGATTCGATTGATCAAATCCATGCGGTCGACGAGTAAAGCAGTCCATATCACATCAAATTTCCTCGACTTTGTTTCTCTTTTGCGATAATAGGAATAAGTTAAGCCGGTTTGAAAACAAACTTCGAGGGCACGTTGAAGTCTTCGCGGGTTTTGTTTATCTACAATATCGTAATATGCTGGATCTAATTTAGTTAAGCTTTCCAGCAAACCAACAATCCCTTTTGAATCAAACAATTCTGTTACTTTGTTTCGCACTTCCAGACTGATATCAGGAATATTATCGAGTCCTCTGCATACAGCATCAATAAAAAGACCCGAACCTCCTGTAAGTACCACTACATCATGGCTTTTAAAAAGTTCATCCAACAATGTAAGCGCATCTTTCTCATATGCACCGACATCATATTTCCTTTTAATACTTATATGCTGAATGAAATGGTGCTTGCATTCTTCTAACTGTTTTTTAGATGGCACAGCTGTACCAATGCTCATTTCACGGTAAAACTGACGGCTGTCTGCCGAAACGATCTCAGTGTTAAAGTGTTTGGCAAGCTGAATCGCAACGCTCGTTTTTCCGGAGGCTGTTGGGCCAGCAATAACAACCAAAAATTTCTTCCTGTTTTTTAAAGTGATCATAACGGTGATGGCACAGGTCCGTTTGTTTTTACTTCTATCGGTTCAGCATCGGCAACAATCCTCAATCCAATTTTTTCTCCGGCAGTTTTCATCAACGCATAGGCTTCTTCAAAATTATTACCAATCACACCGTCCAAAATGGCCTCACGGATGGCAGTCTTAATGATGCCAACTTCTTTTCCAGGTCGCAGATCAAAGGCTTGCATGATGACTTCACCACTCACAGGAGGCTGCCAATTTCTGATGCTGTCTTTAGCGTCAATCTCCAGCAACTTGCGGCGTACCAACTCAAAATTATCTCTGTATTTCTTAACTTTATACTCATTCTTGGAAGTTATGTCAGCTTCACATAATTGCATCAGTGAATCAATATCATCACCTGCATCAAAAAGAAGGCGACGAATCGCTGAATCAGTCACAATCTCCTGTGCTAAGACTATTGGTCGCAAATGCAGCAGAACCATTTTCTGGACAAATTTCATTGGATCGCCCAGAGGCAGCTTCAACATTTTGAAAATGCCCGGAACCATTTTGGCACCTCTAAATTCATGGCCATGAAATGTCCAGCCAACATTAGGTTCAAACTTTTTTGTCGCTGGTTTTGCAATATCATGCAAAATCGCCGCCCACCTCAGCCATAAGTTATCACTTGTTTTAGCAAGATTATCAAGCACTTCGAGTGTGTGATAGAAATTATCCTTATGGCTTTTTCCATTGATCGTTTCAACTCCCTGCAAACTGACAAAATGAGGAAAAAAGACTTCAAGCAAGCCTGAATCAAATAAAAGTTTAAAACCAACAGATGGTTTTTTGGACATAATGATTTTATTCAGTTCATCAGAAATACGTTCTGCCGAAACGATACGCAATCTGTTTCTGTTTCGGTTGATAGCAGCAAAAGAACTACTTTCAATTTGAAACCCAAGCTGGGTTGCAAAACGGATGGCTCTCATCATGCGAAGTGGGTCGTCTGAATAAGTGATATCCGGATCGAGTGGAGTTTTTAGAATTTTTCTTTCCAGATCTTTTAAACCATCAAAAGGATCAATTAGACTTCCAAAATTGTCTTTATTAAGACTGATTGCGAGGGCATTGATTGTGAAATCACGGCGGTTTTGGTCATCTTTCAAAGTGCCTGATTCAACTTCTGGTTTGCGACTGAAGAGTTTGTATGATTCTTTTCTTGCTCCCACAAACTCTATTTCATAGTCGCGATGGCGTATCATTGCAGTGCCGAATTGTCCATAAAACTTCATTTCAGTCCCTTTGCCAAGTTTTTTGGCAACTGCAGCAGCTACATCAATTCCACTTCCAACAACAACAATATCAATGTCTTTTGAAGGTCTTATAAGTAAAATATCACGCACAAAACCTCCAATTACATAAGCATCAGTACCCATTTCATTGCAAACTGCTGCAATGGTTGTGAAAATTCTGTCTGAGACAAACGAACGCATATCTTTCATGCTGCAAAATTAAGAATTTCGGCGTATAGGCGAATTTATCATTTCTTTGTGATTGCTCAGAAATAGTGAATTCATTTGTTTGAGCTCAAAAGCAAAAAAGACAGTCATTTGCCGACTGTCTTTTCTTATAAAAAATGAAAAATCTATGCTATTTAAATTTCGGATTCATTCCAAGGTTATGCATGATAAAGCTATAAATATCAGCACTTTCTTCAATCAGTTTTGAAGTCGGTTTTCCGGCACCATGCCCGGCTTGTGATTCAATACGTGCTAAAACCGGATTTGCACCTTTGTGTTTTGATTGAAGTTCAGCCATAAACTTGAAGGTATGAGCAGGCACAACACGATCATCATGATCTGCAGTAACAGCAAGTGTTGCGGGATAGTGTATTCCTTCTTTGATATTGTGAAGTGGTGAATATCCAAGCAGATATTTGAACATTTCTTCGTTGTCGTCACTTCTGCCGTAATCAGAGGCCCATGCCCAGCCAATGGTGAAATCCTGATATCTCAACATATCAAGCACACCAACAATTGGAATAGCAACCTTAAAAAGATCTGGGCGCTGTGTCATGCAGGCACCAACGAGCAAGCCACCGTTTGAACCTCCCATGATAGCAATTTTGGAAGGTTGAGTATACTTTTCCTTGATCAGAAATTCTGCAGCTCCAATAAAGTCATCGAAAACATTTTGCTTTTTCAATTGCTGACCGGCTTCGTGCCATTCTTTTCCATACTCACCGCCACCGCGTAAATTCACAGAAGCGTATATACCACCTTGTTCAAGAAATGGTAAACGTGCTACATTGAATGAGGGAGTTACACTTATGTTGAAGCCTCCATAGCCATAGAGTAAAACCGGATTTTTGCCATTGAGTTTAATGCCTTTTTTAAAAGTTAAAAACATTGGCACCTTGGTTCCATCCTTACTTTCATAGAAAATTTGTTCAGTAACAAATGCCTCAGGATCAAAATCGACTTCGCTTCCGGCATAAAGTTCAGTTTTCTTTTCGTTTAAATCAAATTTGTAAACACTAGATGGAAATGTGAACGATGTGAAACCATAAAATGCAACAGGATCACCTTTTTCGCCACTAAAACCTATGATTGTGCCTAAAGTCGGGAGCTCCATTTGGCTAATTTTTGTTCCTTCATAATCAAAGAAGTAAGCCTTACTGTTTGCATCTTCAAGGTATTGTGCATAAATATAGTTACCAACAAGACTAACAGAACTCAATACATTCTCACTTTCAGGAATTACAACAGTCCAGTATTCTTTAGATGGATTCATTGGATCGATTATTACAACTTGGTTTTTGGGCGTGCCATTGGTTGTCATAACAAGTAATTGATCGCCTAAATTGTCGATAACATTATAATCAAAGTCAAATCCTTCAGCAATTTTCACAAAAACTGCCTTTGGGTCGTTGGCTTTTTTCACGTAAAGAGCATTACCACTTGTTGACTGTGATTCACTGATGATAATGAAAGTCTGATCTTTTGTTACGTTGGCATAAAAATTACGTTTTGGGTTTGTTTTATCCTCAAAAATAATCTTATCGTCAGACTGCAAAGTTCCGAGTTTGTGATAAAAAACTTTATGGAATTCATTGCTTCCGGATAGCGCCTGACCTGCTTCCGGAGTATTGTATGCACTGTAAAAGAACCCGTCTTCAAGCCAGGAGATGCCAGAAAATTTAACCCAGTTAATCGTGTCGGAAAGCATTTTTCTGTTTTCGATTTCCAATACTACGATTTCATTCCAGTCGCTGCCACCACGACTAATAGCATAAGCCAGATACTTACCATCTGGTGAAGCACTTACGTTTCCAAGTGAAATAGTTCCGTCGGTTGAAAATGTGTTGGGATCCAGCATTATCTGAGGCTCGGCCTCCAGATTTTCTTGCACATAAAGAACGCTTTGATTTTGCAAACCATCATTTTTGAAGAAGTAATACCTTCCCCCTCTTTTGAATGGCACCCCTGTCCTGGGGTAATTCCAAATGGTTTCAAGGCGGTTGCGCAGTGCTTCCCTGAATGGAATATTTTTCAGATAATCATTGGTGACGGCATTCTGAGCTGTAACCCAGGCAGCAGTTTCAGTTGAATTGTCATCTTCCAGCCATCTGTATGGATCAGCTATTTCTGTTCCAAAATAAATATCTTTCTGTTCACCTTTTAAGGTTTCAGGATACAGAATACTTTCCTGATGTGTTGTGCATGAACTCATCATCACTAGTAGTAAAAATGCTAAACTAATTTTCTTCATTATTCATTGTGATTTATTACGGTGTAAAATTAGTAAACCTTCCTTAAAAAAGAAGCTATTTCGATCTTGTTCCCATAACATTTTTCGATTTCCATTTTCCCATGCGGAAATACAGAAATGAGAAAAATGCTCCTATTGCCCAGGCGATCGGAATGCCCCACCAAATCCCCTTTGGCCCCATATGTTGAGCCAGAAACCAGGATATTGGAATGCGAACAATCCAAAGTGAAAACAAAGTAACAAACATTGGAATCAAGGTGTCACCTGCACCACGCAATACTCCATTATAGACAAACATGGTTGAAAACACTATATAGAAGGCACTTACGATGAAAAGATAATCTTTTCCAGCTTCTACAACACCAGGATCGTTGGTAAAAAGCTGCATGATTGGTCCAGAAAAAAGCCAGGCAACAACAGTTACTCCCAAAGAAATTATGGCTGTCATCCAAAGAGTGGCATTCAGACCTTTTTGAACCCGCTCAAGCTTTCCTGCGCCAATATTCTGGCCTACGAAGGATGAAAGGGCTGCTGAAAAATTCATTGCCGGAAGACTGGCAAAGGAATCAATGCGCATGGCAACCGCATAGGCAGCAATGACAGTAGTGCCAAACATATTAACAACCTTGTAAAGGGCAAGCATTCCAACAGCAACAAAAGTTTGCTGAAGACCTGTAGGCAAACCAATTTGAATGCTTTTTCGGAATATCTCCCAGTCGAACCGCATTTGCAAAGGCTTAAATTTCAGAAAGCTGTTGTATTTATTGAGGTAGAAAATGATTGTAACAAATGCTCCTGCCTGCGAAATAATTGTTGCAATTGCAACTCCTTCAATTCCCCAGCCAAAGACAATCACAAAAAGAAGGTCTAAAAATATGTTTACAAGCGTAGAAATGACAAGAAAATATAAGGGTGTTTTGGAATCACCCATACCACGCAGGATGGCAGTTGTGCCTTGAAAGCCAAAGAAAAAAACAAATCCCAGTGAATAGAGATTAAAGTACTTCACTGCCTGAGGAATAACTTCTTCGGGCAAATCGATTAGCCTAAAAATATAGGTACTGCTCCAAATCCCTATCGCTGAGAGAAGAATAGATGCGAAAAAAAGAAATATATACATGGTATCGATGGTCCGACGCACTTTTTCCATGTTTTTTGCACCGTAATGCTGAGATATAATGATGGTTCCTCCCGTTGCAAGCCCAATGATTAGCGAAATAAGCGTAAAGATTAATGGAAAACTTGCTCCGACTGCAGCCAATGCTTCATTACCCAAATACTTTCCAATAACAATACTATCAACGATGTTGTACATCTGCTGAAAAATATTGCCAATCAGCATTGGAATCGTAAAATTAAGGATAAGCCGGGCTTCGCTTCCTGTTGTTAAGTCTTTCATTCAGTAGAATAGTTGCTGATGCAAAGGAGTAAATTAAGGCGGCAAAATTAAGAAAACAAATGAAGTGAAACCGATCAGAAAAAACGCACACCATAATATATATCAGACAAACTTCATATATCGTCATACAGTTGTTATTTGTTGGTTTGTGGCGCTAACATTTAGGATTTAATAGCATGGCGTCCAATAATTGAATGATAAAAGTTTATCAGAAAAATATCAGATCTGAAAGATCTACAAAGCGAAAGTCACCAAACGTTCAAAACCATTGAAGGAGGCATACTGTGAAACGCCATAGAAAGACATAAGGAACAATAAGTGTGCAAAAGCAGTATCTTTGCAGCGGACAGCAACGATTGTCGCGTCGTTCTTTATTGAACGCCGAGGAAAGTCGGGACAGCACAGAGCGCCATACTTCCTAACGGGAAGGTGCTGTTTTGGAAACGAAACAGCAACAGAGAGTGCCACAGAAAACTACCGTCCGATCGAGGTCTGACCTTGAAAGGGTAAGGGTGAAAACGTGAGGTAAGAGCTCACGACGCATTTAGGCGACTAAGTGTGTGGGTAAACCTTATGGGCTGCAAGGCCAAATATGCCGGCGAAAACCGCCTTGTGCGGAAAAGAGGGCTGCATCGTCCGATGTCGGTGGGTAGGCTGCTTGAGCTTTTCGGTGACGAAAAGCCTAGATAAATGACAGTCTAATACAGAATCCTGCTTATGATGCTGTTCAAACAATCCGGTAACTTAAGTGTTGCCGGATTGTTTTGCAATAACTTTCAAATCTTGTCGTTTGAGAGATTATTATATAAAAATTGAAGCTTAATCTTCAAAATTAACCACTTGCCAAAAACACATATCTCAGGATGAGTCTAAGAAATCTTATCAAAAATCTTTTCCTCTGGATTGCCCTCGTTCCGTTTAGCCATTTGCAGGCCCAACATCAAAAATATTTTGATGAAAAGCCCTTGCTTCTGCGCGAAAGCCTTGACCTGATTCAAAAAGAGCAATACGGGGCTGCAAGGCAAAAACTTGAGTTATTTAAAAAATTAGAAAAGGACAAAAACAGTGTTTTTTATGCTGATGCGACCTATTATGAATTGCTTTGTGCAGTGCAGTCAGGCGAAAAAGATGCTTCAGAAAAAGTAAAAGAATTTTCACGGCAAAATCGCAGCAGCAGCTGGATGCCACGCACTTATTTTCTGGAAGGGCGCGTTCAGTTTGAACAAAAACGATATCCTGATGCCTTGACAGCATTTAATAAGGTTAATCCATCTGATTTGCCTGATTTTGAAAAATATGAGCTGGATTACAAAACCGGCTTTTGTCTTTTCAGACAAAATCAGCCTGAAGAGGCACTTGAGAATTTTTCAAGGATTAAAGATATAAAAAGCCCTTATCAGCAGGCAGCAGTTTATTACTATGCACACATTCAGTATCTTAAAGGTAACGATGATGAAGCATTAGACCATTTCAGGCGCATCCGAAACGATGGGCAATACAAAAAAATCGTTCCAGTCTATGAATTACAGATTCATTACCGAAAGGGAGACTATGATTTGGTTATTGAAAAAGGTGATGAAGTTATGCAATTGGTCGAAAACCGGCGGAGAGGTGAGATTGCCCGTATGATTGCAGATGCCTATTACAAAAAGGAAGACTACATCAAATCTTTGAGTTATTATGCCATGTTTGAAAACCAGAATCGACGTCAGATGAGTCGGGAAGATCATTATCAAATGGGCATAAGTCGCTATAAAACCAAAAATTTCACTGATGCTATAGCTAGTTTTCAACAAGTTATTGATGACAAGGATGCCTTAAGCCAAAGTGCATCCTATTTTCTTGGACAGACCTATCTTGAAACCAATCAAAAAACATTTGCCCGCAATGCTTTTCTGGCAGCTCACAAAGCTACCTATGATGCAAGTTTGAGTGAGGATGCACTTTTCAATTACGCCCTCCTAAGTCTTGAAACAGGTGCAGATCCCTATAATGAATCCGTTGGTCTTATAGAGAAATACATCGAAGCAAACCCTTCATCTCCAAGGCTTAATGAAGCCAGAAATCTGATTGTTCAGCTTTACATGAAAACACGTGACTACGATGCTGCTTTGGCTTCGCTTGAAAAGAACAAAAATAGAAATGCTGAAATGCAGTCTATCTATGAGCAACTTACATACACTTTGGCTGTTAATCTTTTCAACGAAAACAATTTTATTAAAGCAAGCGAATATTTCTCGCGCATTCAGCAAAACAGCAATTCGACTTTTGCTGCCCCTGCCCTGTTTTGGCTCGCTGAATCAAGATTTCAGCAAAAAAATTATGTTGATGCACAGAAATTTTACCGACAGTTTTTATCTCACCGAGAGGCTTCAAAAACCCAACTTGTGCCTTTGGCAAACTATAACCTTGGCTATTCGTTCTATCATTTAAAACAATATCAGCAGGCCTTGTCATCATTTCGCCAATACACTGCTGCGCCTTCAGCAAAGGAACCCCGGATGCTTTATGATGCATGGCTGCGCATTGGAGATTGCCATTTTATCAGCAAGGAGTATGATAAAGCAATTGAAGCATACGGAAAAGTGGTAAGCGCAAGACAAGCCGAGGCTGATTATGGTTTGTTTCAACAAGGTATCGCTCATAGCGCAATGGGACGATATAATGAAAAAATCAACGCACTCGATCAATTGATTAAAGGTTATCCCAAATCTGCTTATTATGACAATGCTTTGTATGAGATGGGTGCTACCAGTCTGATTACAAACGACACCCGAAGTGCTTTGAGTTATTTCGATAAACTTATTCGAGAGCGTCCAAGGTCAACTTTCGCACGGGCAGCTTTGCTAAAAACAGGCCTGATTTATTTCAACAACAATCAAAATGAACAAGCAATAACACAACTCAAAAAAGTTGCAGAAACATATCCCGGCACGCCGGACGCAAGAGAAGCGTTAAATACTTTAAGGGTTATTTACATGGAAATGAATAAGCTCGAGGATTATTTTGTTTATGCAAAAAGAATGGGATTCGGCGAAGTCAGCGTTTCGGAGCAGGATTCGCTTGCTTTTACAATGGCCGAAAACTTTTACAACGAGAATCGTCATAGTGAAGCGGCACAGGCTTTCAGTTCCTACCTGAAAAATTATCCTAATGGCGGATTCATTCTTCAGGCGCATCATTACAAATCGAAGCTGGATATCAGCAGCAAAAAAATTGATGAAGCACTCAGGAGTCTGGAATATATTATTGGCATCAATAACAATCCTTATCTGGAAGAGGCCTTGCTTAACGCCGCACGAATTCAGTACGACAGACAGAAATATGATGACGCATACAAATACTATTCAACCCTTTACACCCTTTCTGAAGATCCTAATGAAAAATTAGAAGCTTTGGAAGGTAAAATGAAAAGCAGCTATTTCACAGGCAAATATGAAGAAGCAATTCAGTCATCGCGTCAGCTTTTGTCAAATGAAAAAGTCAGGCCGGAGCAGCAATTGCAGTCGCATTATATAGCCGGAAAATCACTTTTTGAAACCAAAAGATACCTGGATGCCAAAGAGGAATTGATGAAAACCCACCGCTTGAATAACAGTGCAATGGGTGCCGAAGCATACTATCTTATTGCACGTATCAGTTTTGAGAGCAACTTTCTTGATGATGCTGAAAATCAGATTTTCGACCTTGCAGAGAAGTATGCCAATCAAGACTATTGGGTAGCAAAAAGTTTTATTCTGCTTGCCGACATTTACGTGAAAAACAACAATATTTTTCAGGCAAAAGAAACGCTGAAGAGTATTGTGGATAACTATAAAGGCGAAGACCTCCGACAGGAAGCAGCCAGAAAATTATCCATGTTAAAATAACAGGTAAACGATACTATTTCAATGAATTATCTGCAATTTAAAGATATGTTTAGTAAAATAAAAAAATACGGTCTTCTGGTTTTTCTCCACTCAATGAGGGTATTTGCTATTTTGGCAATGTTGATGCCAGTTGTTTTATTGGGTCAAACCCATAGTGAGCGCGTAACTGTTGTTGGCTCATTTCAACCAAGTCTGCAAGAATTTCAGAAAATAAATCTGAAGCCAGAGGCACCAACTTCAGGCATTGAGGCCTTTAAACCTAAATTCACTAAAGTTGAAAATGTGCTTTTTACAAAAAGTGATGCAGAGCTTATCAGTCCGTTGACAGTGCAGATCAGAGAAAAGAAAAACACCTTTCATAATTATGTCAGAGCTGGACTAGGGTCAAATATCAGCCCGATCTTTCTTTTTCAACATCACTCTGAACTTGGAAAACAAACATCTTTTGATCTGGGAATTCAACATTTATCCTCATGGACAAATGTGCAGGATTATGCGCCATCCGATTGGATGAAAAATACTTTTTCTGCTGGATTGAATCACAGTTTCAACAACCATACGCTGCGAACAAATCTATACTACAAGCGAAATCATAACCGTTATTATGGTTTTAAGCCGGGCGACTTTCCCAATGATAATTTTACAAAGGATTCCATTGCTCAACACTATCAGAACATTGGAATAGAGACTGTTTTGAACAGTAATTATAAAGATTTTTATGCACTGCATCATAAAGCAGCCATTCGATACAATACTTTCAGAGATCGATTTAAAGCAACTGAACAAAGCTTTGAAATTAATGCGGAATTTCGGAAAAATTTCGAATTGTTTCGTTATTCAGGCACGCAAACAATTGGTTTAGATATAGATAATGGGTTCTATTCCAACAAAGATTCAATCTCAGGATACAATGATTTCCGCCTTGGCTTGTTGCCCGGATTGAAACTAACCGGTAGTTTCTATGAGTTAAACGCAGGTTTTCGATTCGAATTCATGAACGACTCCAGCACCCATTTATTTGCTTATCCCATGCTTTCCGGCAAGCTTTTTATGTTCGATGAAAAGGTTGAGCTTTTTGCAAAAATGGATGGACAAATTGAGCGAAACAGCTTAAGTCAGATTACTGAAATCAATCCGTTTTTGCGCTCAGCAGAGATGGCTTGGTGGTCAAATTCGCGCTTTATTTTTGAAACCGGCATAAAAACAGGTGTCATTAAAAATCTGGATTTGCATCTTGGACTTCGTTATGAAGAAACTGATCATGCCGGATTTTTTATCCCAGATACGAGCACGGTATTCCAAAATACGCTGACAGTAACTTTTGATAATATCAAAAAACTGCGCTTTTCCGGAGAAGCATCCTATAAGCTCACAAACAAAATTAATATTGGCACCCGTCTTCTTTTTGATCAATATACAATGGACAGTCTCACTAAAGCATGGCATATGCCTGGTTTCCAAATGCATTTCATAGCAGGATATCAGTTTGATGAAAAACTAAGATTGAAGTCTGAATTGATGTTCCAAGACAAGCGTTATGCACCCTCATATGTGAATGGCATCGAAAATCTTGTTGCACTCAAACCTGTTACGGACATTAACCTCGGAGCTGAATATGCAATCAATGAACAGTTTACGGTTTTCGCACAAGTAAACAATCTCCTTCACAACCGTTACGAACGGTATTATATGTACCCTGTTCAGGGCATACAACTTTTTGCCGGAATGAGTTTACGGTTTTAGTTTTGAGAATAATCTCGACGGGATGATTTTTGAGAAATGAGTTAAGAAGTTGTTTCATTACTTTTAGCTTGATTAAAAAACCGGGCAGAGAATTAGTAGAGGGAGGCTATGTCTCATTTTGATTGATTTTTTTCATTACCCCTTAATACAGCAATTCCGCATAAAAAAAGGACTATAGCTAACCCCTTGTAAATGATTAAGCTAAAATATTTTGGATAGAATATTTTTCGCACTAATTTTGTCACAGGTAAACAAGCGATTCGAAG
>JAUXMV010000035.1 GCA_030683155.1 Bacteroidales bacterium
TTACTGTGACCCCTGACAACACCGCAAGTGTAGCATCATCAACACCTACTTTGTGTATCAATACTCCTTTAACTGCGATCACACATACCACCACTGGTGCCACAGGCATTGGCGCTCCGACAGGATTGCCAGCAGGTGTAACAGCTGCTTGGGCAGCAAATACAATCACGATTTCAGGTACGCCATCTGCTAGTGGTGTATTTGCATATTCAATTCCGTTGACTGGTGGTTGTGGCAATATAACTGCTTCGGGCTCAATTAACGTAATAGCAAACCCTGCTTCTACTGTATCTATCACCTCAAGTGAATCCACAGTCTGTATAGGCACAAGTGTTGTATTTACTGCAGCACCGGTAAACGGGGGAGCATCTCCTTCTTACCAATGGAAAGTGAATGGAAACAATATCGGACCAAATCTCAGTGTGTTTTCTTATACACCCAATGATGACGATGACGTTTGGGTAGTGATGACTTCTTCTCTCCCTTGCGCCCTTCCGGTTACTTCGAATACGATTACAATGAATGTTGTAAGTTCAATTACACCTACACTTTCAATTGCCGGAAACAATAATGTCTGTGTAGGCAGCGCTGTCAGTTATACTGCTACGCCTGCAAATGCCGGTAACAACCCCATTTATACATGGTATGTAAACAATGTCGTACAGGCAGGACATACTACTTCAACATTCACCTATACCCCTGCCAATAATGATCAGGTAAGAGCGACTGTTTTATCCAGCGCATGCAGCGGCGGCACTGCGAATTCAAATACTATTTTGATGACAGTGAATCCAATTCTCCCAACTTCGGTCACCATCTCTTCTGCCACAGAAGTCTGTGCAAATGTTGAAGTG
Source organism: Bacteroidales bacterium (assembly GCA_030683155.1). Classification (GTDB taxonomy): domain Bacteria; phylum Bacteroidota; class Bacteroidia; order Bacteroidales; family F082; genus JALNZU01. The sequence continues at coordinate 855 of JAUXMV010000035.1, forward strand.
CTTTATACCGCCATCCCTGTCAATGGTGGCGCAACACCTACATATCAATGGTTTGTCAATGGAGGTCCATCAGTCGGAACTGGTAACCAATACACTTATACACCCAATGACAATGATCAGATTGTTGTTCAGATGACATCAAGCTTAAGCTGTGTTACAAATTCAACAGTGTCTTCTCCTCCTGTAGTAATGAACGTCGATCCTATTATGCCGGTGAGCGTCACGATTACTTCTAGTGATCCTGATTTGCAGATTTGCCAGAATACCCCGGTAACTTTTACGGCAATTCCGCTAAATGGTGGATTGACCCCGCAGTTTCAATGGAAAGTAAACAACGTCAATGCAGGAACCAACAGCAGTATTTTCACTTACAACCCTGCCCACAATGACATTATCACTGTTGTTTTGACCTCGAGTGAAATTTGTACTTCGGGCAATCCGGCCACTTCAAATGCACTTCAGATGACAGTTGCCGCACAATTGGTTGTCGGAGTTGGTTTATCGGTTTCTCAAAATAATATCTGCGATGGCCAAAGTGTGACTTTCACAGCAACGCCGTTTAATGGAGGAACTTCACCTGTATATCAATGGAAAGTGAACGGAGTGAATTCAGGCGCGCCCACCTCCAGCAATACTTTCTTGTTTACACCAACCAATGGTCAGCAGATTTCAGTTACCATGACGTCTAACGAAACCTGCGTGCTGAACACAAATGCCACATCCGACCCAATCACTATGGTGGTTATCCCGAATGAAGTGCCAACGGTAAATGTTTTTGCAACAAATACTGAAGTTTGTCAGGGTGAGGCTGTGGCTTTTTCAGCATTGGTAACTTATGGTGGCACAACGCCTTCCTATCAGTGGCAGGTGAACAATGTCAATGCAGGTACCAACAATCCGATATATACATACATTCCCAGCAATGGTGATGTTGTAAAGGTATTCATGACCTCAAGCCTGAATTGTGTTACACAGCAGACCGTAGTCTCCACCCCCATCACAATGACGGTGAATCCATTGCTTCCTGTAAGTGTTGTTGTGAATGCCTCCGATAACAATGTTTGCGCCGGATCGGCAGTAACATTTAATGCAATTGGGGCAAATGCCGGTCAGAATCCAACCTACCAATGGAAAATTAACAACAGCAATGTTGGTACAAACACCAATACCTACACTTATGCTCCGGCCAACACAGATCAGGTGCATGTTGTAATGACTTCGAGCGAACAGTGCGTAACAGGCAATCCTGCCACTGCCACTGCCATTGTGATGAATGTATTGCCTGCACCATCAGTGAATCTTACCTTTACACTTGGCAGCACCTCTGCATGTATCGGCGATTCCATAAAAATGACAACAGTTTACAATGCAGCTTATATTTATACCTGGTTCAACGGACTTACACAAGTGAAAACCGGTCAGGGACCAGGCGCGAATTTATATGCTTTCAAACTGAATCAAACAAGCACTATCAGAGTGGAAGTGACTCTTGGCGGCTGCACAATAGAAGCAATAAAAACAATTGACGCCAATCCGCTGCCAAACATCGTTCTCACACCCAATAACAGTGAAATTTGTGTTGGCGAACCTCTGACCTTGATTTTAACCGGCATTTCGGGTACAACCTGGAACTGGATCAACCCGGATTATGTTTTGAATTATACTCCTATTACCATCTATCCTCAAGTGGGTGATCACATCTTTTCTGCACGTGCCACAACATTTTTTGGTTGTACAGATACAGCTTATGCTGCTGTAACTGTAAAAGCCAAACCTGTTGTTGCCATAACAACTGCTGGAGGTTTGAATGCCTGCGTGGAACAGCCAAAAACCTATGTGGCCACACAAAATGCCAACTATTCATACAGATGGTTTGTGAATGATATTGAGATACCGGGAACAAATACCTTTACTTTTACTGATATCCTTGCCGGATCAACACCAACAGAAATAAAGGTGATTGTTACAAACACACTCAGTAGCTGTTCAAACGCTGATTCTGTCGTTGTAAATCCTGTCCTGCCTCCTGTTTTGAACATGGTAGCTTCCAAATTACAGTTATGTTTAGGCGATCAGACTTTCATTACTTTGTCTACAACCAATCCTCCGGTGAATCCACCTGTTTATTTTGCATGGGGCGATGGTCTGCAAGGCAACGTTCTTACACGCGGATTCATTCCTACAAAAGATACTTCTATCTGGGCCGAAGCGATCAATGCAACAGGTTGTATTACCCGAAAAACGGTTAATATCCTTGTGCGCGATACCCTCGCTTTTACGATTGCCGCTTCTTCAGGAAATGATCCTGTTTGCACCGGCGCCAATGTAACATTTACTGGTCCTGCAGGTTCTTCCTACAAATATCAATGGTATGTTGGCGGCGTTGCGCAGGCAGGAGCCGTAAGCCAGACTTACATCAGAAGCTTTACCCAGAATGCTACTGTGCGGCTTATCGTTACAGACACTGTAATTGGTTGCTCGGGCTCAGCATTCAGAAATGTTGTAACCAAAAATGCACCCGTCTTCAATCTTGGACCGGATCAGGAAGTTTGTCAGAATTATGTCGTCACACTGGAAGGCCCTGTAGGTACTGGGTTTACGTATGCCTGGTTCAGAAATGCTGAAGCCAACCCTATTAGTACGCAAAGAGTGCTAAACTTCCTTGTTCCGGCCGGCACAACTACTTTGCGGCTTGAGGCTTCTTCACAGGAAGGTTGTACCACCACCGATGCTGTCCAAATTACTTCAAAGGCTGTTCCAGGCATTAATCTTGTTACAAACAAACCAGAAATCTGCCTCAACGACATTGTTACCCTTACAGCAACCACAACCAATGCTACTTCGGTGCTTTGGTTTGACGGTCTTACTACCTTTGGGCCACACATGCGCATTTTGTCACCCAATATCGGTGATTCAACATTTATTTACTGGGCGCAGGCTGTAAATACGATTGGCTGTAATTCACGTGACACTGTTACCGTAACCGTTAATAATCCGCCTGTTGTAAACATTCAGGCTGTTGGCGGTTCAACAAATATCTGTATCAATACCAATGTTACTGTTCAGGGGCCGCAACAGCCTGGTTACAATTATCAATGGTATATCGATGGCGTTGTAGCCGGAACAAACAGCCATCTGTTAACATTTACAGTAACAAAAAATGTTGCTGTCACATTGAGAGTAACCGATGGAAATACATGTGCGACAATCTCCGCTCCACTCAATATTCAGGTTATTGATCTCCCTGGAATTGAAATCCTGCAAAACAAAACAGATATCTGTCTCGGCGAAACGGTTCAGTTGACCATTAACCAGCAAAACATCATTGGTTATGTATGGGCCGATGGACTTGGAGGCAATCAGCCTGTTCGTAGTTTCATTCCTGAAACTGTGGGTATATTTAAGTTTTGGGCCAGCGGACTGCATAATGTTACTGGCTGCCTTTCTTCAGATACTGTATATGTAAATGTTCACCCAATACCCGTAGCCTTAATCAATCCGCCGGCACAAACAACTGTTTGTCAGGGTCAGAATGTTACGCTGACAACTACAATTTTGCCTAACCATCAGTATAAATGGAGCGTTAATGGTGATTCTGTTGCTGCAGGTGCTTCATACAATTATGTTGCATTGCAGACAAGAACAGTTGTCCTAACTGTAAAGAACCAATTTGGATGTGTGAAAACACACCAAATTATTATCACTGTAGAAGAAGCTCCACAAGTTAATCTTGGTGGCAACCGACAGATTTGTACAAATTATCTTCTTGAGCTGGCTGGTCCCAACGTAGCCGGTTACACCTATAAATGGTTTGTAAACAATGTACAAATTGCGAATACTACGTATCAATATTCATTTATAGTAACACAGCCCGTCACAGTAAGACTTGAAGCCACTGTGGGTAATTGCACGAGCACCGATCAGATTACCGTGACTCCGCTTGCAGTGCCTGGAATTAATCTGACAGCCAACAATTCCGAAATTTGTCTGGGTGATGCAGTGAATCTTCAGGTAAGCACAACCTCAGCCACTTCCTTTATTTGGTGGGATGGTTTAGGTGGTAATCTTACCTCACGTTCCGTTGTACCATTGCAGGCCGACACTACCATCGCCTATTGGGCAGAAGCCATCAACGGTATTGGCTGTCGTTCGCGCGATACCGTTTTTGTAAAAGTAAATCCATTGCCAGCTGTTCCACTGACTGTTGTTGGAGGGTCAAACATCATTTGTTTCAATGCTACTGCTACTGTTCAGGGGCCTCAGGTTGCCGGACATTCTTATCAATGGTTCATAGATGATGTTCCGGTTGGCACAAATTCTTACCAGCATAGCTTTGTTGTTACAAAAGATGTTGTTGTAAAACTAAGAATTACTGATATCAAAGGTTGTGTTAACACCAATCAAACAGCCATTCAAATGCTTAACCTGCCAGGCATTATTCTCAGCCCTGACAGTTTGGAAGTGTGTTTGGGTGGAAGCTTTACACTTTCAATCAACGATCAGTTCGTCAATTCTTATTCCTGGTTCGACGGACTGGCCGGAAACCTGAAGCAAAGAACTTTTGCTGCCAATACAGCCGGATCATTTATATACTGGGTTGAAGGCATCAACAGCTTCGGTTGTATAAGCCGTGACACAGCATTCATTACAGTGCATCCAAATCCTGAAGTTTATATAATTGAGCCTTTTGGCGGAAACCGCTATTGTCAGAACGAGCCAATTCTTCTCGAGGCTTCGGTAAGCAGCGGATTAACCTATAACTGGTTTGTCAACGGCGTGCTTTCAGGTACTGATTCAGTTTTCAGCTTCTTAACAGAAGTTTCCGTTGAAATCACACTTTTGGTAACAGACGAAAACGGCTGTCAGGATTCAGATACAATAACCATCAATGTGTTCGATGCTCCAGAAGTTGATCTTGGAGGCAACCGTCAGGTTTGCATTGGCTACCCGGTCGAATTTTTTGCTCCGGTGGATGGTGACTTTTATTATGAATGGTACGTCAACAATGTTTTAGTAAGTACAGATTCTGTTTACAGATTTATCGTCACTCAAAATCTTACTTTAAGGCTTTATGTTGGCACCGATGTTGGTTGCTCTGCTACAGATGAGATTACAATTACCACACTTGTTTCGCCCACCATCAATCTTACACCAGCAGAAACAGCAATTTGTCTTGGTGAAACTGTTCAGATAAGTCTCACCACCAACGGCACTTCATTCATTTGGTGGGATGGTCTGGGAACCAATCTCAACACAAGAAGCTTCACGCCTGCAATCGGTGATTCTACCTTTGCCTACTGGGCTGAAGCCATCAATGCTATTGGCTGCAAAGCCCGCGACACTGCTTTCGTTACTGTTAATAACCATCCTGTTATCGAAGTCAACTTGCAGGGCTCGTCCAACACTTTCTGCTATGGAACGCAGGCTACAGTTCTTGGTCCTGTTGTAGCAGGTTATCAATATCAGTGGTATGTCAACAATCTGCCGGCTGGCAATGGAAATGGACACACATTAAACTTCACAGTTTACACCAATTCTATGGTCAGACTGGATGTTACAGATGCTAACGGATGTATTGGCACCGATTCCATTCCTGTATTCATGCATACGGCGCCGGGCATATTGCTGTCACCTGACAGTCTTGATATTTGCATCGGAGAATCATTTACGCTTTCTATCAATCCGGTAAATATTCTGGCCTTCTCATGGTGGGATGGACTTGCAGGTGGTCAGCTCAACAGAACTTTCACACCACAGTTTGCTGATTCAACCTATGTATTTTGGGCCGAAGGCATCAATTCAATTGGTTGTATCTCTCGTGATACCGCTTATATAACCGTACATAGTCTGCCCGAAGTAGTTATTATAACGCCACTTGGAGATTCTTTCTGTCAGGGAGAAACAGTCATCGTACAAACACCGGTTGAAGACTATTTCACTTACGCCTGGTATGTGAATGATGTGCTTGTTGGAACTGAAGCTGAATATACTTTCATCGCTGAAGAGGATGTTTTGGTCGTGTTAATGGTGACGAATGAATTTGGCTGCACACATTCAGAAGAAATTTTGTTTACTGTTTGGGAAACCCCGCAAATTGATCTCGGTGGCAACAGTTTTGTCTGTCCTGGCGAAATGCTGGTCTTTACCGGCCCTGAAGGTGAGTCTTTCACCTATGCATGGTATCTTAACGGTGAACCGGTTGGTGTCAATACTTCCGTGTTTACGCATGTAATGTCGGGAACTGCGGTTATACGTTTAGAAATGAATACTATAAATGGTTGTGCTGCCAGCGAAGAAATAACTTTGACACCGCTCATAGCACCTGGCTTAGTTTTAACGGCATCCGATACAGAAATATGTCTTGGCAGTTCTGTTTTACTGCAAGCCTCTGCTACAAATGCTGTTTCTTTTGCATGGTGGGACGGATTAATCAATCCTAACCGGATTGTAACTCCTGATACACCCGGCACATATACTTACACTGCATCGGTAACGAGCATTGATAATTGTGTTGTTACTGATAGTATAATTCTTATTGTGCATCCTAAACCTGTTGCATCTCTGCAAATATTTCAGGGTGCACCGGCAGTGTGTCAGGGCAGCAGCATCACATTCTCCCTCGCTGAAACCACAGGTCAAGCTGTTGATTATGTTGTATGGAACAAAACCATAACAGTCCCTATGGGAACAGATCTCATCAAATATTACACTTATTCTTTCAACCAAAGCGGTTGGTTTACAGGTGAAATGGTCACTGTTGATGGTTGTTCTTCGATTGACAGTGTATTCATCACTGTGCAGCCAAGACCTTTGATGACGATCAGTAATGATACCACAATATGTGCAGGACAAGCCATTGCCCTTAAAGTTACAGGCGGACAATCCTGCCTGTGGTCAGACATCAATGGAAACATTATCGGTGCCGGTTACACCCTTCAGGTGGCACCAAATACCACAAGGAAGTATTTTGCTACGATAACAGATGCTACCAACTTTGCCTGTACAAATACCGATAGTGTACTCGTAACCGTGTTACCAGCTCCGGTGTTGACAGTTATGGCTTCTGCACAGAATGTCTGTGGAGGTACGCCAATAGTTCTTACTGCTTCTGGAGCCAACTCTTTTGTTTGGTCTACAGGGCAAACGGGGCCTTCCATTACTGTTGTTCCTTTGGCAACCACAACCTATTCTGTTTTTGGACTCAATGAACTAGGCTGCACCACGCTTGCATCAATTCAGGTTGTCATCAAACCTTCACCTGTAGTGACGCTTTCCGGCTTACTGCCATTGTATTGCCTGAACGATAACCCAACAACGCTTACAGGTCTGCCAGTTGGCGGAATTTTCAGTGGCCCGGGTGTTGTCGGTGGTCAGTTCAGACCGCAGATTGCAGGTACAGGAACACATAATGTAGTCTATACATATATTGCTGCAAATGGCTGTATAGGTTCTGATACCCTCACAACATCAGTTGTTGGAATCAGTGGCACAATAAATTTAGGTGCTAATGTTGCCATTTGTCCGCACGAGCAGATTACCTTCGATGCAGGCCCGGGCTTCCAGAAATATTACTGGTCTACCGGCGACACTACCCGAACTACAACAATTTTGGGGACAGCATATTTCCCCGGAACAACAAGAACAATCACTGTTATTGGTACTGTTCAGGAATGTTCTGTGATGGGTACTGTAAATCTTACAATCCGAAACGATTGTTACATCAACATTGATGAAATCGAAAACAATGAACAGCTCGTCCTGATGCCTAACCCAAGCAAAGGTGAATTCGCCATCAAGCATAATGGCACTGAAGGAGAACTTTTTGTGAGTGTATACGACGGACGTGGCGTGGAGGTCTTCTCAGGCTCGTTTGAGGATTGTAAAGATGGTTCATCTGTTTGTCGCATTAATCTCTCTTATCTGCCAAAGGGCGTTTATATGGTAACCATCCGCAAGAGCGACAAGCAGTTTGTCCGCAAGATGGTATTGATGTAAACAACCCTTCGATTCAAATCAAAGCATCGGGGAATATTTTCGCTATTTTTGCCGAAAATATTCCCCGATGACAAAAATACTAGGTATAGGAAATGCTTTAGTCGACGTGTTGACACAGGTCGAAAATGAGCTTGTGCTCGAAAATCTTAAATTACCAAAAGGAAGTATGCAGCTTGTTGATGCAGACACTTCAGAAAAAGTTTCTGCCGCAACAGCCCATTTCAATAGAAGCCGCGCTTCTGGCGGCTCAGCCTCCAACACCATTCACGGCCTTGCACAAATGGGCATTGAAACGGCCTTTATAGGGCATGTTGGACAGGACGAAACAGGAGATTTTTTTTACAACGACATGGTTTCTGCGGGCATCAAGCCAGTATTGTTCAGAAGTGAAACGCCTACGGGCATAGCCAATGCGATGATTACCCCCGATGGTGAGCGCACCTTTGCCACCTACCTTGGTGCTGCCGTTGAACTCTCGGCCGGCCATCTTGACAAGCCGCTATTCGAAGGCTATGATATGCTTTATGTTGAAGGCTATCTTGTTCAGAATGAAGAACTCCTTCTTCGTGCGCTTCAACTGGCCAAAGAGGCCGGCCTGAAGATTGTGCTTGACCTGGCCAGCTACAATGTTGTGGAAGCCAACAAGGCATTGCTCGAAAGGGTACTCGATGATTACATTGACATCGTTTTTGCCAACGAAGAAGAGTCGAAAGCCTTCACTGGTGCTGAACCTGAAGAGGCACTGGAACTGCTGTCAAAGCGATGCTGGATGGCAATCGTTAAAGTTGGCGCAAAAGGTTCCATGATCAAACAGGGCGAAACGAAAGTTACAGTTGGAACGATAAAAGTTAATTCGGTTGATACGACAGGGGCCGGTGATTTGTTTGCAGCCGGATTTCTTTATGCCCTGGCAAGCGGTTATACCCTTGAAAGAGCAGGCAAGGTTGGAGCATTGCTCGCAGGAAGGGTAATAGAATTGATTGGACCCAAGATGGATCAGCAGCGCTGGCTCGCAATTAAGGAGGAAATGAAGACTATCTAGCATTGCCCGAAAGTTTTAAAAACGCTATCCGGTCTGCGTTTGTAATCATTGAATACAGTGATTTACAAAACATCTTTTCCTGCTCTTATTCAGCTTGATTTTAAATAAGGACCAAGTTTTTTTTATTTGGCCTATTTTCTTAAATTTGCCCCCTTATTATTTGGCTTAAGTGTTAATTTAACAGATACATAGTATGAAGGTTTTCCAGACAGATGAGATTAGAAATGTAGCCCTGATCGGTGCCGCAAAATCCGGCAAGACGACTTTGGCTGAAAACATGCTCTTCGAGGGCAAGATGATTAATCGTAAAGGCACTGTAGATGACAAAAATACGGTTTCTGACTATCGTCCGATAGAAACAGAACGTCAAATTTCAGTACAGACAACCCTTTTGCACACACTGCATGAAGGTAAAAAAATCAATATCCTTGACGCACCGGGGTTCAGCGATTTCTCCGGCGATATCCTTGCTTCTGTAAACGTGGCTGACACAGCCATCTTTACCGTGAACGGGCAGTCGGGTGTAGAAGCTACAACCGAAAATGCCTGGCGTCAGGCTGAAAAAAGCGAGAAACCCGTTGTGTTCTTTATCAACCAACTGGATCATCACAATGCCAACTTTGATGAAGCTGTAAGACAGTTGAAAGATTATTTCAGTGATAAAGTTACTTTGGCCCAATACCCTGTCAGGACAGGTGAAGGATTCGACAGCATCATCGACCTTATGCTGATGAAAATGCTGAAATTCAAACAAGGTGGTGGAGCTCCTGAAGTGCTTGATATTCCTGCCGATGAAATGGACAAAGCAGAAGAACTCCATCGCAAACTGATCGAAAATGCTGCTGAAGGGGATGAATCCCTCATGGAAAAGTATTTCGAAAACGATACATTGTCTTTGGATGAAATTCGTTTTGGAATAAAGATGGGAATGGTCTCAAGAGGCGTGTTCCCTGTTTTCTGTGGCGCTTCAAAACATGGTATTGGTGTTGTCCGCCTGATGGATTTCATTGTTTACACATGCCCTGCACCTCATGAAGTTACTCCACGTAAAACCACTGCCGGCAAGGAGTTTCACTGTAAATCAACCGAACCTGCAGGCCTTTTCATCTTTAAGCTCTCCAACGAACAGCATCTGGGTGAGATTTCGCTTATCAAAGTTTATGGAGGCGAAATTTATGAAGGACAGGACCTCATTAACCCGCGCACAGGAAACAAAGAACGTGTATCTCAGTTGTTTGCCGTAAACGGAAAAAACAGGGAAAAACTTGAAAGGGTTATCGCCGGCGATATCGTCGTAACCATTAAACTTAAAGATGTAAGAGCCAACGACAGTCTTTTTGATCCGAAAGCTGCAGATGCACCTTTCGAACCGATCGCTTATCCTGATCCGGTTTTCACCATTGCTGTAAAAGCTGTGAGTTCGACCGATGACGAAAAACTCGGCAGCGTGTTGCAGGATATGCACCGCATCGATCCGACAATTTTGGCCGGATTATCGCGCGAATTGCGTCAGTTGATTATCAAGTGTCAGGGCGAGTATCATATGAATACCATAAAGTGGTTTTTAGACAATGTGCATAAACTTGATGTTGAGTTTTATTCACCAAAAATTCCATACCGCGAAACCATCACCAAGGCTGCAAGAGCTGATTACCGTCACAAGAAACAATCGGGAGGTTCGGGTCAGTTTGGCGAGGTGCATATGATGATTCAACCCTATACCGAAGGCTACAAAGATCCTACGGATTTCCCTGTAAGAGGCAAAGAAGAACACAAACTGAACTGGGGTGGAAAACTTATTTTCTGCAACTGTATCGTGGGTGGTTCTATCGACGCACGCTTCATGCCTGCCATCCTTAAAGGTGTTATGGAGCGTCTTGAAGAAGGCCCGCTGACAGGTTCATACGCTCGCGATATCATCGTTTACGTTTATGATGGCAAGATGCACCCTGTTGACTCAAACGAAATTTCATTCAAACTTGCTGGTCGCCATGCTTTCATTGATGCATTTAAAAATGCAGGTCCAAAAATTATGGAGCCTATTTATGATGTAGCAGTACGTATGCCCGAAGATATGATGGGTGCCGTTATGACCGACCTTCAGGGCCGCCGCGCTATTATCATGGGTATGGACTCTGATGGAAAATACCAGATTATCCGCGCAAAGGTGCCGTTGTCTGAAATGGATCGTTACAGTACTTCCTTAAGCGCAATCACTTCGGGAAGAGGTACATATTCAATGAGTTTCGCTGAATATTCACAGGTACCAAGTGATGTACAGACAAAGCTTCTTAAAGAGTACGAAGAAAAACTCAAAGAAGAAGATTAGAGCATTGAACGCTTTGGCGCTAAATCATACAATAAAAAAACGGAGTCCTTTCAGGCGCTCCGTTTTTTTATTTATTATTTCCAAAAAGCATCAAAGCATCAGTCGGTAGGATGTGTGTCCGTTTTCTTCCAAATGAACTCTGAAACGTTCAATGACTTTAACAAAGTGTTCGATGTCAATAGGTTTGTTCAGATAATCAAAGGCGCCATATTGGGCAGCACGCTTCTCATATTTTGAATAAGCTGTAATAAAAATAACATCAAATTTTCTTATTGGAAACCGCTCCAGCAGGTCGAAACCGCTTCCCCGTGGCATATCAATGTCAAGAAAAACAAGATCAGGTTCTGTCTCACGAATTCTATCGTATCCCTGATCTATCATGTTGGCTTTGGCAACAACCTCAACTTCCTTGCAAAATTCATTTAGTATGAGCTCTATCGTTACAATGGCATCTGGCTCATCATCAATAATAGCTATTTTTAACGGTTTCATATAAGTGTCATTTTGGAAAATTTGCAGGAAAACTAATTATTGCCCTTGTTCCTGCGGGATTGTTTTCTGAATCCTTCAAATCTTCGTATATCAAGCTTGTTTTACGCTTATTGTTTAAGTTCATCAAAGATAATCTTTTTTGAATAATAGAAATCCCTAAGGATTTTTTTTCGCTGTCTGATTTTAACTGTGCAGCCAATTCTCTCCCTATTCCATTATCGGTTATTTCGCAAATTAAATCCTCCTCCTTCTTTATAAATCTGATTTCAAGCATGCCGTGGCGCAGACTGTTCATCAAGCCGTGCCAGATGGCGTTTTCAACCAGCGGCTGTATCAAAAAAACAGGGATTTTAACTGCTTCTGGATCGATCATATTGTCGCAATCAATGATGAAATCAAAACGGTCTTTAAAACGCGCCGCTTCGAGATCAATGTATAGATTCAAAGCTTCCATCTCTTGCGAGATGCTAATTTGCTGTTTTTGGGCATTATTGAGCATCGTTCGCATGAGTTTTGCAAATTTTGTGAGGTATCTGCTTGATGCGATCTTATCATTTTCGAGGATATAACGCTGTACTGTGTTTAGTGCATTGAAAATAAAATGCGGATTCATTTGATTCGCAAGGGCTTCCTGTCTGTATTGATTGAGATCGTAAAGCAATCGCTTTCGCTTGCTGATAATTTTGTATGCCAGACGAAATACAACGATGATAAGAAAAAGTGACAAAAGACTTGCTATGGCCAAAAACCACCATTGTCGCCAGAATGGTTTCATGACCACAAAGATCAATTTATCTGTTGCTGGATTCCAGCTGCCGTCAGGGTTCATAACTTCAACTTCAAAAATATATTCTCCCGGTGGCAGATAAGGGTATTGTGCCGTTGTTTTCTGGTTGATAATCCACTCGTCCTCAAGTCCGGCAAGCCGATGTCTATAGGTATGCCGTCCTTGTATCGCATAGGAGATTGCAAAATATTCTATTGCCAGATTTTGTTCATAAAATGGTATTTCAGTGAGCTTCGAAATGCTTCTCTTTTTATTATCGATCGCTACTGAAGTGATATGAACAGGCATTCTGATGTTTTTTACCTTAAGAAGGTCATCGAAAATGGTAATCCCTTCTGTTGTTGCCACGAAAATTTCATTTTCATATTGGGCAATGGCTGTAACTTCATTTCCATACAAGCCGGAACTTGCTGTATTGTTATGCAATATGGATATTTTTTTTTGATCTTGTTCCCTTTTTAAAACAGAAAACCCATTATTAGAGCCTGCTAAAATTGTTTGTGCTGTGATCAGAATTGAATTTATAGAATTACTCACAAGTCCATCATTTCTTGTAATTTGAATCAGGTTGTCATTGTGTAGCAAAAGAAGTCCATTGCCGCGTGTGCCAATCCACAGACTGTCGTTTTCAAAAACCAAAGCTGAAATACGGTCAGCCAAAAGAGGGAAGTGGTCGCCCAGATATTCAAACTTTTGATCAGCAAAATGATAAAGCCCAGTAGATGTTCCAAGCCACAGCGAAGCATCTTTTCCGATGGCAATACTTTCGACTCTATTCAAAAAGGTATTGCTGTAATATGAGTTAATGGTTGAGGTTCCGTCGGGTAATAAGTTAGAAATCCCAGAAAAATGTCCATTGAAGATTTCACCTGTGTTAACATCCTGAACCATTGTTTTAATCCCGAACATATTGAAATTATCGGGAACAGTTTTTTCGGAACAGATAGTGCCTGTTTTCCTGGTTGTATAGTCGAAATAATATAATTTCTGATTTGTTGCGATCAGAAGTCTTTCGTTGAGCAAATCAGGTAATAGCCGCTGAATTAAAATTTCGTTTGGCAGATTCAAAGTAAACAATTTAAGCTCATCCTGTGTTATTCTGCCTAAAGTATTATTCTTATTTGTGAACCATATTGTTCCATTTTTGTCAATAGCCATGCTGCTGATCGCTTTGTCAGGCAATCCGGTATTCTTTGAATAAATACGTTGGTTGATTTCTGGAAAATAGTAAATTCCTTTGTTTAGAGAGGTGAGCCAGATACCCCCTTCATGATCCTGAAGAAAGCCTGTTACAGATTCGCCTTCGAGAAGTCTTCTAACAAGTTTCATTTCGCTATTGAAAACATAGGCTCCACCGGAGATGGTTCCAATCCAAACATTATCTTCCTTATCGATTCCAAGGCGAAGAATCAGGTGATCAAGGCTTAGTGTTTTTGCCAATATATGTCCATCAAACAGAAAAATTGTTCTTCCGGCAGATAGATAGGTTTTTCCTTTGTTGTTGTGCTTAACGTTAAAAAAATTCTGACTATATCTCTGAAGCTTAAATTGAGTGATATCATGGAACGATGTTTTTGTGGAGGCAGATAACTCTATGGTTTCAATTAGTTTAGATGGAGGCATTGCAATGATTACTTTACCATTTTGAAATATTTCTATTTTCAGTTTTCCAGTATCTGCTGTAGTGCTCACCTGACTGATAACACCGGATGTGTCAATTTTAAACATGCCTTCGTCAAAAATATTGAACAAGATACTTCCGTCATCCTGAGGGTAATAGTTGTGAAATACGACATATTTAATATTGTTCTCAGCATAAAACTGCAGAAGTTTTTCATTGTATTTGTACGAAAAAATCTTATCTTTCTCAATATAGCCCAGCTTTCCCGTATAAGTATTGAACCATATCCTTTCTTGTTTGTCAGGTTTGAGATAGAATGCTGAATTTTCGGGCATACCATCCAACATATCAAAAGTTCGAAACTGATAGCCGTCGAAGCGCGCGAGGCCGTGATCTGTTGTGAACCAAAGGTATCCTTTTGCATCCTGTTGCACGTCATATACTTCCGAAGAAGGAAGGCCATGCTGACTGCTATAGTTGCGATAAAAGGGCTGCTGGGCAGAAATATTTGTTAGCTGCAAAAACAAAACAAGCAAAAACAAGAAGGCTTTTATGGGCATTGTTCCAAAAAATATCTTTACAAATGTACATATCAATGACGATTAAAGCAAACAGGGTTTCCAGTTTGGAAACCCTGTTTGCTTTATTTTATATCACCGAAAAGAATCAAGTCAATATTATAAACCAACTAATAAATTGATTTTAAATTTTTTATCAGTCGTTCATATTTTCTTCTACACTTTTCTTGTTCCCGTTTCTGAACCGGAGCAAAGTATAAACACCAATTGCGGCAAGCGAAAGCACTGTAATCTCACCCATGGTATCCAACCCGCGGAAATCAACCAAAATCACATTCACTACATTGCGTCCGTGGGCTTTCACATAACTGTTCTCAAGGAAATAGCTACTGATGGAACTTTCGGCAGGCATATTAAGCACAAGCATCACAAGTAGTGTGATGGTGAGACCTGCAGCGATTGAGAGGACAGCATCTCTTCTGCGGTTCTTTACAGGAGAGTAATCGTTAAATTTAGGCACTTTATACACAATTAAAACAAGCAGTATCACCGTAAGTGTTTCAATTGAAAATTGCGTCAAAGCGAGGTCGGGTGCGCTGAAGAAAGAAAAAATAAGTGCAATACCATAACCCACAACACCTACCGATGCAACAGAACTTAGAACAGTTTTTGAACGAATTGCACTGTAAGTGGCTAAAAGCATGATAATAACCAGAAGTGCCTCATAAAAATAAATGCCACTGAAATCAACCTTGAGGAAAGAATACAGCTCTTTATCGTAGATGGTAAAAAGAACTAAAAGCATGAAGGTGGTTAGAATCCAGTAAAAATAATGTCTGAGGTATCCATTCTGGAAGAAGTTCGTTTGTTTGGAAGAGAAAGTCACCAAACCCTTCAGCAATGCTTTGTAGCCTTCTTCGGGACCAAAGGCTGCGAGCTTATCGAAAAATGCCTGTTTCCTTTTGATGGCATCCGACAAATAATACAATCCAACACCTCCTGCCAGAGTTAGCAGACTCAACAACAGAATCGGCGTGAAACCATGCCAGAGTGCCAGCTTGATGCCTTCTGTCTGAGCAATGGCATCAACTGAAGGCGAAATCAGTCCTTTTGAAATCCACGAAGGCACAACCCCAAGTGCAAGTCCCAAAACGCCAAGCAATACAGGACCGAGCCAAAGTGTCAGTGGAGCATGATGCGGATGTTTTGGTGTTTCAAGGTATTTGCCGAAAAAAGGCTTCACGCCAACCATAATGGCCGTAGCGACAAGAAACATATTGGTGAGTACAGCAACAACAGTCAAAATGATCGGATGAAGAGCGAAGTGTGCGGTAGTTTCATAGATCAGCTCTTTGGCAACAAAACCAAGAAAGGGTGGAATACCCGAATAGGAAAATGCAGCCAGAATAGCGCCTAAAAATATTAATGGCAGATGGGCTTTAAGGCCTCCTAATATGCGGATGTCGCGTGTGCCTGTTTCGTGGTCAATGGCGCCTGCAACCAGAAACAGACCACCTTTATACATGGAATGCACCACCAGAAAAGTTATGGCAGCAGTGATGGCATAAGGTCCGCCAAGGCCGATCAAAAACACCATTATACCCAGTGCACTCACTGTGGTGTAAGCAAGAATTCTTTTCAGATCATTTTGTCCGATAGCCATGGAAGCGCCCATCAACATGGTTATGCCTCCAAAAACTGTGAGTGTAATATGCCACACATCGGTTCCGGATAAGATTGGACTCAGTCGCGCCAAAAGGAAAACACCTGCTTTAACCATCGTCGCTGAATGCAGGTAAGCACTCACCGGCGTTGGTGCCTCCATAGCATTGGGCAACCAGAAATGAAACGGAAACTGTGCCGATTTGGTGAAGGCTCCAAGCAAAACAAGGATGAGTATAGGCAGGTAAAGACTGTGGCCAACAATGATCGATGATTGACTGAGCAACTCAGAAATATTGTAGCTTCCGCCCACACTGCCCATTATAATGAGGCCTGCCATCAATGCAAGGCCGCCACCACCTGTAACAAGCAAGGCCTGCAGGGCAGCATAACGTGATCGTTCTGATTCGTGATTGAAGCCAATCAACAGGTAGGAGCTGATGCTGGTAAGTTCCCAGAAAATGAACAAGGCAAGAATATTGTCTGACATCACCACGCCGAGCATGGATGTCATGAAAAACAACAGATAGCCGTAGAAGCGCGCCAACTTTTTGTGGCCATGCAGGTAGCCGCTCGCATAGAAAACAATAATGGCACCAATACCGCTGATGATCAAAGCAAAAGTGAGGCTCAGGCCATCCACCACAAAATTGATGTTGACACTCATTGAAGGGAACCATGTGTAGCTTAAAAGCAGTACTTCTCCCTTCGAAACGGGAGCGATCATGTTTGCGAGATACACAAAGATTCCCAGTGGAACCAGTGTGAGAAGCAAACCTGATATTTTTGGCAGATATTTATGGATAAACGGAGCAGCAATGGCAGCCAGAAATCCGATGAAAATGATATTCAACATAGCATCCTAATTTTCTTGTTTATCGGTTATTTTAGCTTTCGGCTTTGCAGCAGACTTTCCTAAAGGCTTAAAACCTTGCTTTTCGTTGTCATATTTTCCTTTAAGGTCATCATGCATTGTTTTATCCCACATAGGTAAATGAATGATATATGCAGCACGTGCAAGTAAATGAGCCCCAATAGGAACAGTAAGAATCAGAAAAATGATTACACCGATCACATGCAAAAATATTCCAAGATCGAAAAAATGAATGGCGGCTGCAATAAGCATTGATGCCACACCAAAAGTTCCGGCTATCGTTGATGCAGACATACGCAGATATATATCCGGCATTTTCAGCAGTCCGATAGAGGCTATCAGAATGAAAACTGCTCCGATGACCATGAAGAAAATTACAAAATAGGTTATCATGTTGTAGTTTTTGTTTACCGTTGATCAAATTTATCTTTCTCTATATCGCCCTTCACATAATACCATGTAAAAGCGACTGTGCTCAGGAAGGCTATCAGGGCCAGAATGAGCGAAATATCAATGAAGACTTCTTTGTTGTGAAGGATGGCATAGGCCGAAAAAGATCCAATGCCCACAATCACAAGCAAGTCGAGTGCCACAACGCGATCCATTAGTCTTGGACCTTTGAAAACCCTTATAAAGATAAGCAGCATTGAGATGCTCAGCACGGGCAATATGAAGTATAGAATTACATTTTCCAGTATCATCGTAAAACCTCCATTAGTTTTTTCTCAAGTCCGTTTTTTATTTCGTCGATTGATTTCTGCACATCTTCATCGAGATATACATTATATACATACAGGTAAGCCCTGTCGTCGGAGAGTGCGATGCTTGTTGTGCCAGGCGTAAGGGTGATGCTGTTGGCCAAAAGGGTTATCTCAAGGTCGGTTTTTGCATCAAGTGGCACTGCAATGATACCCGGACGCATATAGTGACTTGGCGTTATGATATCGTAACCAATACGAATGCTACCCTTGACAACTTCCTTTAGAAAAAGCAGTAAAAAGCTGAGTAGTCTTGGTAAAAAATGAATATACCGATACTCATTGGGGTGTTTTCTGTTTACAAACCACAGAATAACAAAACCCGCAGCAAAACCGAAAATGAAGTTCGTCAGCTCGAATTTCATGGTCAGCGTCAACCATATAAAAGCCAGAAATATGTTTTCTAATAAATGTTTCATTGTGCACCTCCTAAAACTTTATTGATATAGATTGAAGGATTCATCAGTTCGTGTGCTGCCCTGTCGGCTATCTGATAAAAAGGTTCAGGATTGAAACCGATACTTAAAGTGATCAGGGCAAGCAAAATTATTGGTATTGTCATAAAGATATTCTGTTTTGAAAACAAACCTGCAACGAGTTCTTTGGCCGGAATTTTTTCAGGGTTGTTTTTCCAGAAAGCCTCATTCCAGATTTTTGTCATTGAATAGAGTGTAAGCAGACCGACGAGTAAGGCTACAAAAACAAGAAAATACTCCTGAAGTTCTAATGCTGCTTTCACAACAAAAAACTTAGACCAGAAACCCGACAGCGGCGGTATTCCTGCAAGGGAAAGAGCAGGGATAAGGAACATGACGGCCAGAAAAGGATATGTGTTAACCAACCCACCAACTTTTCTAATGTCGTAGCTTCCGCCAACACGTTTCACAAGACCGGCCACCAGAAAGAGATTTGCTTTAACGATGATGTGGTGCATGATATAAAATACAGCGCCGGCAATGGCAAGGGGTGTAAAGAGCGCGAGACCAAAAATCATGTAACCAATCTGGCTGATAATATGGAAAGAAAGAATGCGGCGCATATCATACTGCGATGCCGCCCCCAATACCCCTACAAACATTGTAAGAGCGGAAATCCATAGAATGATTGTGTGGGTATAGGCAACATCAGTGATAAAAATCAGTGTGAAAACACGTATCAACGAATAAACACCCACTTTGGTAAGCATGCCTGCAAAAATGGCTGAAATGCTTATAGGCGGCGTATGGTAAGATGAAGGCAGCCAGAAAAACAATGGAAAAATGGCTGCTTTAATCCCAAAACTAACAAGAAAGAACATGGAAATAACAGTTACCATTGACTGGTTTTCGACCTGTGGTATTTTCACCGCCAGATCGGCCATGTTCAGTGTACCTGTGAGAGAATACAGAAAACCAACACCTATAAGAAAGAAAGCTGACGATAGCAGGTTGATGGTAACATATTTAAAAGTTCCTTCTATCTGAAGCTTGGTGCCATCGAGCGATAAAAGGATAAAGGATGATATAAGCAACACCTCAAACCAGACATACATATTGAAAAGGTCGCCGGTGAGGAATGCCCCGTTGATGCCCATATACATGATGTTGAGCAAAGGATAGTAGCCAAACTGCTGCCTTTTCTGCAGCATGTCGGAAAGCACAAATCCGTTTTTCATTGAAGAAATGGAATATATTGCTATTGCCAGCCCCATCACGCTTGAGATCACAACCATGATGGCACTGAAGGTGTCGGCAACAATACTGATACCAAAAGGAGCAGGCCAGTTTCCGGCTTGTGTAACGAGGATGCCGTCAGATAAGACCATTTTCATAAGTAAGATGCTGATAAGAACCATTACAGCCGATCCAATGACATTGGCAATTTCCTGCATCTTGCGGTTTTGCCAAAGAGTTAGCGTAATTAGTCCCAGAATAAGCGGGAAAACTATAGGAGCAATAACGATTGCATTCATAATTGATATCTTCTTTATTGGGGATTATTGATCGCTTGCCTTCAGTTTGTCAGAGTCGTCAACGCCAACCGACTGATATACCTGCTGAATGAGTACGATGGTAAAAGCTGTTACACCAAAACCGATCACGATGGCCGTTAAAATTAGCGCCTGTGGCAAAGGGTCGGCCACTGTTTCGGTGATGTGCTTGCTGCCTTCTTGGATGAGAGGGGCTTTACCCCGTATTACCCTTCCCAGGGTAAAGATCAGCAAGTTTGCAGCATGCGCGAGAAAGGAAAGGCCAATGATAAGTTTAATGATACTCCGCCTCAAAATCATGTATATGGCTGCCGAAAATAATCCTCCGATGAGAATTGCCAGTAAAAACTCCATAGGGTTATTCTTTTAATTTTAATGTAAATATGATGCTTGATGACACCCCGAAAACCACCAGATATACACCGATGTCGAAAACTAAAGGGGTGCTCAGATATCCAATGACAGGAAATTCGTAGGTTCCCCAAATGCCGGTAAAGGCCGGAAGGCCTAAAAACAGCGATAGCAATCCGCTCGACAGGGCGAAAGTAAGCCCGATAATCAGGAATGTTGTCGGGCTAAGGGGGAAAATTTTTCTTGCACTCGCAACACCGTTGGAGATTGTATAAAGCGCAAATGCCATACCCGCTACCAGCCCACCGACAAAACCTCCTCCCGGCTCCTGATGACCCCGAATGAGTGTGTAAACGGAAAAAAGCAGCAGTATAGGAAGTAAAATTCGCGTTGTTGTCGTTAATATTACTGAATTCATAATGAATTGTTTAAAACACCATCAAAAAAATTGAATGGCCACAAAGATAAAAAAACATGCAAACTTACAATCATCAGCTACAGACAGCCACCATACTCATTGACCTCGTTTCTTATTATTTGGCTGAAAGCAAATGGATTAAACATAATATAAATAAAACTCACAAAGTAATTTATATCAAATCTAAATAGGTACATATTTGATTGAGAGATGGAGGGAACTCAGCAACTATAGAGACTGGGCGATTTAAGCGATCGAACCGAAAGTGTTTTTTGGGGATTTTAATAGGTGAGACAATAAATTTTGTAAAACCATTATTTCATTTTCCGCGTGTTAAATTGCTCTTAGAATTAAAAAAGTATGAGCAGCATGGTATTTCAAAGTGAGAATTACCTAAGCTTATAGTAGAGATTAACCACAACAGCATTAAGAAATGGCGTTCAATGCACCTTAAAGGCGGACTCGATTTGCTGTTATCTCCTAAGAAGATTGGGTATAAGCCAACACTTATTACTTCACACCAACATGAGGGATTAGAAAATATGCTCAATGACCCAACCAACCAGTTAGGAGGATATAAGGAGTTACAAAGATGTGTTGAATTGGAATATGGTAAAAATATGGAGTTACTTAGGGTCTGCTGTAAAACTCCCAACATCATGTTTGTTAGATAATTATGTGTATATTTGGCTATAAAAAAGCAAAGATATATGCATAAAGCTTATATAAAGCGTGCAGCTAGCCCAAAATATGTTAGTCCATAACAACTTAGCTTGGAAGGATTTGAAACACCCTACGAACGGACATTAAACCCATCGAACAATGTTGGGTAGTATTAGCCAAGCTAATCCGACTTCGTGAACAAACAAATAATTGAACGAAGCCTCAGAAATAAAGAAACCTGTATTAGTTCCGCATCTTTTTATATGAGAAATTAACCAAAATTAAAAGACACAAATGTCTTTGATATTGTGCTCTATTATAATAATAACTGAACAGCTAATGCTTCAATTCTGTTTAAATAGAGCCTGACTTTGTACTCATAAACACTAACTATATCAATTGTTTAAAGTATTTTGTAAGATAATTTTTCTTGCTTTAGTGGCATGAATTATCCAAAACTAAGATGTAGCTATACAACACCCTTGTTTTGAAATTCGAGCATCCAGACTGGAGTTGTAACCCTGAATTCGGATTGATTGATACCATCCTTGAAAGTTATCCCTATTTGATCAAAATCCTTAAAGGTGATATTACTAAAGGTTTGAAAAACAGCATATTTGGAAGACAAGATACTCCTTTTGTTGAACAAATCATTCGTGCAGCCATCTTCAAAGAGATGAAAGGACTAGATTATCGGGAGCTTGAATACGCTCAACTTGACTCGCGTATCTGTGCCAATTTCATCAAACCTGACGAAAGAAAACCTTTAGTTTTCAGATGTTTCAAAGCTATATCAGTAAGATAAGGGCCGAGAGTTTGACCAAGCTAATGGTTGAGATTAACAAAATTACCATAGAACAAGGTTATGAAGACCTTGTAAGTTTGCGGCAGGATAGCACAGTTATCGAAACCAACGTTCATTATCCCACCAACAATTCACTTGTTTAGGATTGTATAAAAACAAGCTCCAACCTGTTATCATCACTCATAGAAGAAATCTCTGAAATTGAATATCGCGATTACACCCGAACAGCAAAGAAAACCTACTACAATATCAATGTTACCAAGACCAAGGATGAACGTGTTGATTTATTCAACAAGCAGTTGATTACATTCACAAAAGCGATCAATCAAACATCAAACATTATAAAAAAAATCAGATTGCTTCTTGAAAGCGGAGGCTATCTATCTTAAAACCAAAGCCTAAGACATTTTAGGTAATAGATATTTTCATGTTTTCAAGAAGTATTTTGGTTGATTTATTTATTTCAGCAATGACATAATCATCTTTGTCAAATCTTATTTTTCTTATTGATTTAAGTTGTTCAATG
>JAUXMV010000040.1 GCA_030683155.1 Bacteroidales bacterium
ATCCGCTAACAGCACTCTTGCTATTTCTTCGAAGGAATATCCCTGATCCAACATCAATATAGTCTTGATCTTGTCCGCAGTTTTCCGATCTGCCTTACGGTGTCTCAATTTGAGATCCAAGATTTCCTTATGTGTTAAGAAGTTTGACATGTAGCAAAGTAAATCCAACTTGGTTTTGAATAAAACATTCAAATATATTTTTTTTCAACAGGCAGATGTTAATTTCTCGCAAAATCATTCAGCATCGGTATATAATCGAAGTTTTCAATTATTCGATTGCTTAAACATGGTCCAACGAATAAGGTATTTTCCGTGATATTATTTCGGGGAACTTCAATTTTATCTGAACTTGCGATTATATTTAACCAAGGTGAATATGGTCTGCGTAATAAATTAGGATTTAGCGATGGTAATCCATTTTTTTTGCGAGCCAAGTTATATCTGCTGTCAAGTCGAAATAGAAATTTATTCTCCAGTCTTGAATATTCTTTATATAAATCAGTATTAACTTCTCCAACTGGAAGACCGCTGCCAAATGGAGGAACAAGCGTTCCATAAAATGGCAAACCACTATGATATATCGTTACATAAGGAATATTTAAAATATCTGCCGCTATACTTGTTGCCGGGAAAGCAAAATCTGTTACAAAGACATCGGGGGTTTTATTTTTTGATAGTTTGATGATATGATGCGTATAATGCTCCAGACCATCAAAAAACAAAGAAAAGGCGTGGCAGGTTTCATCATACCCAGTTTTGAATGGCAGGAAGAATGCATCCCAAATATGTGTGTGATGAGGAGGTAATAAATCTACTGATATTCCGCATCTTTCAATTCTATTGACTACATCAATTGCAGTATCAAATACTTGAATTCCAACTTTAAATAATCGAATGCTAGGCACAACAAATCGTACATCATGTCCATCAGATTTCATTTTGGCAGCAATACTCAACAGAGTATTCAGATGTCCGATACTCGGTTGAGTTATAAAAACAATTCTACTCATAAAAAATGTAAATACCTTAATAAAATTATCATTTCATGCAAAAGAAACACAGTTCAACATTTCAAAATTTTGCCTAACTAGCTGCTAAACGCACCCTTATGGCATTTATCTCCACTTTACCCAAACTTTCCCTCAATCTCATATAATTGTTTATCAGCCATTTGTGATCAGGATTTTGATTTATGCATCTCATGGTATGGTGTTTAGCATTTCAAAATTATAACTATTTTCTTTCGTTTGACATGAATGCATTAAATTTTTGTCAAATCTCCCGAGCTGTTATTTTTCGAAAGAATTAAGCTTACATGGGTGTCTGACTAAGCTGAAGTTTATGATGACTATGCAGTATAGACTTTTGGCAGTCGGCGACCAACGATCATAACAACAAGCCTCTCCTTCGTTTTGTGAAAAACCCTTTTTATCAATTTGAAGTTGCGTTGTTATTGGATGTTCCTCTGGTAATTGTTCCCAGAAGCTGCCAGTAAATCGAACCGTCAGGTTTACGGCCAAAAGATTGTGTTTCGGACATGGCTGAAAAAATGACATTATCGATAACTGTTCCATCGGCCTTTTCAAGCCATACTTCTTCTCCCCCACTCGACAGCCCGAAAGCGCTTGCAGTATTATCATCTGTCACAATGACAAAAAAGCCCTTTGACGGAATGATGGTTCCTGCAGGAAACTCTTTCTTCGGCTTGGTTCCTGACTGTCCGCCTGAATCATAGATTTTATAGCCCGTGAGATTGACATCCACGTCTGAGTCATTATAGATTTCAATCCAGTCAGGATCTTCTGCTGTCCCGCGTGAATAAATCTCATTCATCAAAATTATGTATGTGGTTGATCCACCAGAAACGTTTGCTGCTCCCGGAGTGAGCGTTTCCAGCAGCTGCAAATTGGTTGAGCCATCGGGATAACGACCATAGGACTGTGTTATGGACATGGCCGGAAAAACGATGTTATCAATTAATATTCCATCGGCGTTCTCGAGCCAAACTTCTTCTCCCCCACTCGACAAACCAAAACCGCTGGGTTCGTTATCATCTGTTACGATCACAAAAAAGCCCTTTGACGGAATGATCGTTCCTGCCGGAAATTCTTTCTTGGGCTTGGTTCCAGACTGACCACCAGAATCATAAATTTTATAGCCGGTAAGATTGACGGCGACATCGGAGTCATTATAGATTTCAATCCAGTCGGGATTTTCTGCGGTTCCGCGTGAGTATATTTCATTCATTAAAATGAAACTGTCAACAGGTCCCTCATCCGCGAAGGTAATGCTGTCGATAGTGTTGAGCGGCACATTAACGACTGAACCATCTGATTTATATATTTTTAGATTTTGCGCTGAGAGGCCTGTAACCATCAGGGCTGCAATAAAAAGTGTAAAAGCTATTTTTTTCATGATTGTAAGGTTTACTTTTTAACGATAATTTTTTCACTGACAATTTGGTTGTTTTGCTGTATCCGGCAGATGTAGGTTCCGGAGGATAAATGCTGCACATTCCAGCGGTATTGGTAATCGCCTTCCTGCTGCAAGCCCAGATCGAGGCTTTGCTGCCTTATGCCATTGATATTAAAAATTTCTATCAGCACTTTACCCCGCTCCGGCAGACTGTAATCAAAGGTTACATGCTCTTTGGCCGGATTTGGATAGGCTTTGAGTCTGAGCAACTGTTTCAAAAGCTCCGGACGCTGCCCGAGGTCTGTGGTGAGATCGAAGGTAATTTTTTGAATCTCGCTTAACGGAATTTCAATAACCGTTCCATCGTCAAGATTGATGCGTAGGTTTTCTTGCGCCATCAGTGCCGGAAATGTCATAAATGCCATCACAGTGAGCAAGATGAGCCATTTCATTGATTTTTTCTTCATGTTCTATATGATTTATACATTGGAATTTGAGGATTTTTTTTCGATTTCATTTATTTCTTATTGGCTGGCCTTATTTTCAATGGAATCACCTGAGGGCTTCGCTTGCCGGCGAGATACAGGCATAAAGTCTGAAAAATGGAACACATAAATAAGTAAGATTTCATCATCTGCACTTTTGGTGTTTTGATGCTGTAAAGATAACCAATCAAAAGCTTACAGCTATGAAAATCAATGGAAATTTTTAGGCTAAATCTTATTTTGATGTGCTGAGGATTTTTCTGAAACCAATATCTCTTTGTGTTTCTTTGCGGAATCTTTGTGGATCTTTGTGCTATAGCTGTTGCACAAAGCGCCACCAAGGAGGCACTAAGTTACACAAAGAAAAACCAATCTCAATTGATTATAAATAAGTTAAGCTTGAACATGGCAATAAGATCGATTTGTTAATCGAAGAAAAGGTGGCATTAGAAATTGAAACTATTGAGGCATTTAGCGATGTTCATACTACTGTTTTTAAAAATAGGACTAAATAATTATAATTTGAAGCTAGCGCATCAAAATAAGATTTAGCCAATTTTTAAAATGGTACATTTTTAAAAAAATTAAATCAGTGGCCAAAATTTCCTTGCATTATCCTCAAAAAAGCCACAAAAGTGTATATTCATCTTCAAGATTAGATTTCGTCGCAAAAAGTACAGTTCCTTCCTGATCCAGATTTTTGCCAAACAAAAGTGGATTGAAGATTTCTTTCATAATTGATCTTCAAATATTTATACAAAAGAACACAACGAAATATGCTAACAACTATAGCTTGTCTCTTAAAATTCTAGAAGTTTCTGTGCTGAAATGGAAGTGTTTTGCTAAGGGGCTGGTTTTATTGTCTAAGGCTTGTTTAAAAAAACAACATTTTGAAAAAATGAGTTTCGAAAACTGCTTAAAAGGTAAAACTCACTGAAATAAGAATACGGCTTGGATTCAGAAAATAGGTAGATTCTACCATTGAATTGGAAAAAACCTGATAAGTAGTGTAAACATTAGAATTAAAAATATTCAGCCACTTCAATTCAAAGTCTATTTTGCTTTTTGTGAGTGTATAACGATAAACAATATCCATAAAAAAATCCTTTTCGTTTTTGTATTCGTAGTATTCAAATGACAAATTCAACATTTGGTTTGATTTCGGATAGACAAAAAGATTCATGTTCTGCTTGATCATATTCGTTTGAATATTTTTATTTTCAGCAATATAGCTTTGGAAAAATTGAAATTTTATTCCATAATCGAAATTCAACCAATGTTTATAGCGGTACATAAAAATGGGGTTCAGGTTATAAAAACGATTTTGGGTATCAAATGTATTATCGTTCACCCTCATAATGCCATTTTGCTGACTTGCCTCTGCCCGCATACTAAAAGTAGACTTTAAGACAGGAATGTATTTGCTTGAATTTACATACAATCTAACATACCGGTTATGATTTGGCAGAGAAGCAGCTGTTATTATTGAAGCACCATTGTCATCAAGGGAATTGTTGTACAACAAATTGCTACTGGCATCAATGTATTGTAAAGCAATCGAATTGAAAAAGGAAGTTATGGCATTTGAGTGTTTTAGCTGAAAACCAAATATATTCCTTGAGTTAACATCCACTGGAGCATTATTCTGGCTTAAATTGCGGTATGTCTTAAGAATATATGCATAATAAATACCATCAATATTGCCAAAATTGTTCGATTGATTCCAGGTAGCAGAGGCTTCCCAAAAACCTTTAAATTTGTAATGGACAAAAAACCGCGGTCTAAAAAAAACACGATTCAAAGATTGTCCCTGATTAGATATTCTGTCCTCAATTCGAAGATTCTGATAAACAATTGGTAAACTAAGCTTTAGTGTAAAAGATTTTTTTTTGTATTGAGCTTCTGTTTGCAAATATGTTTGAGCATTGAAAGTGTTTTGGTTGTTTTCAAAATCTGAGGATGCAGCGCTGCCATCAATTTCAATCGATGAAAACATATTTTGTTTGTGAATAGCAAATCCTGCCCTTTGGGTGATGACAACACTCTTGAAATTATAAAAAAAACCAATTGAGTTTTCGGTAAAAAAACCTTGTGTTTTCATGGATTGAAGAAGCGTTTCGTAGGCTTGCTCATCGTTGAAAAGTGAAGGAAACACTCCTGGACTGATTGATAATTGGTGAGGGCTATCGTTAAATGAAATGAAAGAAGATATATCTAGCAGCTTTTTACCCATTGGTATTAATGAGTGAAAATCATTAGAAATGCTCTTTATTGGCTTTTCAAGTGTTTGTCCAATCGGCTCTGTGTTTTTAATCAATTGCCCGAAGCTATTGCTTTGGTTTGTTTTTATACTCAGTTTGTTTTCAAAATAATTCGTCTTCACATTCTTGCTTAGGGTAAGAACAGCCTGTAAGTAGTTGTTCAAAAACGTATTATTGACTTTTTCCCGAAAGATTATTGTGTCATCAGATGTATAGATCGAATGAGATACATCTGCTTGTTGTCGTTGAAAATCATTGATATAGTGCATATTGGCCCGAAGCTGCACATTGTTGTTTAATTTTACAAGGGCATTGATGTTGGCAAGGTGAACTGCATTATTCAAATAGCGTGAGGATGCAAAATCTGTTGGAGGGCTTACTGTCTGAACATTTAATATCCCAGCCATATCATTCGGTTGCATAGCTTTACCTGCTTCATAAACGGCATGACTTTTTAATTGTGCAGAAATATCTTTTCCAATATTATTGGTCTGATAGGAAGTAAGAAATTGAAAATTACTGGTAAAAGTCATCGGTGTAATATTTGCATCCCACAAAAATGGAGACATACCTGCACCTAAATGTGCTTTACCTGTCGTTGTAATGTTGTTCTTTAGTTTAATGTTTAGGGATGCTTGATGGGAAGCCACTTTTTCTTCAAGCACACGAATAGGCTGATGGTTTTCAAGCACTTCCACTGTTGAAACAGATTGGTGAGGCATATTATTGCTAACCATTGCATAGCGACTGTCCATCAGATCAAGTCCTTCGACATAGAATTTCTGTATTGGCAGTCCTTGATAAAGAATTTGGCCGCTTGGTTCGACTTCAATACCTGGCATTCTGCGAAGTACATCTGCTATTGAACGATCGCTCTTTTCGGTAAATGAACCCACGAGATAACTTAATGTATCGCCTCTTCTTTCGATGGGAGATGCTCTCACAGTATAAGTTTCGAGGGATTTAACATCATTTTCTAAAATGAAGTGTATTTCCTGAGATCGGTTAGCAATTACTCTTATTTCCTTTTTAAAATGTATTGCACTTGTTTCGATACGTAAACTATCTTCCAAATGTTGAACCTTGACAGAGAATTTTCCATCCAGATCGGAAATACTGTAAGCAATGATTGCCGAAGCATCAACAGGATAGATTAAAATATTAATGTATGGAACAGGCTTTAAACTGTCGTTTAAAATTTTACCACTCAAAACAATTTGTCCAAAAGTCACTTTCAAACAAAATAACCCAAAGAGAAGCAGTACGACAAATCTCATGTTCTAAGGATTTCGATCTAACTCAATGGGATTGTTTCGTTTAGCCATATTTCTTGCAGCTGTTTGTTGAGAAGCACTTGAAAGCCCTGCTTTTTCGGCATTGCTGATAATATTTTCACGAAAACTATCTTCTGCTTTAAGGAAATTTTTCTTACTTGTGGTCATCCATCCCCTTTCAGATAATTCTATTAGCGTTTCCTTATCTGGCTTTCCGATATGGACAAGCTCAAACTCATAGTGATTTTTTGTGTCATAAAGTTTTACTATCAAGCCTGGTAAACCTCTGAACTTGTAGGGCCCATCACTAAAAGGCAAGTCAGCACAGTACCATGCCACCCAATTTCTGCCGCCATAACTTACACTGGCTTTTTGCACTTTATAGTCTGATATGGTTGATGTTTCATTGCTTAATACCCATTTGAATGCATTTATATCTTCCTCATATTGCAAAAAATTGTCCATCACTTTATCCTGAAAGAGTATTTTTCCAGTCGGAAAATTTTTATAAATCGTATAGGAGAATCTGGTTCGGTATCTTTTGTCGTAGGGTAGGCTTAAATATTCATCTAAACGCCCCTCTTGCTCATATTTTCTTCCTTCCTGAAAATTATTATAAAAATTCAAACTCATAAACACACTCATATTATTTCCCAGCATCAGCATCATATCTTCTTGCCTTGGAAATTTGAGGTTCAATGAATCTTCACGCCATTTGAAAGAATAGGTAGCAATCAATTCGGCTTTTCCTAAAGTTTTTGCAGGAAAGTCAAAAAACTGACCAACAACATCGACCGAAATAATCAGCATAACAGTTAACAGTATCTGAAAGATTTTTGTTTTATAAGTTTTCATATGATAATATTTTTAAAGAAAAACGCCTTATATCTAACCATTAAATAGACAAACATTGATAGGAAATATATTTTTAGATTATAAAGATTTACTTCTACTAACAACGTTTGAAGAAGCAAATCTTTATACTAAGGAAATTGAATTCAATAACTATTCCTCATCAACTAAGCCACATAATAAATCACTCCATGTAATATCATCATAAGGGTCACAAACGACTGCATAATGAATCACTCCATTAGCGCAAACAATTTGCTTTACATAACAATCTGGAGCTGCATCAGCAATTTTAGGAATACCATAAAGGAATACACCCAAAAAAGTAATATATATAAAATATTTTTTCATTTTTCTATTATTTTAAATTTTGATTGAATTAATATTATTTTTTTATGAGCAATCGATAAGTTTACTCTTATTGCCCAAGTATTTGATTAGGATTGTTTTTTAAAGCCACTACCAATACTTTTGTATAAGTAGTGGCATAAATCAGTCAAATTTATTCTTTCCTATAAAAAAAATGTACTTTGTTGTGCAACAAAACGTAAATTGTCCATCAAACAAGATGTCATCAAATCGATTATGACAAGCACTTAACCCTGAAACAAACGCATACAAAACCTCCGCAAAGCCTACAATAGCTATCCAATCACAAATTCGGGGGGGGGGGGGGGTATAAGTGGCTGTTTCATGATCAGTTGTTTGTGTGGCAATGATAAATCAATTTTCACTAAAAAGCAAGAAATAATTTTTTTTTTATTAAATCAAATGTTGATTGCTTAGTCAGATTCTCTCTTTACAACTCCCTCATCTTATCATGTCAAAACCCTGACCATACACACCCATGACGGTGGATAGGGAAACAAAAGCATCTGGGTCTTCCTCCTTCACAATGCGAAATACCTGCGGATATTCCATTCTTTTGACGATAATCATCAAAATATCGTTTTCGGTTTTGGTGTACCAGCCGACACCTTTTATAAAGGTAACGCCGCGCCCCATTTCATTTCCGATGCGATCGGCGATGGTGTCAGCATGTCTGGAAAAAATGAAAAGCTGCACCGATTGCTTGTTGCCTGTAATGATAAGGTCAATGGTGTAGCTCACAACCACCATCACCACAAAGCCATAAACAAGCGGCTCAATGCTTTTGAAGATGAGATATGAACTTAAAATGATAAAAACATCAAGAAACAGGATTATTTTTCCGGGACTGATATTCCTGTATTTGTTAACGATGAGTGCAACGATGTCTGTTCCTCCGGTGCTGCTGCCTTGTGTGAAGATGAAACCCATGGCAGAGCCTGACATGACAGCACCCACAATACTTGCAAGAAATTTGTCTGTCACAAAAGGTTCTCTGATATAGTATTGCAGTCCGGCGAAAAAGGCGGAAAGCACTACGATCGAATAAATAGTTTTTATTCCAAAACCCGAACCCAGAATCCGCATTGCAAAAACAATCAGCACAGCATTGATCGCCAGCACTGAGACGCCAACAGGCAAACCGACAGACCAGAATATCAGCGTTGCAATACCACTGACGCCACCTCCGAGAATGTCATTCGGAATGAGAAAGGCTGTCCATCCAAGTGCCATTACAAACAATCCGACTGTGATAATGAAATATGATTGCAGTTCCTTGAAAAAACTTTTCTTTTTGGCCATACTATTTTGCTTAAAAATTCATGTAAAAGTAATTCATTTCATTCGTTGGATATTCAAATTACTGCAATGATTCAATAAAGCCAATCGCAATCCGTTGTTGTTATCATAATTGTAGTACGTAAACGAAAAAGAAGCTAAAAAAATTGAAATATGTTAAAAAAGCTCAAATCTGCAAGCCAAATTTGGATAATCCTACTTATTGGCAATAATTTTGATGCGCAATTCCACTGATAAAACTAAAAAATAAAAACTATGTCAATTTGGATCATTTTTGGATTTTTCATGCTTTTAAGCTGGCTGGTTGGCAGTCAACTGAAGTCAAAGTTTAAAGCATTCAGCAAAATACCAGTCAATTACGGCATGAGTGGCCGCGATGTAGCGCTTAAAATGCTTGCAGACAACGGCATACGCGATGTGAGGGTTGAGTCTGTTCCTGGTGAACTCACCGACCACTACAATCCATTGAAAAAAACCGTCAACCTGAGCCCTGATGTTTACAACGGCAATTCTGTTGCTGCAGCGGCGGTTGCGGCGCATGAATGCGGACATGCCGTTCAGCATGCCACAGCCTATCATTGGCTGCAGATGCGAAGTCAGCTCGTTCCGGTAGTCAGTTTCAGCTCAAGGTATGTACAATGGGTTTTGCTGGCCGGAATACTGCTAATCAACACTTTTCCACAGCTATTACTGTTTGGAATACTAATGTTTGCCGTTACAACAGTATTCAGTCTGGTAACATTGCCCGTCGAAATTGATGCCAGTCGCAGAGCGCTTGCATGGCTGAACGTCAGCGGTGTCACATCACCTGCAACCCACCCCAAGGCACAGGAAGCTTTGCGTTGGGCAGCCTATACCTATGTTGTGGCAGCTTTATCTTCCCTTGCAACTCTTTTGTACTATTTAGCCATCTATATGGGACGAAGAGATTAATTAAAACACGAACAATTATTTCAAATCACAAATTTACAATTATGAAACATCCATGACAACTTCGACACCCATGAGTATGAAAAGTGAAGAGTTTTTTAATTTTGCTTTGAGCAAAATTAAAAAACTATGGAAACAGCACAAGTTCAATTTGATCAGGTCGTATCGCGAGGTTGCGGTAT
>JAUXMV010000041.1 GCA_030683155.1 Bacteroidales bacterium
ACCGCAACCTCGCGATACGACCTGATCAAATTGAACTTGTGCTGTTTCCATAGTTTTTTAATTTTGCTCAAAGCAAAATTAAAAAACTCTTCACTTTTCATACTCATGGGTGTCGAAGTTGTCATGGATGTTTCATAATTCAATATTTTAATAATTAGAATACAACCAAAATCACGCCAAATTACCTAAGTTATTCTATAGATGTATCTTAGCATTAATTAAGAAAAGGTGTATTCTACCGATTTAAGATAATATTCCAAATTGTAGAATACTTCTCATTTTACAACTATTACTTCAAAACCAAATATCCCCATGCAGGAAGTGTAAAGGCGCTACCAGCAACGATTTCGATTGTTTCACCTGAAATGAGGTCAGTATATTTACCTTCAAGATTTTTGTCAGAAATAGTGACTTCTTCATTCTCTCCGGTAACATTGATCAAAACCATGACACGATTGTCATTTTTTTCACGCACAAAAGAAAGAACTTCAGCAGCTTTATCTGTTGCGATTTCTGTAAAAGATCCACCATTGTCAGCGTTCCAGAGGCTTTCGCTGTCTTTTTTAATTGAATTAAGACATGTATAAAAAGCAGTGAAGTCTGACTCTTTTGTCCAATCGATTTCATCCTTCTCAAAGAAAAGCAGTCTGTGATTCAGCGCAACTTCTTGTCCGTTGTAAATCATTGGAAATCCGGGGATGGTGTAACTCATTACAGCAAAAGCTTTTGCCCCCTCGCCCATTCTCTCGAATTCCGTTCCATTCCATGAATTTTCGTCATGGTTCGAAGTAAACATCATGCGGTAAGACGAAGGCGCAAAAATGCTGTCTTCCTTTGCAAAATATTTCCAAACGTCCTTAGCCGTTTTCTCACCTTTGGCAATATGATTCATGATATGATGAAATTCCCATCCATAGTTGGCATCAAATGCTTTCTGCATAAGGTCGCGCTGTCCTTCATCTTCAGCCAACATAAATACCGGTTTGATGGCATCAAGCTCAACACGGGCTTTTTCCCAAAATGCAGTTGGCACCATTCCTGCCACATCACAACGATAGCCATCAATATTGGCCTCTGCTACCCAAAACTTGAGTGCATCAATCATGGCATTCCAAAGTGCGGGATTGTTTTCATAGTTTAAATCGGCAACATCTGTCCAGTCATAAGGAGAAATAATCTCGCCATTTTCGTCTCTGTTATACCAATCAGGATGGTCTGTAGCCCATTGATGATCAAAGGACGTGTGATTTGCCACCCAATCCAGAATTACCTTAAAGCCCATTTCATGTGCTTTTTCAACAAGATTTTTAAAATCTTCGAAGTTTCCAAATTCAGGGTTGACTGCTTTATAATCTTTAATTGAATAATAGCTGCCAAGGCCGCCCTTTCGGTTAAGTTCACCGATAGGATGAATCGGCATAAACCAAAGAATATCCACGCCAAGTTCTTTTAAACGTGGCAAATGAGTTGCAAATGCATCAAAAGTTCCTTCTTTTGTGAATTGCCTTGTATTGACTTCATAAATTACCGCATCTTTAGCCCAGGTCGGCGTCACCACTACAGAGAATGGTTTTACAAAAGATTTCTCTTCAGTTTTTGTGGCACATGATAGAAATCCCATCGAGATAACAACGAGGGCAAGAGCCATTACGATTAAATGAATCATTGTTTTTTTCATATTAAAATTGTTTCAATTATTGAAATAAATAGGTTTTATTTTGCTGTAATTATTGTTTCGTGTCCAGGCCAAACAACTCTTAGGCGCCATTGACCATTGTCGTCTTGCCAGAAGCCCTGTTTAACACTTTGCTGATCTTCTTTTTTCAATTCACTAAGCTTTTTACCATCATATTGAACCTCCCTGAGTTTTTTCTCAAGACCATAAATTACAACTTCAAGAAGACGAGATTCAGGCATTCCGGACCAGCCATTGCCTGTGCGGTTTAAGGCAATACTTATTTCACCTTTATCAAGTTTCCCATCAAAATGTAGAAGTTCATAGTCTCCAGACTCAAAAGTTCCAAAGCTGCTTCCATTATCTTCAAACATTTGCCCTGAGAAACTTCCGTCAGCACCGGGGAGATACGTATGTAAAAACAAGTTTCTTGAACTATAATAATCTGTTGTATTCACCGAAGGTACTCTTGGGATAAAACTTCCGGCTTTTACAAACACAGGTATACTTTCCAAAGCTGTTTGAACCAGAATACTCTTACCGCCATTGTGTTTCTGGCCTGACCAGAAATGATACCACAGACCTTTTGGCAATTCAACCGATATCTTTTGAACATTGCTTTCAGTCACCGGAACAATCAAAAGCTGACTTCCGAAATAGTAACTATCGAATGAGTCAGTGAATCTTTCATCATCAGAATGATAAAAGAAAAGTGGCTTTGTTATTGGCAAGCCCGTCTGCGAATTTTCCCATGCAGCGGTATAGATGTATGGAAGCAATTCATAACGCAATTTCATAAAATGCCGGACAATCCGTTTGGTCGTATCATTAAAAAAGATTGGTTCAGAAGGAATAACTGATCCATGTGGTCGCAAGATTGGCGTAAAAGCTGAAAACTGCAACCAACGTGTATACAATTCATCATCCTTCACGCCAGTAGCAAATCCGCCGGCATCAGAATGCATGTAAGGAACACCGGACATACTCATATTGAGCATGGCAGGCAACTGCGCTTTCAATCCTTTCCAGCTGCGGCTCACATCGCCACTCCACGGAACAATACCATATCTCTGAGTTCCTGCAAAACCACTTCTTGCAAGAAAAAACAATCTTTTTTCAGGGAAGTCTTTTCTGAAATTTTCAAAAATAGTTTTCGACCAGTAGTGTCCGTAAATATTGTGTACTTCGTCGGCCTTACCTAAAACATGAAACATATCAGAAGGATGGCTTTCAGGTTCACCGAGGTCACCCCAAAGGCCTTCAATTCCGATATCAAACTGTTTTCTGTATTCTTTCCATAGCCATTGCTGCGCTTCGGGTTTAAAAATATCGATCAGAGAGCCATTGCCGAAATAGAATTGTTTATCGACATAAGTTTTGCCAAGGCTATCGGTTGCAAGAATCTGAAGATCACTGGCAATTTTCCAATTTTCAAGACTGTCAATGATATATGGCTCAGAGATCGTGATTGTCTTTATTCCTTTGCTTCGGAAATCAGCGATCATCTTTTCAGGATCGGGCCAGCTTGGCTTCCACCAGTCGAGACGACCAAGATGACCCAGGATGCTATCTCCAAACCAGTAAAAGTCAAGAATAACAGCATCAACAGGAAAATCTTCGGCGATCATTTGCTCAACAATTTCGGTAGTTTCCTGCTGTGTGCGATAAGCCATCCGGGATTGCAGGTTGCCAAAAGCCCAGCGAGGTAACATGGGTTGCACTCCGGTAAGCATGCCATATTGCTGCATTAAAAGCGGATAACTTTTTGCCGTTGCAATTATATAACGCATAGGTCCGCCAGCAGCGCCAAATTCAAGAATTCCATCACCTTTGCTGTCGGCATCAAACCATGCTTTATGAGGATTATCAACCAATAAGAGATATTTTTTTGACGACACGAGCAATGGTATCATATAATTCAAATTATCTGCACCAAACTCATAATTGTAATCGGGTCTGTTGTACAATCCCAGTTTGCGTCCACGAAGATTAATTCCACTTGTACGGCCTCCACTGCCATAAAGTTTCTCATCCTGATCGAGCGTAAACCGGATACCGTTTCCGTCGGTTCGCGAAAAGAAACCCCGCTCCTGACTCAAAATATTCTTTCCATTACTGAGATAACTGACTTTGAAAGGTTTTTTCTGCACCAAAATCTGTAGCCCAGGCAAATCATACATTATTTTATCTCCAGCCTCAGCGAGGAAAGTCCTCACTTCTGCAGGCTTCAATATCACTGAATGCGAAGGCGGAAAACTTTCAAACCCATCAGGATGCCAGCTGGTTTCAACGATGCTGTCACTAAATGGTCTGACAACGATGGTTCCCTTATCTGTTTCAATGAAAAGATTTCCATTGACCAGCCTATGACTATTGTAAAGTATTTCATTAAAGAGGTAATCTGCTGGCTTTGATTGCAATGGCTTGTATCCATCAATTGGGACATAAATATCGGTGTTGGCAGCTGTTTTTCCAACCCTGCCTCCATTTACATCGCGAAAAACAAACGCAATCATATTCACCTTTATATCATCCGTAATACCAAATAAATCCTTTGGTACAAAGCTGGCTTCATAAAGATTATCTTCTTTTTTAATCATCTCAACGCGTGCATCATCTGCACCCCAATTGCCAACTACAAATTTCCAGTCGCGCTCATCACGACTTTGATTGGTTATCAATCCGGCATGGAAATAAACTTTTCCATAAACATCTTTCAATTCCTGATTTCCCTTTGTTGCATCAAAAAGAATGGTAATTTCATCAGTCATTTTAGGCGAAACAGGACTTACAGTCACCTCCTGAGCCATCAAAGGCATCATGAGGATGAATGAAAGTGCGAATGCAACATGCTTTTTTAAAGCAAGAAATGAATGGAAAGTTTTGAATAAAATCATTGTTCTGTCGTTAGTCTTTTACTTTTTCAATTCGATAATTCTTGCAGACATTGCAGGAACAGAAATCATCTTCAGTTGGTCGAAATATGTGCGGTGCAGTAAATCTGTACCTGTTGTGAAACCTTCAAGATTTTCATTAAAACGTTCTGTTTTAATGGTTTTGCTTTCTTCATTGTTGTTGAGAATCACCATAACAGTTTCATCTTCATTGTAACGGAAATACACATAAATACCATCCTCCGGAACATAATGTTTCAGCATTCCATCATGAATTACCTTTTTGTTTTTCCGCCAATGCAAGAGCATTCGCAGAAAATCACCTGCTTCATTTTGATCAGTAGTAAGGCCTTGTTTTTTAAAAGCATTGATTTCATCACCTGACCAACCTCCCGGAAAATCCTCTCTGATAAATCCGTGTCCGTCGTGTTCCCATCCGGTCATCAACAATTCAGTACCATAATAAATTTGCGGAAAACCACGCACTGTCATCAAAAAGGCCATAGCCATTTTAAATTTTCTCATATCTTCCTTCAAAACGGTGTAGATTCTATCAGCATCATGGTTATCGGCAAATACAACAATGTTTTGAGGATTGCTGTAAAGGTAATCCAGGCTTAAGGATTCATAAAGTTTTGAAACTCCGGAGCTCCAGCCATGACTTTCATTAAAAGCACTTCCAATGGCATATTTAAGCGGAAAGTCAAAAAGGTAGTTTAGATGAGAATTATATCCATCGGCATTGCTTGCATCCTCCATCCAATAAGCTACCTGAGGTGCTGTATTAAGCCAAACTTCGCCAACTACTGAAAAATTCGGATATTCAAAACGCAGTCTCTGCATCCATTCAGTCATAACTTCTTTACCAGAATAAGGATAAGTATCCATTCTTATTCCATCGAGTCCGGCATACTCAACCCACCATATACTATTCTGAATGAGATAGTTGGCTACGTAAGGATTCTCCTGATTCAGATCTGCCATTGTTGTGTCAAACCATCCTTTTAACATCAATTTCTTGTCATGTTCCGATGCATATGGATCTACAAGTGTTCCTCCACGATAATTTGAGCGTGTATATTCAGGCCATTGATTGATCCAGTCTTTCATAGGCAAATCCTTCAGCCACCAATGGCTTGTGCCAAAATGATTGAAAACCATATCTTTTATGATGCGAAGACCTTTTTTTCCAGCTTCTTCGACCAACAAACGAAAATCTTCATTTGTTCCAAAACGCGCATCAACTTTATAAAAATCCGTTATGGCATAACCATGATATGTTACAGCTGGCATATTATTTTCGAGCACAGGATTTAACCAAAGTGCTGTAACCCCCAGATCATTGAAATAATCAAGATTATCCCTAATTCCTTTGATATCGCCGCCATGCCTGCCATTCGGATTGCTTCGGTTCAATTTCTCCAACATTCCATCAACATTGTCGTTGGATGGGTCGCCATTGGCAAAACGGTCAGGCATAAGCAGATAAATGACATCACTATTGTTAAAACCTTGTCGTTCGGCTGATCCTTTGGCTCTTTCAATTAGTTCGTAGCTGAAAGTCAATGGCTTTTTCTTGCCGGTTTCAAAAACAATCTGGAAAGTTCCGGGCTGCACATCAGGTGATAAAACAAGATTAAGAAAAAGATAATTGGGGTTTTCAACCAAAACAGTTTCTTTCAGCTGAACGCCGGGATAAGTAATGCTAACGCGTGTTTTACCAATGTCCTTTCCATTTACCATTAACTGTAGTTCAGTGCTTTTCATTCCAGCCCACCAAAACGGAGGTTCAATGCGGTTCAACTCCTGACTGTGCAATGAACCCATTGGAATAAAATAGAAGAATGCTAAAGCGGCTAGCATAATGAGATTGATTTTGTGTTTCATCGTGATATGGTTAAGATTTATTTTTACGACTTTTCTTAAAAAGACCCATCTTCAATCACAATCCTATTGAATTGCTTTCCTGAAATTGCTCTAAACTGGTGAATCTTTTTTTTTCGATATAAAAATACAATTTTCTTGTATCTAATTGACTAAAAATCGAATGATTCTAAGCCCTCAACCGTGCAAACGATTGAAAAATAAGTATTCATTCGATGAAAAGAAAAAAATGAGTGATTTTGAATAACAAAAAAAAGCCGCACAAAATGCGGCCTTTTTCAATATAATTAATTTGATGACTAGTTAATAGCAGCCTCAATCATTTTTTCGTTTTCAGCAAAGGCTTCTGACATAACTTTCTTTATTATGCCACCCATTGCACCAGCCATAAGGGATGAGTTCATCCGGGACAAATAAACTTTTCCGTCAGCCTTTTCATAGATGGCCACCCGGCATGGCATCATTGCTGAAACAATGCGCTCCTCACTCTCCCGCAGAATTTTTTCAGCGTGTTCAGGATGACAAAGTTCGAATACTTTTACCGGACCAACTGTTTTGCCAAAATTGTGCATAGTCGCCTGCAAATCATGAACTGCAGGAATTTTCCAACCTTGTTTTATTACAGCTTGTTCAAACTTTTGAACTGTTGTGTTAAAATCAGAGGAACTTGAACTTTCGATCAACATCATGCCTGGCATAAGTTTAAATAAAACAAATCCGGTAATTATCACTCCGGCAAAAAAGGCAGCTAAGCCTGTAAGAATACTTTTTCTCATTTCGGTAGATATTAGTTGAATAAATAATTTAATGACACAAAACTACACTTAATGATTTTCATATACACATATAGATATATTAATATATGTTAACAGTATGTTAACAGAATATTCAACATCTTAAGATTCCAACTATTCTGAGCTATTAATCCTGATCTAAAATGCCTTTAATTGGAATAATATATATTTTCGCACAAATACTGAAAAAATGAAAAAGCTAAATTTTTTAACCTATACCCTTTTAATTCTTTTCACTTACAATGTTGTATATTCCCAAACAGTTAACAGTGAATATGATCCTGAACTGGCTGCAGCATTAGGGGCTGATGATTACGGAATGAAATCATATGTTTTTGTAATTCTTAAATCCGGAAGTGTCGTGCTGGAGGATAAAGCAAAACGTGACAGCATCTTCTCGGGGCATCTTCAGAATATTGGACGGCTGGCAGAAGAGGGCAAACTCATCGTTGCAGGCCCATTGGGTAAAAACACCTTAAATTACCGCGGCATCTTCATTTTAAATGTAAAAACACTTGAGGAGGCTGAGTTACTGCTTCAAACAGACCCTGCCGTCAAAGAAAAGCTTCTCGATGCTGAGCTTTTCACGTGGTACGGTTCAGCTGCATTGCCCGAATATCTGAAGGTACAAAGTAAAATTGTTAAGAAAAAGATTGGCTGATTGCATTGTAAGATATAGAAACCAAGGCAAGAGAAGCATTTTATTTTCAGGACTTCAGTAGATGTCTTGTTTGTAATTCATTGCTTATATCCTTCAGGCTTAGTTTTTTAGCGTGAAGTAAGACTAAAACATGGTAGAATAAGTCTGCTGTCTCACTTATCAATTTATCATTGTCATCATTTTTTGCAGCAATAACAACTTCTACGGCCTCTTCGCCAACTTTTTGAACCACCCTGTCTATGCCTCTTGCTAAAAGTTTTCGTGTATAAGACTGTTCATCAGTACTCAAACTTCTTTCTTCGATGATCTTTTCGAGCGATTCAAAAAACAGCTGTTTGTTCTCATTCGTTCTATCGAAACAAGTATCAGCGCCAGTATGACAAACAGGGCCTGAAGGTTCGGCCAGAATGAGGAGGCTATCGGCATCACAATCAGCTATGATTTCTTTAACTTTCAAAAAATTTCCGGATGTTTCGCCTTTTACCCATAGCCTGTTCTTCGACCTGCTGAAAAAGCAAACCACACCATCCTCTTCTGTTTTTTTGAGCGATTCGGGACTCATATAGCCCAGCATCAACACTTCACGTGTGTTTGCATCCTGAATAATAGCTGGAATCAGTCCTCCGGCTTTATTAAAATCCAATGTTTTCATCTAACAACAATATTTTTTGTTTTCAAATAGCTTTTTAAGTCCGGAATAGCGATCAATCCATAATGAAACACTGACGCAGCGAGGGCTGCATCAGCATTTCCCAATAAAAATGCATCAGCAAAATGCTGCATATCTCCTGCACCTCCGGAAGCAATTACAGGAATATTTATTAGTTCTGAAAGGGTTTTTAAGGCATCATTTGCAAATCCTGATTTTGTTCCGTCGTGATTCATCGATGTAAATAAAATTTCACCTGCACCAAGGTTTTCAGCCTCTTTTGCCCATTGAAACAACTCTTTTCCTGCCGGAATCCTGCCTCCATTTAAAAATACTTCCCAACGATTGTCCTGCAAACGTGCATCAATTGCAACAACAACACATTGAGAACCAAATCGATCAGCAATTTCCCCAATCAGTGAAGGTCGTAAAATGGCGGCAGAATTCAAACTTACTTTATCCGCTCCGGCTTTCAGAAGTGCAGCAGCATCTTCTACAGAAGATATGCCTCCACCAACGGTAAAAGGAATATTTATCTCTTTGGCCACTTTCATCACAAGCGCAGTAATGGTGCTGCGCTTTTCATGGCTTGCAGTGATATCAAGAAACAACAACTCATCAGCTCCCGATCCAGCATATTGCGCAGCGAGTTCGACAGGATTGCCTGCATCAATAATATTGACAAAATTTACCCCTTTTACCGTCCTTCCATCCTTTACATCGAGGCACGGAATGATTCGTTTAGCGAGCATAAAATCTGTTTAATTCCTGTATATCTTTCAAAAGAATCTTTTCTTCATAAATTGCTTTTCCAAAAACAACAGACTGAATACCAGCTTTATCAAGCGTGATAATATCGTTCATGCTGCCAACACCACCACTTGCGATTATTTCCAGATCAGGCCAGTTTTGTTGTAAATTGCTATACAATTCTGCTGCCGGACCTGTAAGCATTCCATCACGAGAAATATCAGTCACCAGAACTTTTTTTAATCCGTAGGGTACAAAATCTTCGATGAGCTTTTCTATTTCGAGATCAGAACTTTCTGCCCATCCTGAAATCATCACTTTTCCATTCAGTACATCTGCCGCCAAAATGATGCGCTCCCCACCAAAATTTCGCAAACATTCGCGCAACATTTCAGGATTACGAATTGCAGCAGTCCCAATAACGGCGGCATAAATTCCTGCTTTGAGCGCATTTTCAACAAGTTCAGCTGATTTCATTCCTCCACCAGACTGTACTTCCAGACCTGTCTGAGCAGCTATATGGCCAATCAGGATTGATTGCTGCGGACTACCTGCTTTGGCACCATCAAGATCAATGATGTGAATACGCGTACAACCTGCATCAGCATAAGCTTTTGCCATCTCTAACGGGTCATGTTCATAGATTTTTTTATCTTCAAAACGACCTTGTAAAAGACGCACACATTTACCATTCATGAGATCAATTGCCGGAATTATTTGTATCATATTCTTAGAAATTTTTTTAAAAACTGCTCACCCGAATCTCCACTTTTTTCAGGATGAAACTGGCAACCAACGAAATTATCTTTTTTCAGCACAGCAGATATTGGATTGATATACTCTGTTCTTCCAATTGTTTGGGAAGTTATTTCAGCATAAAAGCCATGCACAAAATAAAACCAGTCTGCAACAGGCATTTCAGCACCAAAAGCCGGACTGTTCCATTCAACCATGTTCCAGCCCATATGAGGGACTTTTAACAAAGGCTCAAATTTTTTCACATTGGCATCAAAAATACCCAGACCCTGCTCATCTCCTTCATCTGTTGCCTTACACATCAGTTGCATTCCAAGACAAATACCCAATACAGGCTGTTTCAAGGCTGGAATTACCAATTCAAGTCCATATTGTTTAAGCTGCTTCATGGCATAGGAAGCGTGGCCAACACCCGGAAAAATGACCTTGTCGCCACCAATAATTGTTTCTTTTTCGTTTGAAAGGATTATTTCTGTCACACCAATGCGTTCGAGGGCAAATGTAAGACTGGCAATATTTCCGGCTCCATAATCAATAATGACAACTTTCATTTATAAGACTCCTTTCGTGCTGGGCAGCACATCCGAATTACTATCGCGTTCGACTGCCATTCTCAACGTCCTTGCAAATGCCTTATAAACAGCTTCAATTGTATGATGAGCATCATTTCCTTTTGCTGTAATGTGAAGATTACATGCTGACGCGTCACAAAATGAACGGAAAAAATGTTCAAAAAGCCCGACAGGAATCCCCCCTGGCTTCCTGTCGGCACTTTTGAACTTCCATTTAAAAAACGGCCTTCCGCCAAAATCAATAAGTACTTTGGCATTCGCATCATCCATTGGGAGACTGAAGCCATAACGCTGAATACCAGTCTTTTTACCGATTGCACTCTTAAAAGCTTCTCCAAGAGCCAAACCTGTATCTTCAATGGTATGATGTTCATCTATATGAAGATCACCT
The DNA here is from genome assembly GCA_030683155.1 of Bacteroidales bacterium. Lineage (GTDB taxonomy): Bacteria > Bacteroidota > Bacteroidia > Bacteroidales > F082 > JALNZU01. The sequence continues at coordinate 11,027 of JAUXMV010000041.1, forward strand.
TTTGCCTGAAGAAAAAGGTCAAAGCCACCATGACGGGAAATTTGTTCCAGCATATGATCAAAAAAACCAATGCCGGTATTGATTTCAGACAAACCCTGCCCGTCAATATTGAGTTTGACGCTTATATTTGTTTCATTGGTTTTTCTGATAACTTTTCCGAATCGGTTGACTTTTTTTAAAAAGAGATAAATATCTTTCCAGGAAATAGTCTGAAGCGGTGTAACTTTTGCCAAATCCTCTGACAACAGTTCCTTTGTGTTAAAAAAGATTGCTTTTGACCCGAGATTCTTGGCCAGTTGAACATCTGTTAATCTGTCGCCAATCACAAATGAATTTTCAAGATCGTAACCATTTCTAAGATACTTTGAAAGCATTCCAATTCCAGGTTTTCTTGTTGGAAGGTTTTGGTGCTCAAATGAACGGTCGATCATGATATCTTCAAACACTATGCCCTCATTGGAAAAGATTGTTAACATCTTGTTATGCACAGGCCAGAAAGTTTCTTCAGGATAGGAGCTCGTTCCAAGACCATCCTGATTGGTTACAATAACGAGTAGATAATCCATTTCTTCAGCAATACGTCCAAGATTTCTGATTACTCCGGGAATGAACTCAAATTTCTCATAACTATCTACCTGCCAGTCGATTTCCGGCTCATGTATCAATGTACCATCTCTGTCGATAATGAGTATCTTTTTCATAAATTGTATTGCCTTAATGTTTTCATTAAAAGTTTGTTTTGATGCGCATTTCCAACTGTGATGCGCAAACAATTTTCAAGCAATGGCTGATTGGACCGGTTGCGAACAATGATGCCTTTTTGAGCAAGGAAATTATACAAGTGATTGGAGTCAGTGACTTTTATCAAAATAAAATTTGCTTCTGAAGGAAATACTTTCATTACAAAAGGTAATTTTTCGAAAGATTTCATCAACTTTTGCCTTTGCCTAATAATGCTTTTTATCTGAACAGATAAAGTTTCTTTTTGTTTCAGGCGCTTCATTGCAGCCTCAATACTTAAAGCGTTCAGGTTGTATGGAAGTTTAATACGATCAAGCACTTCAATCACATCTTTGTGTGCAAACGCCATCCCTACCCTTGCGGCGGCAAGTCCAAGGGCTTTGGAAAAAGTTTGCAATACAACCAATCGGGGAAATTTTTTCAGAAGCGTCAAATTTGAATCCCCTCCCGAAAAATCAGCATAAGCTTCGTCAACAACCACCAATCCGGAAAATACCTGAAGGATTTTTTCTAGAATATCATTTTTAATCAGATTTCCGGTAGGGTTGTTAGGGGAACATAAAAAAAGGATTTTATATTGCTTCGATCTTTGAAGCAGTTTTTCATAATCAGGCTGAAAATCAGCCCCTAAAAGAAGTTCGTCTACACCAATTCCATGTGTATTTGCAGCCACTGCATACATGCCATAGGTTGGAGGCATAATCAGAATGGCATCTTTACCGGGTTCACAAAAAGCCCTTAAGAGCAGGTCAATGGCTTCATCACTGCCGTTTCCGGTAAAAACATTTTCAGGATTTACGCCTTTCCAAACAGCAACAGCTTTTCGCAGAACTGTCTGTTTTGGATCGGGATACCTGTTAAGCTTTAGATTATAAGGGCTTTCGTTGGCATCAAGAAACAATTTGGCTTCACCGGCATATTCATCTCTGGCTGTTGCATATGGCATCAGTTGAAGCAAGTGCGGTCGGATCAAAGATGTTATTTCAGTCATGGTTTATTCAATTTAGCAAGTCGGATTGACACAGCATATTTATGTGCTTCAAGTTGCTCAGCCTCAGCCATTAGTTCTATTACATTTCCAATGTTTTTCAGGCCTTGGGCGCTTAGTTGCTGAAAACTGATTGACTTTAAAAAGCTTTCGGTTGTAACTCCGCTGTATGCACGTGCAAATCCGTTGGTAGGCAAAGTGTGATTTGTTCCTGAGGCATAATCACCGGCACTTTCAGGACTGTAATGTCCAATAAAGACAGATCCGGCATTTTTTACTTTCAAGGCTAAATCTTCGGCTTTGTCGCTAGCCAAAATAAGATGCTCCGGTGCATAAATGTTAGAAAACTGCATGGCTTCGTCAAGATTATGAAGCAAAATGGTCAGACTGTTTTGAAGGGCTTTGGCAGCCACGGCAGCACGGGGTAGCAGTTCAAGTTGTTTCATTATTGCCTTATTCACATTATCGACCATTTTCATGGAAGTTGTAAGCAAAATAACCTGACTATCAGCTCCATGTTCAGCTTGTGAAAGCAAGTCTGCCGCCACAAATTCGGGATCGGCTGTCTCATCAGCTATAACGAGCACCTCCGATGGACCGGCAGGAAGGTCAATCGCGCAGTATGACCGCGCTGCAAATTGCTTTGCGGAGGTGACATATTGGTTGCCCGGACCGAATATTTTATCCACTTTTGGGATACTCTCAGTCCCTATCGCCATCGCAGCAATAGCCTGAGCTCCACCTACAGCAAAAATTTTTGTAACGCCAACAAGCTTTGCAGTAAATAGCACGGCCTCATTCACTTTACCATCCGGTCCTGCCGGGGTGCATAAAACTAAATCCTCGCACCCAGCTATTATTGCCGGAATAGCAAGCATGAGTACGGTAGAAAAAAGCGGTGCTGAACCACCCGGAATATACAATCCAACCTTTTCAATGGGCAATTTACGTTGCCAGCATTGAACGCCATTGGTTGTTTCAATCATTTCGGTTCCTTTGTTAAAAACGGAATGAAAAGTGCGGATGTTAGCGGCAGCATCTGCAATTGCTTGTTTTAATTCATCCGACATGCCCGCACCAGCAGCATGGATTTCGTCAGAAGAAACTAAAAACGAATCCGTTTCCCTTTTTTCAAATATTTTCGTAAAGTTTTTAAGTGCTTTATCTCCAAAAAGTTCAACCTGATCAAATATTTCGTTCATCAGCTGATCTAATTCCCCTGTGTTCAATGCAGGCCGACGGCATAAGTCTTTCCATGCTGCAGTGTCAGGATAATAAATGGTTTTCAACATAGATTTATATTTTTACAGCTCCATTTTAACCGATGGTTCAATTTGTTTAGTAAATCATTTTTTCAATTGGTATGATCAATATTCCCTCTGCACCATTGGCTTTCAGTGCGTCAATAATATTCCAGAAATCATCCTCGTGCACAACAGAGTGTACCGAAACCCAGCCTTTTTCGACCAATGGGAGTACAGAAGGGCTTTTCATCCCCGGTAGTATCTTTTTTATTGAATCCAGCTTGTCTTCAGGACAATTTAGAAGCACATACTTATAGCTTCTTGCGTTCAATACTGATTGAATTCTGAAATGAAGACTACTTCTTAAAGCTTCTATCTCAGGTATTAAGTTCTTATTGCTAATCAAAATAGCTTCTGATTTCAATAAAACCTCAACCTCTTTCAAGCCATTGCTGAAAAGTGTATTTCCAGAACTCACCAGATCACATATTGCATCTGCAAGGCCAATTGCCGGAGCAATCTCAACGGAGCCGTTGATCAAATGCAATTCTGCATTAATTCCCTTCTCCGAAAGATATTGGTTTATTGCAACAGGATATGAAGTCGCAATTCTTTTTCCATTCAACCAATCAGCGCCGGTATAATCAACCTCCTTTGGCACAGCAAGTGAAAGACGACAACGTGCAAATCCAAGTTTCTGAACGATTTCTACATCAGACTGTGCCTCCAAAAGCACGTTTTCGCCAATGATACCCAAATGCACAACACCATCTTCCACATATTGCGGGATATCAGAGTTTCTTAGAAAAAGCACCTCAAGCGGAAAACCAAAAGCGGTAGATTTAAGTTTATCTCCGCCATTTTCGACCTTAATGCCACAATCTTTGAGTAACTTAAGCGAGTCTTCGTTAAGACGACCGGATTTTTGAACAGCAATTTTTAGTTTTTGAGTCATAACTTTAAATTAAAAAAAATCCCGCCTGATTTTTCATCAGGCGGGACATTCATGGTTTTGTAAATTTCTTTTGTTTTCAGAACATACAATACAACAAGCAATCACCTGACAGGATATTAAAATGATGATGCCTATGATGTAGTGTTGAAAACATAATTTCTTTTTGTTTGAGGCGGCTAAATTACCAATTAATGCTACATTAACAAGAAAGTTTGAAGAAAGTTCATAAAAAAAAGCAGCAAAAAGTGCTGCTTTAATATTATTGATCTCAAATTCAACTATTTAAGATTTAGCTTAGTCTTTACAAGTTTGGTAACGTCATCGGCATTGGCACCAACATGCAGCAAAACGCCAGTAGCAGCATCGATAATGTAGGTATAATTATTTTCTTTGCCCACATCTTCGATCGCTTTTTTCACTTTATCGATAAGTGGAGTAAGCAGCTCAACACGTTTTTCACCAAATTCGACGTCAGCATTTTGTTGAAAATCCTGAATTCTAGTCTGAAGATCAGTGATTTCCTTCTCCTTTGATTGACGAATCAAATTTGACATTGTAGCCACATTGTTTTGATAATCGGCAACCTTTGTTTGATATTCGCCCATCATAAGCCTTAATTCAGCTTCAAGCTGCTTTTCAAAATCTTTGAGATTATTTTCTATTACAGTCCTTTCGGGCATCATATTCATGATTTCATTTGAATCAATATGACCGATTTTTAGCGATTGTGCCTGAACTGAACCGGCAAAAACAATCAAGGCAAGGAGGAGGAATGTTCGGGTTAATGTTTTCATTTTCTGATTGATAAGTTATAAAATAATTTTGTGCAAATGTAGTATTTTTTTTATTTGTGTGATGCAAAAAACTGCAAGATGAATACCATTAAGAGTCTTTAACGTTTTTGACGATCTTCACGACGGACAGTTTGCATAACTGATCCCACTTCATCAAGAACTTCATCACTTAAGTCAAGTCTGGGATTGGCATAAAGCATAGATGCTCCTGAAGCTTTGTCGAAAATAAAGGCATAGTTTTTTGTTTCAGCAATATCCTGCATGGCGTTGTAGATCTTTTCCTGAATAGGTTGCACGAGCTCACTACGTTTTTTAAAAAGATCGCCTTCCGAACCAAAATACTTCATTTGAAGATCTTTGGCTTCCTTTTCCTTTTTTAGAATATCTTCTTCTCTCTTTCGCTTCAGATCCTGCGGCAATAAAACTGCTTCTGTTTGGTATTCTCTATACATAGCCTCGACTTTTTCAAAGATAGCTTTTACTTCTTTTTCCCATTTTTCGGAAAGTGCGTTAAGTTCATCCTGTGCGTCCTTGTATTCGGGAATATTGGTTAAAATGTAATCAGTATCAACATATCCAATACGTTGATTCTGAAGTTGGGCTTGTGCTGTAAACGCTGTTATTGTTAAAATTACAAGCGACAACATCATCATTTTCATTGTTTTCATTGTGTTACCTCCTATTTTTTATGTTTGCAGGCTGATTATACCAAAAAACCTGCCAAAGTTTCATTAGTCGATAGATTGATTAATTGAAAAGTGGAATTGACTTCCATTCGCACCAGGGATACCCGGTATTTTATCAAATCCATAACCCCAGTCGAGACCAAGGATGCCGAACATAGGTAGAAAAACTCTGACTCCAAGTCCGGCAGATCGTTTAACATCGAATGGATTGAAAGAATCAGCACCAAGCCATGAATTTCCAGCTTCAACAAATCCCAATCCATAAATTGTCGCACTGGGATTGAGTGAGAAAGGATACCTGAGCTCGAGCGTGTATTTTGTGAAAATATTACCACCAATGTTTTTGTCCTGATAATAGAAAGGAGTGATGGTTTCGTTTCCATAACCACGCATTCCGATAATTTCACGTCCATCAAGGTTATTGTATCCTGACAATCCATCACCACCAAGATAAAAACGCTGAAATGGTGTAATCCCAATATCGCTGTTATAATCACCAAGAAAACCAAATCGTACACGTGTAGCAAGAACCAGTTTATTCACTGTTTCAACATACCATGATGAGCTAAACTTCCACTTGTAAAACTCAACCCACTTGTACTTTTCATTTTCGTCCATCGTGGTATAATCCTTATTATTCAAGAGTGAATAAGGCGCTGTTGCTTCCATTGAAAGTGAGAAATCAGAACCTGAACGCGGATAGATTGGCTGGCTGATAGAACTTCTTCCAAAGACCACATTATAGCTGAACACATTAAAGGAGCCTGTTCCTGAGCCAATTCTGAATATCTGCGAATAATTATTTAGTTCATATCGCATAAGATTCACACCTTGATAGAAGGTAAAATAATCATCAGGCCAGGTGAGACGCTGACCAATACCAACGGTTAAACCATTGATTACAAATGAGGCTCTTCTGATATCTGATCTATCGAGGCCGTTAGAATAAAGGGAGTGATAAAGAGAAACTGTGAGTGAGGTTGGTTTGCGGCCACCAAGCCATGGCTCAGTAAACGATGCACTGTAATTCATATATCCTTTACCATATGTCTGAAAGCGAAGCGATAATTTCTGTCCATCACCTGAAGGTATTGGTTTCCAAGCACTCTTGTTAAGAAAGTTTTTAACAGAAAAATTATTGAATGAAAGCCCAAGTGTACCAATAACCCGACCGTAACCCCAGCCACCTGATAACTCAATCTGGTCAGCAGATGTTTCTTCAACAGCATAATCGATGTCAACTGTGCCATCGCTCATATTTGGCTTGATGTCAGGGGCAATCGTTTCTGCATTAAAATAGCGTAAATTTGCAAGCTCACGGGTAGTTCTGATGACAAGTTCACGGCTGAACATCTGACCTGGTCGTGTCCTTAATTCCCTGATTACAACATGGTCATTGGTTTTTGTATTTCCTTTAACACCAACTCTGTTAACTCTTGCCTGCTTTCCTTCTCTGATTCTAATTTCCAGATCTATTGAGTCATTTTCCACTAATACTTCAACTGGCTCTGCATTAAAAAAGAGATAGCCATCGTCCATATATATTGAACTTACATCAAATCCATTGGGATTGTACGAAAGGTTGGTTTCAAGCAATTCTTTATTATATACATCGCCAGCCTGAATTCCTAATATTGAAGAAAGCATTTTATCTTCATATTTTGTATTTCCTACCCAGTTAATATTTCTGAAATAGTAGCGATTTCCTTCGTTTAGTTTGATAACAAGTCCAACGTTACTCCCGTCTATTTTGTAAACTGAATCACTAATAATCTGTGCGTCACGATAACCCTTAGAATTGTATTTCTTAATAATTTTTCGTAGATCTTCTTCGAGATTTGCTTCAATATATTTTGATGATTTGAAGATGCGAAGGCGATAGTTATCTGTGAAATAGGATTCAACACGCTGTATAGCACTATATGGTTTAATACGGATAACATCTGAGGCAAGGTCAACAACAAGAGGTCCAAGAGGTTGGAGCGGATTAAAAATACCTTTCTCCTTTGTTTCTTTCATGGCCGATTTCACTTGTTCAACAGTTTGTTCCTCATTGCCAATAATTATAATTTCCTGAATCTTAACCTTTGCATTCTTTTTAACATCAATCATCAGATCGACATAGTTTTCACGTGTCGGATCTTCTGTCTGTGTTATTTCAACCTCCGTGTTGAGGTATCCTTTTTCAGAAAAATGCTTTTGTATAATCGTTCTGGTTTTCACAAAGAGATGATCATTAGCCACATCACCCCTGCTAAGATTTATTTTTGTTCTGATATCGTCTGCTTCCGATTTGCGCAATCCCTCGAACGAAAACTTTGAAACACGTGGTCTTTCCTTTAAATCGATATTGAGGAAGATAAGGCCTCCCTGAATATTGCTTGCAGAGATACTGACATTCTCAAACAGCCCCTGATCCCAAAGTTTGCGGATAGCCTCAGTTATTCGATCTCCCGGCACCTTAATTTTGTCACCTACATTCAACCCTGAAAGCATTATTAAAACATTCTGGTCTAAGTACTTAACACCATTTACCGTAACACCGCCTATTTCATAGTCTTTTGGTCGTGCATAATCAAATGGTGAGAGGTCGGATCCTATCGCAATCTGAGCTGTGCTAACAAAAGGAGATGAAATAAACAATCCGGAAACCAAAAGAAAGAACAATAACTTCAAACGGTACTTCATTTTTTTCTGACTCATTCTTGTTTCTTTACGTTTTGTATTTGTTCACTTGTTTTTCCGAACCTTCTTTCGCGACATTGAAAGTCGAGAATGGCTTTATACAAGTCATCACGCCGAAAATCAGGCCAAAGGGTTGGGGTAAAATAAAGCTCGGCATAAGCAATCTGCCAAAGCATAAAATTGGAGATACGCATTTCGCCACTTGTGCGGATAAGCAACTCAGGGTCAGGCATATCATGCGTACTTAAAAGTTTTTCGATACACTGCTGATTCACCTCTTCAGGTTTGCATTGGCCCGACTGGATCTGATCAGCTAACTTCCGCGCTGCTTCTACTATTTCCCATCTGCTTGAGTAGCTGAGAGCAAGTGTAAGTGTCATTCGGCTGTTGTTTGCTGTTTCTTCCATCACTTTATGCAAATGTTTGCGATTTCGTGGCGGCAAGCTATCAAGATCGCCAATAGCATGTAATCTGATATTATTCTTATTAAGTGTTGTTACTTCCTGATTAATTGTTTGCAGCAACAATTGCATGAGTGCGTTAACCTCAACTCTGGGTCTGTTCCAGTTTTCGGTCGAAAAAGCATAAAGTGTAAGATATTTTACGCCTAACTCAGCGGCAGCCTCGGCAGCCTCCCTTACGGCAGTGATTCCATTGCGGTGACCAAAAACACGGAGTTGTCCATGTTGCTTCGCCCATCTTCCATTGCCATCCATGATGATGGCAATATGACTTGGTAGGCGGTTGAGGTCAATTTTTTCTTTAAGGCTCATTGCTGCAAAAGCTATTTTATATGCTGTTTATTATCTGTAAACATGATTGTCAAAAGTATTGCACTTGTGCTTTTTCTCGAGATTAAACTTGTAAGTAAGCGTCACTCCAGAGAAATTAAACCAGTCACTTACGCCAATATCGTCAAACGGTCTTCCGTAGATTGTTGGGTCAAGCGGATCACCATCTGCTATAGCCTGTAATGCCATAGTATTATCAATATCATCAGTGAAAGTTTTATGCATTTTCCACTCAACCGTAAGCCCAAGTCGCTCAGTCAGGCTGTATTTGAACCCTACGCCAAAAGGAAAGCTGATTTGGTTGAATGACAATGATTGAGAAAATCCGCCCTCCTGTGCTGCAAAAATGGAGAATCCTCCAAAGATATAAGGTGTTGCATAGGTTTTTTCACTTCCGGTGAAATAGTCTAAGAAATTGAATTCGGCTACAACACCCAAATCAGATATATTTTTTTCAAACGACGCATTGCTAACTGTATTCACACGCGAAAATTTGCCATCAGAGGCAAGAACCCCTGTGGTAAAGCTCATTCTGAACGCCCATCTTGTTCCCTCACTGTAGCGGGCTATAAATCCAAAAGCCTGTTTAGGGGTATTATAAGGTACGCCAGGATTTAAATCACCATTGTAATAGGTAACTCCACCAAACAGACCTGTTTCAAGCATTTGCGCTGAACCGCTAAAAGCTAACGAAAGTAGAAATAACAGTATGAAGGGTTTCTTATGCATGTTTTTATCGCGTACTTTATGAAAAAATTGCAGGGATTAATGTCGTTTTTATAGACATAAAAAAATTCCGGGACAAAATTTTCAGGGTGCAAATTTACGTTTTTTTTGACTATTCTACACCAGATTAATTTCTGACATCAAGTCCCCAAAGCAACTTTTCTCTTATGGTTCCAAAGAAGTCTTTATCTTCCATTTTCACCAAATGCATTCCAAAAGACGCCTTTTGGATTACGATATCGGTTGATTGGTCAATAACGGCTATTCTTGAGTCCATACTTACTGTAAAATGGGTATGTCTGCCAACTACTCTTAATCTGATGATACTTTTGTCGGGTATAACGATAGGACGAACGCTTAAATTGTGTGTTGCTATAGGTGTGATAACAAAGTCGCATGCTGAAGGAACCAAGATAGGACCGCCGGCACTTAGTGAATAAGCAGTGGAGCCAGTAGGTGTTGCAACGATCAGTCCGTCAGCCCAATAAGAATTGACAAAAATATCATCCACAAAAACCTGTATCACGATGAGCGAAGTAGCTTCTTTTCTGAAAACAGTAACTTCGTTCAAGGCGTAATTAATATCCATAAAAAGGCCTTCAGGGCTTTCAAGCAAGAGCAAACTTCTTGTTTCGATTGAGTAGCGCTTTTCAAAAATTGATTGTATAGCCTGTCCGATTTCCTGCTTCGAAATGCTGGATAGAAAACCTAAACGACCCATATTGATGCCCAAAACAGGAATCCCTGAATTGCGCACCAGCGGCAAAGTATCGAGCAAGGTTCCGTCACCACCAACAGAAAACAAAATATCGGTGTCTTTTGGGAGGTCACTGTGATTTTTAAAAACACCAATGTTTTCTGGTAGATCCAGATATGGCTTAACCTGGTTTAGATACGGCTGAAAGATTACCAATTCAGCGCCGGCATCAACAAGGCTTTCGAGCATCATTCTGAAGAATGGGACTCTTTCGCCGGAAAAGTTTTTTCCAAATAATGCAATTTTCATTTAATGCTTTTTACTTGTATCGGCAAGATTACAAATTTATGTTTATCCCATTTTGATTTTAACAAAATTTAGCCTTAAATCGGTGCAACAAAATGAATGAAAAAACCTGCATTGCCAAACTGATTGACAGAGTATTCAAAACGCCACACCAGATCATAATATGTAACCAAATCCAGACCAAGACCAGTGCCGTATAGCATTCTGTTTTGATAATTATTTGTTGGTCCGGCCAGCGTATTATGCACATATCCAGCATCAAAAATCAAATTGAGGTATGCGGCATAATGAATTTTACCAAACTTATCGAATCTGATGTAGGGCAATTGTCCACTTCTGGGTTCGATCAAAGTATACTTGAGGTTGCTTTTAAAAAGGCCATAAGCAGACCCATCTGCTACAAAAAGTTCATAAGACCTTACAAATTCGTTGTTATAGCCTAAACCTCGCTGAAGAAAATAAGGCTCAGGCTCGCCAGCCGAAATTTTTGTTGATAAAGAAATGGCCCAATGTAATCTTTTGCGGATTGGCCTGTAGATATCGAAGGTCGTTTTCAGTGTAAAATAGTTCGGTTCATCTTTCAAAATGTGAAAACCTCTTTTATTGATTTCGGCATCAAAATAATGTCCCTTGAGCGGATAAGGCTTTGAATCCCGGTAGTCGTGTCTGAATTTGTAATTGAACTGAAACAAACTCAAAGACGCATTATCATTCTTCAAAAAATCCGGATTCAACATCAGTATTGTGTCAGCAAAATTGTAAGTCTCGTATCCAATTGAAAGGTTATGATTGTTATGAATGCCACGTCTGAAATTCAACTGCACACTTCCATACCACTGACTTCTGGCATAGCCATCCTGATGCCGGTAAAATATCTGTTTGTTAAATTCTGTAATATATGGAATCTCCCTGCTTTGAGAGTGACCAACCAAAAAACCCATGCCAAAATTCTGCTTCTTGTTGATAGAAGGAATTTCGTAGAGCAAAAAATAGTTTTGGTTATAACCTGCTCTCAGCAATACTTTCAGCACTTCATTGCGGCCCCGGAAATTATTATAGGTAAGGAAAACACCAAAATTAGCTTTTCGGAAATCTTTCGTTTGCCACCAGGTATTGAAATTTCTTTCTGCAAGTTCAAAAATGGGCAAGGGCCAAATATACCAGCGTTCAATCACACTTATAACAACATCTTTATTTTCAACTAATTGAGAGTAATTAATTGTATCGATTTCAACAAAATTAAAAAGAGAGCTGTTCAATAAATTCTGTCTGCTTTTTGTTGTAAGGCGACAAAAATCAAAATAAGACATAGTATCACCGGCCTTTAACTCTACCTCACGCAAAAGCACTCTGTCTCTTGTAATGTGATTTCCTTTTAGAATAATGTTTCTAACTACTATAAACTGATCAGTTGGCAGATTTGCACATGAATCTACATCAAAACCGTTACCATTGGTTTTCTCATTTTGCGCAACTGAAAGCTGCACAAAAGAAAGAATCAGAAAAATCAATAGTAAGCCGGAATGCCTCATATGTTCAGATAATTCATCAGGGAATCAAAGCGATCGCGAAGATCTTCCACATCGTCATTTTCACTGAATGAGGCTACTATATTATAATTGAAACGGGTAAAGGTCTGAATAATAGGCGCAATTTCCTTGCGGTTCAATTTTAAGGTAACCTCAATTTTTGTAGAATCCTTGTCAGAATGAATAAAAAAACTCAGAATTTTTGTATCATTTGATTCCACAATGCGGGCAATTTCAGAGAGCACAAAATCATTCAGACTCATCTCAAGAACGATTACACCGCCCGGCTCTGTTACCGACAAAGATTCAGCAAAATGCTCCAATAGGCTTTGCAGGGTTACGGAACCCAGGTATTTCTCATGTTCATCTACAACTGGTATCAGCGTCAGATGGTTTTGCTGCATGATACGAAGAACATCATAAATATGCTGATATTCATTTACAAAAGGTTTAACCAACGACAAAGAATGATTGCCAAGGGCTTCATCAAAGTCATTAAATGAATAAATATCCATTTCGGAAACAAGCCCAAGAAAGCCCTCATTGTTCACAATTGGCAGATGCATCACTCTGAAATCTTCCATCCAGCTGAGTGCCGTGCGTCCGGTATCGCTTGTTTTAAGCGGCAAAATACCATCTGTCATTAGTTGCTTTGCTATCATCGTCTTTTTAGTTATCGTCTGTAAAATCGTTTCGCAGCATGTTCAAATAATTCTTATACCGTGTTGGGCTTATCGTACCATTTTCAAAATCCTTTTTAACAGCACAATCAGGCTCGTGAAGATGGGTGCAATTTGCAAAACGGCAATCTGGCATACGTTCTCTCATTTCAGGAAATCTTTGTGCCAGTGTATCGGCTTCAAAGTCGTAAAGACCAAATTCTTTAATACCCGGGGTGTCTACTATCCAACCTCCAAAAGCCAGAGGATGCATTTCGGCAAAGGTAGTTGTATGTTTTCCTTTATTGCTGAATGTTGAAATTTCAGCGGTGCGCAATTTCAGGTTCTGATCAATTGTATTTATCAGAGCAGATTTTCCAACGCCTGAATGACCTGTTAAAAGGGAAACTTTGTTCGAAAGCAATGACTTAAAACCATCAAGATTGGTTCCATCTTTTGCAGAAACTTTCAAAACTGCGTAACCAATTCCGCCATAAAGGGACATCAATCTGTTCAGTGTTTCGTTGTTCCGGTCGTTATAAAGATCAATTTTATTGAAAACGATGGCTGCAGGAATATGATAAGCCTCTGCCGTTACCAGAAAACGATCTATAAAACCGGTTGAGGTTCTTGGATGGTCAATTGTTGCAATGAGCACAGCCTGATCAAGGTTGGCAGCAATGATATGAGCTGATTTCGAGAGTCTTGTGGCTTTTCTGATGATGATATTGTGCCTGTCGTGAATATGCGATATTACAGCTGTGTCCTGATCAGGCTCAATATGAAAAGTGACCCTGTCGCCAACAGCCAGCGGATTGGTTGTTCGAATACCCTTAAGGCGATACTGACCGCGCAAACGGCATAAAACCGTTTGCCCATCATCGGCATACACTGTGTACCAGCTTCCTGTTGATCTAATTACAATACCTTCTGGCATAAGCTTCTTTGAACTTAAAACATTTGGCTACAAAAATATAAGTATCCGCTGACAAAAAGGGACATTGGCAGAAATATAAAAAGAAATGGGTAAAAATACTTGTCTTTTTCAAGTAAGAGAGAACTTATCTGCCTCAATTTTACTTCGGTGTCTGAAGAAGGATTTACTTATTCAGACCAATTTCCAACATTGCATATTCGATCTTTTTCTGTCGCTCAAATGAAAATGTTTTATCAAGATTGTTGCAAAATTCATACATCTGCAAAGCCTTTTTAAAATACATCTTTCTACCAGAAGTCAAATCTTTTGTGCCAAACTGATGAATCACATCTGCAAGAAGTTCAATATTTTGGGTGTTCAAGCCATTGAAACGAGAAATATATTCTTTGATCTGAGATTCCTCAATTGTCAAAAAGTAATTCAGGTCAAAGCCTGTTTCATTGAATAATTGCTCAGTAGTGTCATCAAATTTTTTATCAATTTTAATGGCAAAATTCTCTTCTTCTCTTGTAAAAAGGGATAAAATTGCCCTGAGTAAAACTCCGATTTTCTCAATCTCACGCAATAAATAATCCTTTTGTTCCATTCTGTTTTTAATTAGATAACAACAATATCATTTCCGGAAGAAAATTATGAACTCTACAAATTTGAAGTCATGCAAAGCAAGTGTCTGACTTCCTGAAAATTATTTAGGAATACATTGTAAAAATAATAATTGTTGTGAAGACTAAACGCCTCAACTTTTTGACAGAAATTAGTGAATCACAACAATCCTCCTTCTTAAAGTTACAGAATTACTTTTCAGTTCAATGAAATAAACACCTGATTCAGCAATTTCAACATTTGTTATTCTTTCTATATTTCTTTGTTTAATGACTTCTTGTCCATTTGCATTAAAAATACGCATTGACAAATCGTTGTTATATGGCATTTCAGATGCAACAGTGAATCTGCCGGTTGAGGGATTTGGGAAAACTTTCAAATTGTCCGATTGATTGTTGCTTTCAACAGAATTGTACATATTTTCTGAAAATCCCAGTTCATTTATGGTTATCCTATAATAATTCTGGCTTGAATAAGGAATGACTTCAATCCAGCCCAGGTTGTTTTCAATTTTTACAGGAAGATACATTTTGCCAACAACTTCGAGCCAGTCGGTTAGTATTGAACTACCCCAGCCCACGAGCTGCAAGCGTCGGTAAACATATACGCTATTAGTACTGAAGTCGGACGAAGATTTAATTGTATCGCCTTGGTTCAGGAGATTTGCAACATTAACAGTAGGAGTGTAAAAATTGAAAGTTGTGTCTTTTCGTTTTAGACCAATGCTGCAATTGATTAAAGGAGTAACTGCCACATAAGATTCTACAAAACCTAATGCGTCACCCGGATACCAGTTTCTTACGTAGAATTTTAGATCTTTTGCCCCATCGTTGTTTATGTCGATAGAAAAAGTGTCACTTCTGCTGGACATTGATGTACTCATTAACCTGGCAGGGGAAAATGTATGATGATACTTCATATTTGTATCGCCTGCAATAACAAAACTCTGCGCAAAAGCATCTAGCGAAAGAAAAAACAGCGCAATAAAGACGAACTTTTTCATAGCCTATGTAATTGTTATGTAATTATTTATACGTATAAAACTTCTGGTTTGCAAAAATTACTCTGATTATTTCAATCTGAATTTCATTTTATTAGTAAAAGATTCCCGCATTATTTTTCAACTTCGATCAGCTCCTTCAGTCTTTTCATTGCTAAAGGAAACTTCATTTGCATAAATTCAAAATATTTTGGATCGGTGTCAACTTCAACCCTCAAAATGGTATCATTTCCGGAAGATATAAGCTGATAGTGTTCGCAGCTACCTGTCCATTTTTTCGTATTCTCATCGAGAAGCATCTCTTTAAATGCAACAATTTCTCCAATATGTTGAAATATAATTTGTTCATTTTCTTTGAGATAGATCACATTGCTATACATTCCACCACCAGAAGGTGAAAGAAAATGAATCCGCTTTCCAACAGACAACTCGCCTTCAAAATAAGAGCCTTCACAAAAAGGTTCAGTCCATTTGGTATACATTTCTTTGTCCCACATATGCTTCCAGATATCTGCCGGCTTAGCTTCAATTCTGATTTTAAAGACCAACTTTTCGATCCCATTGAGAAATAAGCGCAATACATCATGTACAAAATTGTCCCAGCCAAATTGAAAGTTTTCGGGCTTAAAATCATCACCGGCATCGGCAAAGGTTTCAAGGCCAGTGTGTGTTAAGGTCAGTCTTGTTTGATTTCCTTGCTGTTCAAACTCCCACGTTACCAATGATTTTCCTTTGGAATGAGAAGGATGTTCCCAACTGTAAGCAATCAGTTTATCAGGGATAATTTCAGTGAAACGACATCGGTGGAGATAATTGCTGGAGTCTTCATTTTCGTAAAACCAAAACTCTTTTCCAACCTCAAACTTATAGTCGCGTACAGGAAAAAACCACTTTTTCAATGCTTTTTCATCAGATAACGCAGTCCAGACTTCCTCGATGGGGTTATCAAATATTTGAGATGATTGAACCGTTTTATTCATTTAAACTGCTGTTTTCAAGAATATTCTTGAGATTTAACAAGCCTGTTTGCAGGTCATCTCCAATCATTTCTTCAAAGTCCATAAACAAAAGCATAAGATTCATGGGGTAATTCATTCGGCCGGTAAAACCCCATTTTACCAAAGTCTCGTTTTCTGAAACACTTTCAGTTGTCATATAAGCCTGATCTGTAGCTTCAAAAGGTTTGATGAAGCGTAATTCATACTCAATTCGTTCTCCGTCTGCAATGCTTGTGATTTCCTGTTCACCCACACCTACATCATCATCTTCACTTGCCCATGCAGAAACAAAACCAACCGTGCCATCAATTCCCCTGAAACTCTTTTCCATATTGGAATCCATGCTTGCCCACTTACTGAAATTATCCTGGTTTTTGAGAAATTTGACATAATCAAAAACTTCTTGTTTGGGTTTGCTGATAACAACTTCACGTTCTATGGCATAGTCATTTTTCACAAATAGTGCGATTACAAACGGAATCGCAACAATTATTAAGATTGCCAAAAGGACTTTTTTTAAAATTTTCATAACATAATAATTTTAAGTGAATTACAAAAATCTGCGTCTTTTAGAGTTATTTAGTAAGGTCAAATTTATAATAAATCAATGAACAACACTTTTACTTGCTTTTATTTTTTCAGACGAATTATAGTCTTAAAAGTGGTTCAGCCAGCAGCATTGCTATATGGGCAAAAATGTGGGCAACAAAAGCGCTTTCCAAACCCCTTTTCCAGTATAAGTAACCGAAAATTATCCCACCTGTAAAATTGCCCAGCAATATATAAGCCAGCAATGCTATTGAAGGATTGCCGACCGCATAAAAAGCAACAGGAAAATGTCCTACCGCAAAAATTAACGCCGAGAATACAATTCCTATCCAATAAATTTCCGGCTTCTTTTCTTTAACAATCTTAAAAGCGAGCCAAACGATAAAGGTCATCAAACCAAAGCGCATCAAAATTTCCTCCGTTAGACCACCGTACAAAAATCTGGTGGCTAAACCGGGTTTTAGTTTCTCCCCCAATTCCAGAAATTCTTCCGGCAACATTGGGTAAAAAATCAAACTGATCACACTGATTAATATACCTGCTATCAAACCTCCAGCAATGCCATGCTTAACAATGGTTTTAAAATCCGGCTTAAAAAAACTTCTGCTGATCAACCATTGAAAGACAGGCAGTTGGAGATTCACTTTTTCAAAAAGTAGAATTCCTGCTGTGATTGCCACAATCAACATTATTATAGGATTGATAAGCATAAGTAGCTTTATCTGCATCGGCGAAAATTTCGAACTTAAAATTTCTTCGGCTTCAGCAGGAATTGGAATTTCCATCGTCAGAACTGACATTATACCTGCAAGCCCAAATAAAAACAAAATGAATCCCAAAATCAATTTATTCCAGTTCATATGATTAGACTTTTTGATCAAAAAGCAGCCTTAAGTATTTGCCTCATTCTAAGTTTGGTTTAAAAAGAAAAATACAATCCTTTATGAGGCTAATGCATTGGCAAACATCCTTTTAAAAATTGCTATGGTTTCTTTCACAGCCTGTTCAGGGGATAATGCAGTATCCGAAATTCCGGAAACAACGCTTGAGATATCATGATCAACGGTTCCATCCTTTTTCCATTTGTTTATGGAAGCAGCCGTAAGGTAGGCAGAAAAATTATGATGCCCTGAACCTGGTCGTTCACCGATGATATGAATGATTCCTTTGACTTCAGTTTCATCTTTTTCATCACCATACAGCAACTCGCCGCAGGCATAACCTGCACGCACCCTGCCATGGGTAATGACTATATTCTCTTTGCCAACACTAAAATTATTCTCTTTTAATGCATTGGTTAATCCAGTAAGAAAGGGCTCCAAATGGTCTTCATCCATCAAAGCCCGTGGATTTAGTCCGTCTGATATTATTATTTGCACATCGGGTATTTTGCTGCCCCATCGATCATGCATTTTTTCCAGAAGCCACTTGGAATCTTCACTTAATTTTTCACCTGATTCAGGATGATAAACATAATCTTTCCTATCCTTTGAAAGTGTAATCAAAGGCAAAGCTGCCGGTATACCTGCAACGAAAGAAGGCAACATCTCTGACCATATGCTTACTTTGGCATCTTCGTAAAGTCTGTGCACCTCCTTGTCAAGTTCAGGATTTAATTCCCAAAAATGTTCTCCAAAGCCTTCTGCAATATTTACGCCTCTTTGTCGAATTCTCGACAAACATTCTTCCCCTTCAGCGTAGATTTCTGTTTGATTTCGTTTGTCTCCTTTGGCTTTACAATATTGAAAATAGACCCAGATAGGGTCTCCAAAATGTGTTGTCGGCTTGTCATCTTCATCTATTATATCAAGCTTTTTGAAAAAGTCCCACATCACATCGTTCACTTTATAACCAAACTTTTCACGTATTTTCACATGGTCATTGAAAGCAGTTGTTAAATAGCTGAGCATAGGATCATTTTTGGTTGGCAGCGCCATCAGATAGGCAGGATTTGCTGGCATCACCTGCTCAATACACCAGTCAAGATCATCCAATGTAACATCCATGTGGAGTGTTGAGCAAATATCAAGACCAATGGTTAATCCATGCAATTTGCCCATTACAGTATCTTCAAGACAACATCTTACAAGCTGTTCTTTGGTTCTGAAAACTTCAGGCCCAATAAAACCGGCAACGTCATTCACAAAAACCCACGGCGCTTCACTCAACGGATTTGCAGCAGCCATTTCTGCTTTAAGGGCGCGTATAAAACCATATTTTCTGGATTCATGCACCACCATATCAAAACATTCTCCATGTCCGTTGGTAAAATCAGCGCCTTGGCCGGTTTCGCAATACAAGCCAAACTGACCGTTTCGCTTCTCTGCATGATCAAACATTTTTTCGATAGAAACATCAAATGTTTGGTTTGCATTCACTGTCCCTGCAATACTCTGAAACCAAATGCCTGTTGTGCCGGGTTGCATTTCTTCTGCTTTGGCCTGAACATCAATATGAGAAAGGACGCAGTTTGGGATGGTCTTTTCCAGACCAAAAGTCTTAATAATTTCGAACAATGCAGCTTCAATACGTGCAACAGATTCCGGTTCGCTTGAAACTGGATTTGTACCCAAAACAAGGTCACCAACGCCATAGGACCAGCCATTAAAAACCTGCCATGCAATATCTTCCGTATTGTCCGTGGGTGAGTTTGGCTGAATCCGTGCACTCATATACCCTCTGGCTCCAATATTGCTTTTGGGCAATGGATTAAAAACTTTTTGCCCCACAGCAATCAAATCATCATTGCTCATTAGCTTAACGACACAAGCAATCACATCGCTGGTCAAAGAAGGCATTACAGACTTGATTGCGTCTTCTTTTTCAGAAAGTAAAAATTGTTTAAGTTCACCTATTGTCCAGTCTTGAATTTCGTTGTCTGAAGCGGTAGTTTGTTGAATCAGATCAAGAATGCCATCTTTAAACAGCACATTTTTATTCAAATCCCTTATTTTGGTATTTGACAGCAGCAGCCGTGCATTGGCTCTTGAAGATTCACTTTCGGCAGCAACGCCAATCGTCAGATCGCCTTCCTTAAAATCATTGGCCGCACCGACAATTTGTCTGTAAAGCGTTAAATCCATTTCAGCTTTGACACGATGGATATATTCAAAAATATCCTCACCATCAAATGGCTCATAAATAACGCTTAAGGGAGAAGTATTCTCATCAATTGATGGAATCCAAAAATTGCACCCATTGAGTAAAATCAGTGAAGCGCTCAACAGACCAGTTTGCGTGACAAAACTTCTTCGTGTTATTTGATTCATGATTTTTAAATTGCAGTTTAGAAGCATTTTAGCATTGAACTACTGCAAAGTTAATCACAAACAACTCCGATTCAAAGAAACCAAATAAAATAAATGAAGATGTTTTAAGGCAATTTCAAATTTGGATTTCCTGCTAAAGCAGATTTCCTATCTTCAAAGACACGAAAAAAGTGCGCGGGCGCATTGGTCCATACATATAACCTGCATCTCTGAATGTGCCAAAATCAAAATCCTGCTGGTAGCTGTTGAAAAGATTCTGAACACCCGCTTCTGCCTTTAGCATCATACCATCAGCAATTTTGAAAGTATGAGACAATTTCACATTCAATTCAAAAAAATCCGGAGTGGTTTTTATCTCATCATTTGGAATATAACCAGCAAAATGCGGAACTTTCATTGACCCAGTATAGAGTCCACTGATGGTAGTGCTCAATTTAGGATTGAATTCCTTTATAAGGTTGAAATAGCCATAAACATTTGGTGACTTAGGCAAGGCTGTCAGCAGCTCACTTTCCGGGTCATCACTCCATGATTCAGGCTCTTTATAACGACTTCTTTGCAATGTAAAACCAGTTTGGAGCTGTATCTTCTGACTTATAACAGTTCTGTTTTCAACATTGATTCCAAACACTTTTGCACCACTTCCATTGCGTCTTTCAACGATCATATTGCCTTGCTCATCGGTGTCGAGCGTTTCCAAAACAAAAACATCATCCAGTTGGGTGTAAAAACCTTCAACCATGAGGTTCGATTCCTTACCAAAGAGATCAAAGTAAGCGTCAATCGAGCTGCTAATGCTTTTTGAGTATTCCGGGCGAAGATTTGGATCAAGCTGAATGAGCATCACGCCGCCATTGACAGCAATGATATGAAGGTCTTCATCAAAGGCCTGTGGCGCTCTGAAGCCTGTAGAAATACTTGAACGCCATTGTATTGCGGGTGTAATATTATTTAAAAAGGTAACCCTTGGGCTTACTATCACTTTTTCTATGAGGTTGTGTTTATCCATTCGTAAACCAAGCATCAGACTTCCCTTTGGCAACTTCCATTGGCTTTGGCCATAAGCACCTGCAATCATAATATCCTGTTTCAAGTCACGATCATAACCGGGCATTACATCATGCATATTGTTTATCTGCAATTCAGTGCCTGCTACAAAATCAGCCTTTCCGAACAAAGCTTTTGCTTCTTTTCGTGTCCATTGCATTCCACCGACAAGCGTAAAATCTTTTGTAGCTCCGTATGCATTTAAATCTTGCTGAGCACCGTAATAACTTTGCCTGTCGATATGCTGTGCAGAAGTATAGAATGACATTTTTGAGCGTAGATCTTTAGAGTAATGATCATAAACCAATTCTCCGCCGTTAATCTGATGATCTGTCTGTTCAGTTATATCCGTTTCATGTGGCTGAAGATCAAATTTATTGCCACCACGCCTGAATTCACCAACATAATGATAGGTCAACGTAAGTTTCCCCTGATTTGAAGTCTTATAAAATGATCTTAATCCAAGTGAGTTTCCTTTAATAAGACCAATTTCTGAGAAACCGTCTCCGTTGGCATCATAATGATCACGGTTGCGGTTCACACCAAAAAGGTAGATGCCGGCCGCACGATCGTCACTTATCAATGAACCGTTGAAAGAAGTATTTCTGTCGAATGATTTTCCGTTGATGGATGCTATGTTAAAACCACCTTCAAAGGAGTTTTTTACTGGTTCGCGTGTTATCACGTTGATAGTTCCCGCAATAGCATTTGATCCATAAAGAGCCGATCCTCCGCCTCTTACAACCTCAATACGTTCAATCATTGCGATTGGAATCTGTTCAATGCCATAAACACCACTCAAAGCGCTGAAAACTGGGCGGCTGTCGATAAGTATTTGTGAATAAGGACCTTCAAGGCCATTGATTCTTACTTGTTGAAAACCGCAGTTTTGGCAATTGTTTTCAATCCTTAAGCCAGGTGAAAGCGATAGTCCATCGGCCATGCACATTGCGTTTCCGGCCTGGAGCAGACCCGCATTGAGCACATTCACAATTACAGGAGCTTCCTGTCGGTTGGCCTCATAACGGTTTGCTGTCACAACCACCTCATTCAGTCCGATCCGGTCAGCTTCAAGATTGATTTCAAGCGCTTCAGAAGTTTTTCTCATGTTATAAGGAACTTCCATCGCTTTGAAACCCACACTTTGAATCCTGATGGTAAAATCTCCGGGTGGAAGTTTTTTTAGTTCAAAATGGCCTTGCTCATTGGTAACAGTGCCAATTGTGGTTCCTTTTATACTCACAGTTGCAAAAGAAACTGCTTCATTGTTACTTACTATTTTTCCGCGAAGTACTGTTGGAGGTTCTGTAGCAGAAAGCGTAAAAATTACAGCTAAAAAGAAAAAAGTCAAAGCAAAAGACCTGTATGTTTTCATCGGATAACGTTTTTGTTTCACAATGCAAAACAACTCCAATATACTTCGCTACGCCATACCCAAAGATGGGTATTCGATCATCAGAATTGTATAAAAGATGAAAACAAGAAAAAGATATTCCGGAATTTGAGAAAAAATCAATGATTTATAACTTTAACAATCTGGTTGTTTTTACCACTGCTTACATGGATCAAATACAAGCCTTTATGAGAAAGAGTGACTTCCTTTTGGATTGTATTGCTGATAAAATCTCCGACAACCTGCCCTGTTGCATTGTAAATGGTGATGCGTTTCTCATGTACATCATCAAACTTCAGATTGACGATTCCATTGGAAGGATTTGGCCATGCAGTAATTACAGCATTCTTTGGAAGATTGATTTCGCCAACATTAATGAGCCCATCCAATGTATATTTTCTGAAAAAACGCCAAATCTCCTTGCTGGCACTGAAATCCATATTCGTTACATTGAGATTGATCGCCGCACCAGGCCACGAATGACCACCACCAATAATTTTGAAATGTTCCACAACTGTTCCATTCTGGCCTCCTTCATACAGATAATGTTCAGCTGTTGAACCATCATTTACATCTATATCAGGCAATTGCGTAATGACAGGTGTTGAAGAACAACTGTTATTACTTACCCAGAAATCGAGCAAGCTTTGCACTGGCGCAAAAAACACATCTCCGGCATAAGGCACTGTTCCGTCAGCTGTGCCATGAATCTGCATCACAGGCACGGCTCTTCCAGGGTTGCAAGCGGCAAGATTTGTACGAACCATTGTTCCGGTAACAGAAGCTATTGCTGCAATACGATGGCTTAATGCACACGCAAGTTGAAAACTCATGAATCCACCATTGCTCATTCCGGTACTGTAAACCCTGTTGAGGTCTACATTGTAATTACCGGCCAGGGTATCAATCAAAGCAGAGAGAAAACCAACATCATCCACATTGGAAGTTCCAAAAGTGTTCCAGTGACGGATATTATTTACATCAAGTGTACCATTTGGATGAACCAACAAAAACCCTGCAGTATCAGCCACCCTGCTAATAAGTGTATAAAATTCCTGCTCAATATTGTTCGAGCCATAGCCATGAAGATTCATTACCAAAGCTGCAGGGTTTGCCTGATTGTAGGATGCCGGAATGTAAAGTCTGTAGTTTCGCTGAATACCTCCATGCATCATTGAAGCAGAGACCGTTGTTTGTGCAATCAATCCTGAGGCAAATAAAGAAAAGACTGTTAACAAAAAAGATTGAAAGAATATAAATTTTTTCATAATATAAGCGGGTTTTTTGTAGTCATTTTAATCCTTAAACTTATTGCGAAGGTAAATAAACAAGGTGTGCAATTCAAAATTTACTTCATACCGTTTCAAAAAACTGGTTCATAACTTTGCTTCTGTATTCAAAAATCTGCTGCACCTTATTCTTTACGAAAAGCTTATGGGCTATACGTCCCAGAAAACCAAAAGGCAAAACATAAGTGACAATATCAGTCATTTCTACACCTTGTTCCACTTCCCGAAAATGATGCTCATGATGCCACATGCTGTAGGGGCCAAACCTTTGTTCATCAACAAAAAATTTCAAAGGCTCCACATGTGTAATTTCAGTAACCCAGGTGAGGGGAATTCCGGCAAACGGCTTCACTTTATAGGAAATAATCTGTCCCGGATACATTTTGCCATCGCCTCCGGTGATTATATTAAACCCCATTGCCGGAGGGGTAATTTTTTTAAGATTTGCCGGAGAACTAAAAAAGTCCCAAACTTCTTCGATGGAAGCCTTTAAGATAACTTTTGATTTAAGGATATGCATATTAAATAGTTTTAACTCTTAACAAACGATACAATCAAATGTTTACAGCAGAAACAAAAACAGAACCCAACGCAACCGTTTGTTAATTAGATTATTTTGGACTATATTCATGAATATATTTTTCTGAAACACTAAGTTACATCAAATGTGATTGTTACGATTAAAAAAACAAGCTTTTAAGGAAGGATAGAAATTTTGGCGCTGAAAATATTTTTCCATTGTTGGAAGATATTATTAATTTTATTCGCTCAATCTTTATCAATAAAATACACTGAATTATGATCAAGCAACCCCGACTATCATTCTGGCAAATCTGGAACATGAGTTTTGGATTTTTAGGCATTCAATTCGGTTATGCGCTTCAAAATGCCAATGTAAGCCGCATATTTCAAACACTTGGAGGAGATACGGATAAACTGGCTCTTTACTGGCTGGCAGCGCCTGTAACCGGCTTGCTGATTCAACCCATCGTTGGTTATTTCAGTGACCGAACCTGGAACCGCTTTGGCCGCCGCAGACCCTATTTCCTTGTGGGTGCCATCATGGCAAGTCTTGGACTGCTGATCATGCCAAATTCACCATTTTTGTGGGTTGCGGTCGGGATGCTCTGGATCATGGACGCCTCCATCAACATCTCGATGGAACCTTTCAGGGCTTATGTCGGTGATATGCTTCCAAGTGAGCAACGCACCAAAGGTTTTGTCATGCAAAGTTTCTTCATCGGCATCAGTTCAGTCGTTGCTTCAGCCCTGCCCTATATCATGGCAAACTGGATCGGCATTGCAAATACTGCGCCTGAAGGCATGATTCCGCCATCTGTGAAAATATCCTTTTATCTGGGTGCTTTTGCATTTATCACAACAGTTTTATGGACTGTATTTCGTTCACATGAATATCCTCCTGAAGAATACAACCAATACCATCCTGCTGAGACGGAAGCCGAAAAAGACACCTTTTGGCTGTTTCAGATTTTTAAAGATTTTGGCACAATGCCAAAGACAATGATTCAGCTGGCTTTTGTGCAATTCTTTTCGTGGTTTGCCCTTTTTGCGATGTGGGTTTATTCTGTTCCCGCTGTTACAACGCACCTTTATGACATGAAAATGCATCGTGATCAAATTGTGCAACTGAGTGCAATGGCAAATGAAAGAAAAGCGGAGTTTCTTGGCAATACAGTTGAAATGGAGCGACTTACAATGGTCATGCGCGATTTGGATGTGTTAATGACGAAAACCGAAAAAGAACCTTTAGCCAATATAAATATCAATCTGGCCAATTACTTCGTAAACGGACGTATTCTGACAAATGAAGAAATGGCTGCAGAACTTACAAGAGCTGCATCTGAAACTTCCTTACCCGCAATGAATGAAGTAGTGGAAAAAGATTTTGCCGAACTCAGAAAACAGATAGCCAATGGAACTGTGCCTACAGTAACTGCTGAAACCATCAGGTATTTCACGCAAAACATGGATCAGTTCAATTTTGATAATGAGTTTAAAACAAGGCTTACTTTGCTCAATTCCCTTACCCATGCACAAGCTGAATACAACAACGGTGCGGACTGGGTTGGAGTAAGTTTTGGAGGATACAATCTTTTTGCTGCTGCTATCGCCTTCTTTCTGCCAGTGCTGGCACGTATGACAAGCCGTAAAACTACTCATATGGTTTCTTTGATTCTGGGAGGCATCGGGCTTTTGTCAATATATTTTCTTCCAAACTCAAATTGGCTCATCCTATCGATGGTTGGTGTGGGCATTGCATGGGCCAGCATTTTGAGTATGCCATATGCAATTCTTACAGGCAGCATACCCGGAGGAAAACTGGGAATTTACATGGGGATTTTTAACTTTTTCATTGTAATTCCACAAATACTTGCAGCCACAATTCTTGGTTTCATGCTTAAAACTTTCTTTATGAACGAAAGCATTTTTGCATTGGTCATTGGCGGAGTTGCTTTTCTCATCAGTGCCGCACTCGTGACAATAGTGGATGATGTGGATGATGTGCATGCCAAAGCATGATGCATTTTGAGCCGATTACCATTTGTTTAAAAATATAAAAACAATTTCTAGCTTTTAGAAATTGTTTTTTTTATTTATTGCTTTTAGTTCGCTCTCCCGATTTGATCACTTAAAATAACCGCAATTAACCCAATAAGAATTATTTCCATGTTGCGCAAGCAACAGAGTTGTATAGCTTCGCACTTGATTGAACCAAAAACGCCCAGAAGTTTCCTTTGAATACTAAACCAATTCATAAAGAAGATTTAAAAAACAAATAACCTTCAATACTTCAAAGAGACTCTGTTCAAAATTCTGTTGAAGGCCCTTGGCAGGTGCATGAAAACTTTCTGGATCTGGGTTGGGATGCCGTTCTATCAGCTGCTTGGCT
>JAUXMV010000054.1 GCA_030683155.1 Bacteroidales bacterium
CCTTTAACTCAAAATCCTGTGTGATTTCTATTGGAACTACAAGGCTTAACAACTCTTTAAAAAGATCATCTTTTGTCATTTTGCTTTTTTTATGCTAAGGTAATTATTATCCCCAGCACATCAAAATAATAAGTAGCCCAAGTAATTGCAAAAAATGCCAGTTTCAAAAAAAGAAGTAGTTTTGCAGTGTTTCCAATAGGGGTGCCTTTACTGTTTAAATACAGATGAAATACAGGCTGAGATCAAACCCTTTGAACCTGATACGGGTAATGCCGGCGAAGGGAAAAAGAAAAGCTCATTGTCCTCTATTGATTTAATTGTTAACCTTTTAAATCAATATCTGATGAAAAAAAGAATGTTTTTTTTGGCTTTAATGGCAATTTTGCCAGCCTTAGTTTTTGCTCAATTCAATTTGACCGGTAAAGTTATTGAAGCGAGCACTCAAATGCCTTTACCGGGCGCTCACCTTACATTACAAGGCAGTGGCATTAAAAAAGTAAGTGATGTTGAGGGGAATTTCAGTTTTTCTGACCTCAAACCAGGTAATTATCGACTGGTGGTTTCCTATATTGGCTTCGAACCCAAAACAACCGAGGTCAATCTGGAAAAACACCTTGACATAAAAATTTCACTGAGTCCTTTGTCCTACATGAGCGACGAAGTAGTTGTAAAGGCATCACGCGTCAGCGAAAAGAGTCCGGCAACATTTTCAATTGTCAGCCGCGAAACCTTGAACCGCGAAAATACCGGTGCTGATTTGCCTTTTCTGCTTCAATCGACTCCTTCGTTGGTTGTAACATCTGATGCTGGTGCAGGAATTGGCTATACCGGACTGCGTATTCGCGGAACAGACTTAAGCCGCATCAATGTTACCATGAACGGCGTACCTGTGAATGACGCCGAATCACATGGCGTATTTTTTGTTAATTTACCTGACCTTGCCTCTTCCATTGACAACATTCAAATTCAACGGGGTGTTGGAACATCCACCAACGGGGCAGCTACATTTGGCGCAAGCATCAATATCAAAACAGATGCGCGTTCGCATGAAGCATTTGGTAATTACAGCGGTGGCGCAGGCTCATTTAATACTTTTAAGAATACGATAAATTTCGGAACAGGTGTGGGCAAAAGTGGATTTTCCCTGGACGGCCGTTTAAGCAAAATAAGTTCAGACGGCTACATTGACAGAGGCTGGTCCGACCTCAAATCCTTTTATCTGGCAACGAGTTGGGCCAATGAAAAAACACTTGTGAAACTCATGACAACGAGTGGCAATCAAAGTTCATATCAAGCATGGTACGGCATCCCGAAAGATAGTCTTGAAACAAACAGAACCTACAATCCGGCAGGAGAAATTATTAATCAAAGTGGTGAAATCACTGGATTCTACGACAATCAAACAGATAACTATCAACAAGATTATTACCAGCTTTTCATCGCACATCAGGCAAGTAAAAACACGATTATCAATGCTGCTTTTTTCTTAACCAAAGGACAAGGCTACTATGACAGCTGGAAAAACAACAGGAAATTCAGTGATTATGGCTTACCCAATGTTGTTGTCGGCAATGTGGAAGTCAAACGAACTGACCTGATACAACAAAAGTGGCTCGACAATGATTTTTATGGGTTTAACATCGCTGGTGTTTATGAGTCAAAACGGCAAACTGTAACTTTTGGCGGAGGCTGGAACCACTATGACGGCGACCATTTTGGATACATCAGCTGGGCGCGTTTTAGCTCGGAAAGCCTGAACAATACTCCCTGGTATTTCAATAAAGGAAAAAAAACAGATTATAATCTTTTTGTTAAAACAGAATATCAGTTGACTGAAAGAATAAATATTTATGGAGATATTCAGTACAGACAAATTGATTACCAGATGGATGGCACGCATGACGACCTTTCAGATTTGACACAACAGCACAAATTCAGTTTTTTCAATCCAAAGGCAGGCGTTTTTTACAGTCTATCATCAACAAAAGGTATGTACGCCTCCTTGGCTTTCACAAACCGCGAACCCAACAGAAGTGTATACCGCGATGCCGATTTAAACCAGCAAATCACGCATGAAAAATTATTGAATTTTGAAGCCGGATATAAGTCAGAATCAAAATCCGGACGCTTTGAGACCAATGTCTTTTACATGAAATACAAAGATCAGCTTGTACTTACAGGTAAAATAAACAACGTGGGTGCACCCATTTTAACCAATGTTCCGGATAGTTACAGATTGGGATGGGAAACGATGTTCAGTAAAAATCTTTCGAAAAAACTAACGTTTGAAGGTCATTTGAGTGTAAGCGAAAATAAAATTCAAGCATTCACCGAATACGTCGATAACTGGAACTACTGGGACAATCCCGACACAGAACCCTATCAATACGCTTTTGAACTTGGAAAAACAGACATTTCCTTTTCGCCTTCATTGGTTGCAGGATTCAATCTCAACTGGCAGGCTGCAGAAAGGCTGCTTCTCTCCTACCAGTCATCATTTGTGAGCAGGCAATACCTCGATAATACATCCAGCAAAGATCGCAGCCTTGATCCTTACCACGTGGGAAAACTGCTGGTTCAGACTGATTTGCCACAAAAGATCTTTGAGAAGGCAAATATTCAATTGTCAATGAATAACCTTTTTAACGCAAAATATGAGACCAATGGATGGGTTTACAAGTATATTTTCGCAGGTGAAGAAGGTCTGATTGACGGATATTTTCCGCAGGCCGGTTTCCATTGGATGCTACAATTAAATCTTGGTTTTTGATTAAACTCTGGCAGATTTCCTAAGATTTGTCAGGCTTTTTTTAAATAAAATTTCAGCAAACCCTCTCCTGGTGAATGGCTTATAATACCAGCATTTACACCTGCTTTTTTTAGTCGCTCTTTCAAAATTTCGCGAAAATGAAAAGCTACAGAACCAGTAAATGCCACTGGAAGGTTCTTATAGTCAGGGTATTTACTCAACTGAACCCTGATAAAAGCATCAAAGGCTTCAGCAACCAATTGTTGACAAAAAGAATGTGAAATATGTTTACCAACAAAGCGGGTAAATTCCGAAAGGTATTTTCCTGGTTTTTCCTTGCGGTAAAGAGAATCTAAAATTTCATGCTGCTCAGACTGAAAATGCAGCTTAAAGTCTTTTGCAATTGAATCAGGAACTTCACCATACAAGTAGTTAGTTATGAACGATTTGCCAATATGCACTCCACTTCCCTCATCAGCCAATAAATAACCCAGGGATGGGACATTCATCGTGATTTTGTTGCCATCAAAGTAACAAGAGTTGGAACCTGTACCCAAAATACAAGCAATGCCTTCACTTTCGCCAAGCAAGGCGTGGGCAGCAGCCAACAAATCGTGCATTACTGTTATCTTTTCAGTAGCCAGGGCCGAGCGCAAAGCGTTGGAAACAATGTTACAGTTTTGCTCAGTAGAGCAACCTGAACCGTAGTAATAAATTTGCTTTGGTATCAAATTATCCAGTTGAGGAATAAGTTCAGCATTCAAAATTCTGACAATGTCGTTTACACCATAATAATATGGATTAAAACCCTCTGTATAAATTGTTTTAATCAGCTGCCCCTGATCAATCAGCATCCATTCGGTTTTGGTTGATCCGCTATCGGCAATAAGTAGCATAAGAATCTAATTTTATGAATGAGTTTCAGTGTTTCAATTAAAAACCTTGTGCATCAGAACCCCAATCAGCTTGATCCACTTCAAAGCTAAGTCCATCCCAGGCGAGCATCATACCTTCAGGAAGCTCTTTTTGAACTTCATCAAACAGTCCCATCAAATGACTGATATGTGTAAAATAAGTTTGCTGCACACCTAGTCGTTGAGCAACCAAAATTGCTTCATCCAAATTGAAATGAGACAAGTGTTTCTTTTTTCTAAGGGCATCAATCACAAGTACTTTTACGCCTTTAAGTTTTTCAATGCTTTTTTCAGGAATCACATTCGCATCAGTGATATAAGCGAAATCACCAAAACGAAAACCCAAAACTTTCAACATCATGTGCTTCACTTCGAATGGAATTATGTGAATATCTCCAATCTGAAAAGGTTTTTCCGAGAGATCAAGCAATTCGAATTCTGGAACTCCTGGATATGGATTGTCAGTAAAAGCGTACGAAAACTCCTTTCTTATATCCAACTGATCAGCTGATCTGGCAAAAACTTTCATCGGTTTTCTTGTCAGAAAATTAAAAGAGCGCACATCATCAAGACCGGCAATATGATCCTTATGCGTGTGTGTGATAAGAATTGCATCCAGTTTTTCAACTTTTTCCCGCAACATTTGCTGCCGAAAATCCGGACCGGCATCCACTACGATGATTGTTTCATTCGTTTCAATCATTATTGAAGACCGCAGGCGCTTATCCTTTGGATTGTCTGATGCGCAAACATTGCAGGGACATGCAATCACCGGAACACCTTGAGAGGTTCCGCTTCCTAAAACAGTAACTTTCACTTTTTATGCATATTGAGCGGCAAAATAACGCATAAAAAACGATTTTTATACTTAACACAATAAACTTTACGTTTGCATTTATTGAAATGTCTGGCCTAAATGGATGCTAAATATCTACTGCTTTGGAGGTACCGAAAACAGTTTACTAATATTTATTCACTGAATTAAAAAAAAATTAAAAAACTAACTTAACAATGAAAACCTTTAATTTTGCCAACAGTAAAATGGCTGCACAAAAAATGCACAAAAATTGACTATGACAATTCCATTCTTTTTAAAAAGAGCAATACTTCAGAAAGCAAATAAACAAACTGCTCAAAACCTTCGCTGTTTTTCTGATTCCAAAAGGATTATTATTTTAACATCTGAAAAACTTGAAAAATTGCAAGTGAATATGAAATGGCTTGCGCAGACATATCCCAACTTTGATAACATACAGCTTTTTAACTTATCTAAAGACAAAACTGCCCTCAGTCAAAACTTCCAAAATGTAAGCATGAAGGAAGTAAATCGCAGGCACTTCACTTTTTTTGGCGATATAAAAAAAGAGCTTTACAATGAATTGCTAAACAAAGAATACGATGTGTTGATCAATGCAGACAGCTCATCTAATCTGTTTTTGCACCTTATTGCAGCATCGCTCAAAGCCAGTTTTAAAACAAGCATATCGGATGAAGTTTGCAAAAATCTTTATAAAATTAAGGTTTATGCAAACCAGGAAATAGATTTCAAAGATTATATTAAGTACACAAGCAATTATCTGGAAGCACTTTGCGGAAAGAATAATGCGTAAGTTTTGTTAAAACAAGAACATATTAAGAATCACCTTATTTATATATGAAACATACATTTCAAGGCACCGGAGTCGCGCTCGTTACTCCATTTAAAAACGATTTTTCTGTTGATGTTGAAGCATTGCAAAAAATCACTGAGCACACCATTGCCGGCGGTGTTGAGTATCTTGTTGCTTTGGGAACAACAAGCGAAGCACCTGTTCTGAGCAAAGAAGAAAAAAAACTAGTTGTTAAAACAATTATAGAAGCAACAGGAAATCGTGTTCCAATAGTATTAGGTGTTGGGGGCAATAATACAGCAGAAATCATTCATCAACTGCAGAATGAAACGTTTGAAGGCATCTCGGCAATTTTATCTGTTGTACCTTATTACAATAAGCCCACGCAGAATGGCATTTTTGCACATTTTGATGCAATTGCGCATGCAAGTCCGTTGCCCATAATTCTGTACAATGTACCCGGAAGAACAAGCGCAAACATGAATGCTGAAACCACAATAAGCTTAGCCGAAAAGCATTCTAATATTATAGGTGTCAAAGAAGCTTCAGGCGATTTTGCACAAATCATGGAAATTATTCGTCTAAAACCGGTGCATTTTGCAGTTATATCCGGCGATGATGCTTTAACAATGCCTATGATAGCCTTGGGAGGCAGCGGGGTTATTTCCGTGGCAGCCAACGCGTTGAGTCGTCAGTTCAGTGAAATGGTAAGGCTTCAGCTTGAAAATAAAACTTTGGAAGCACGAAAATTACATTACAGCATGCTTCCGATGATCGGGTTGCTTTTTTCGGAAGGAAACCCGGCAGGCATCAAATCACTTCTCAATGCGATGGATTTGTGTGAAGAATTTGTCAGACTTCCTCTCGTATCTGTAAGCAAAAAAACAAAAGACCTGATTAAAACCGAATGGACAAAAATCTCTAATATTTAATTTCAAACCAAATGAATAATTTTTACAGAAGGGTGATTTTGCTTTTTTTCATCCTGTTTTCAATTCAGGGCTTTACCCAGAATTACAATCTCGACAGCCTTCAAACAGCGCGTCAGGAGTATTATTTTGAGCTGAAGTTTAATGACTTCAAGCAGCTGTCAACATTCAATCAAATGATGTCGATTGATAAAATAGAAGGCGGCCGCATAATTGCATATGCCAATCCATCGCAGTATCAGCGAATTCTGGATGCCGGATATTTTCCGACTTTGCTTTTGCCACCATCTTTGGAATACATTGAGGAAAACATGCTTGATGTAGAAGATCTGGGTCAAAAAAATGACTGGAATTACTACCCAACCTATGAGGCATATGTTGCAATGATGCAAAGTTTTCAAGCAAATTATCCAAACCTTTGCAGCATTCATAATATTGGTACACTTTCAAGCGGAAGACAATTACTGATGGCACGAATCAACAATGGCAATACAGCAGGAAAGCCAGAATTTCTTTATACTGCCACCATGCACGGAGATGAAACAACCGGCTATGTACTTACATTGAGACTAATTGATCAACTGCTTACAAATTATGGTTCTGATCCTATACTTACAAATCTCGTAGATAATCTGGATATCTGGATTAATCCTCTGGCAAATCCTGATGGAACTTTCTGGGGTGGAAATCATACTGTTTCTGGTTCTCGCCGTGGCAATGCAAACAACGTTGACCTCAACAGAAACTACCCGGATCCGGAAGACGGCCCCAACCCTGATGGCAATTCATGGCAGCCGGAAACAGTGGCTTTCAAAAATTTTGCAGGCCAACGCAATTTTGTGCTCTCTGCCAACTTTCATGGTGGAATTGAAGTTGTAAATTATCCCTGGGACACATGGTCACGCCGTCACCCGGATGACAACTGGTGGATTTTTGTTAGCCGCGAATATGCCGATACAGCGCAATTTTACAGCCCTGCCGGCTATATGACAGCATACAACAATGGTATCACCAATGGATACGATTGGTATACCATCAGCGGAGGTCGTCAGGATTACATGAATTATTTTCATCATTGCCGCGAGTTCACGCTTGAAATATCAAACAGTAAAACCTTGCCTGCTTCACAGCTTCCTGCGCATTGGAACTACAATTATAAGTCAATGATCAACTACATGAAACAAACACTTTATGGATTTCATGGAACAATTACTGATTCAATAACCGGAGAACCAATCAGGGCTAAAGTTGAAATTATTGGTCACGAGCTGGATAATTCATTTGTTTATAGCTCTTTACCAGCTGGAAACTTTCACAGACCTGTCAAAGCCGGAACTTACAACTTGAGCTTCAGCGCTGATGGCTATTACTCAAAAACAATTTATGGTTTATCAGTTGGGGATCGCCAAAAAATTGATCTGGATGTGCAGCTTGCTCCTGGTATTATCATTGCAAATTTCAACGCAAGTGCAAATGAAATTCCCAAAGGTGGTCAGATCAATTTCACTGACAATTCATTTGGACAAAATATCGTTTCATGGGCATGGGTTTTTGAAGGAGGTGTTCCTGCAACATCAAATTTGCAGAATCCAACCAATATCACTTATCCAAACTCCGGCGTTTTCGACGTTCAGCTTACTGTCACAAATTCCAATGGTGAGACGAGTACAATGCTTAAACAAGACCTCATCACCGTTACTTCCATGTATGTGATGAACAACGGCACTTTCAGCACTTGCGAAGGCACATTCTACGATCCGGGCGGACCAAACGGCAACTATGGAAATGATCAATCCATGACAATGACCTTTAAACCTGATACGGAAGAAGCATTGATGAAGGTTCAATTTACAATGTTTGACTTGGAAGCACATTCATCTTGTAACTATGACTGGCTTAAAATATATAACGGACTCAATACCAGCGCACCCTTGCTTGGAACCTGGTGCGGAACCAACTCTCCCGGAACCATCATTGCCAATAATCCGGGCAAAGGACTTACTTTTCAGTTTAGCTCCGATGGATCAGTTACAAAAGCAGGATGGGCGGCAATTCTGAGTTGTTTCTCAACCGTTTCTGTCGATGAAAACAATAAAACCGACATCAGCATTTACCCAAATCCGTCAAAAGATGGAGTTGTAAATTTGCAAGCAGACGCATTAATGACTGGCGTTAAGTTATTCTCAATTAACGGAAAGCTGGTTCTTGAAGAAGCCTTTGATCAAAGAAATGAATATCAGATCGTGACTTCCGGTATTATAAAAGGCATGTATCTGATAGAAATAACGACAACAGATAGTAAAATTACACGTAAATTAATGATTGATTAGTATTCTGATCCAAGCATTTAGAAACAAAAACAGCCTGAAAGCAATGCTTTCAGGCTGTTTTTGTTTATTTAAGATTATAATTGCCAACCAAAAAAGATACCCTTGCTTAGTAAAATACGTGTTGACACAAAAGCGATAACTGTAAAAACAACAAAACCTTTCATGAGCCTTATCTGACGGCTGTCATCCTCTTCAAACATCAGATCCTCCAAAAACCTCGATCTCAAAAAGAAAATCAAGAGCATGATGCCTAAAATAATCCAGCCATAGCGCTCGTGAAACATATTTTTAGGAAGAAAATAGACAAAAAGCAGGAATGAACCTATCAAATATGGAACCAGCACCTGAGCTGTTATAAAAAAAGGCGACATGCGCTCATTGAACTTTTCAAAGTATACATTGGAAGAAATAGCCACCAAACGGGACGAAAAAAGTGCAGTCATCAGTAATCCAAAAAAGCCTGTGATAGAAATGATCATGCGTGCAGTATCAGCCAGATACATCCAGTTAAAAACATGACCAATACCTTCAGTGAGCAGATTGCCCAACATTACTCCGCCAAAAACAAAATTACTTGAATGAATAATCATCCAAAAGAAAAATACTTTAATTGGCATCACATCCGGCATGGTTTGATAAAATGCCAGTAGAGAAAGTACTCCAAAAATAAAAGTGAGCACATATCCTGATGAAAAGATCATAAATACAGCGTCATGCGTCCATTGGTAAGGCTCAATGTGAAAAAAATAGGTGGCATAATCAATTGTTAGCGGATAGTTATACATCCCAGCGGTAAGAACGTAAGACAATTGATTCAGATAAAAAATAAACAGATATGCCATCACGAAAGAAGCCAGTGAATTGATTGCAATAATCCAGAAGTTTTTTCTGCTTAGTGAGGTCATGATAATTTGTAAAAAAACCCGCTGGAAAAACCAACGGGCTATATTTTAGCGCTAATTCAATTTTAGACTTCAGCCATTTCTGTTGAATATTCTTTGTTCAGAAGTTTTTCTTTTACTTCTTTGAAAGCCTTTATTGTGTATTTAACATCTTCCAGTGTATGCACTGCAGTTGGAATAAGCCGCAGAAGTATCACACCTTTTGGAACAACCGGATAAGAAACGATCGAACAAAATATGTTATAATTTTCTCTCAAATCGAAAGTAATTTGTGTGGCTTCACCCACTCCTCCACTTAGCATTACAGGCGTGACAGGCGATTCTGTATTTCCAATATCAAGTCCAGCATCGGTTAAACCCTTTTGTAAAGCATTTACTATGGTCCAAAGTTTCTCTCTGTGTTCAGGCTGCGTTCTCAGGAGTTCCATGCGTTTAAGCGCTCCAATTACCATCGGCATTGGCAAAGATTTTGCGAATATCTGTGATCGCATATTGTACATCAGGTATTTTATCACCTTTTTTTCTCCGGCAATAAATCCACCTATTCCAGCCATTGATTTGGCAAAGGTTCCAAAATAAAGATCAACATCTTTCTGTACGCCAAAATGCTCATCAGTGCCGGCACCCGTTGGGCCCATAGTACCAAAACCATGTGCGTCATCTACTAGTAGCCGGAAATCATATTTTTCCTTCAAAGCAACAATGTCTTTCAATTTACCAAGATCACCTGACATACCGTAAACACCTTCTGTGATAACAAGAATGCCTCCACCCGTTTGCTCAGTCATTTTCTTTGCTCTACGCAACTGAATTTCAAGGTTTTCTATATTGTTATGAGGATAAACAAAGCGCTTACCAAAGTGTAGACGCATCCCATCAATGATGCATGCGTGGGCTTCGGAATCATAAACGATAACATCTTTTCTGTCAACCATCGAATTAATCACAGAAACCATTCCCTGATATCCGTAGTTGAGCAAATAGGATGATTCTTTCCCCACAAATGCTGCTAGTTCACGCTCCAGTTGTTCATGATAATCTGTTTGTCCCGACATCATGCGTGCTCCCATTGGGTAAGCCATTCCATATTTTGCGGCAGCTTCGGCATCAGCCTTGCGCACCTCAGGATGATTTGCCAGTCCAAGATAATTATTAAGACTCCAAATTAATCGCTCTTTTCCCCTGAACAACATTTTGTTCCCAATTTCACCTTCCAGTTTTGGAAACATAAAATAACCTTCGGTCTGATCAGCATATTGGCCCAAAGGACCCATATTCACAGTACATTTATTGAAAACATCCATGCTTTGTAAATTTTAGATTTAAGGCAGCAAAAGTACAAATTTGTTAGCAATCTATTATTTGAATCCGCACACAGATTCAGGAATTATAAAGACATTCTCACAAAAATGATTTTACCTGCTAATTAAGTTCATTAATAAAACAAACATCAATTAAAGAAAAGAAAAGAATATCCTGTGATTGAAACGTAATAATTACAGTTTCAAATCGTTTGGGCTGATTAAAAAAATTGTAATTTTGCGCCATGATTAAAAAAGCGGTTTTTTACACATTCATTTTGTTTGCAGTCATGCTTACTTCTTGCAGTAAGTATCAGAAATTATTGAAAAGCACCGATAATGATCTGAAATACGAAACTGCAATGGATTTCTACGAGAAGAAAGACTATAACAGAGCACTTGAACTTTTTGATCTTTTACAAGCCTCATTCAGAGGAACTGGTCGGGGTGAAGAAATCAGTTACCACATGGCATACTCCTATTATTATCTAAAGGATTATACTGTAGCCAGTTTTTATTTTAAAAGACATGCTCAAACCTATCCCAATTCTGCAAGGGCTGAAGAGTGCATGTTTATGAATGCTTATTGCTATTATCTGGATTCTCCCAAACCCAGCCTTGATCAAAGCAACACATACCTTGCAATTAAAGAGTTACAGACTTTCATGGATTCTTATCCCAAAAGTGAGCGTATTGCAGAATGCAATGATCTAATTGACAACCTGAGAGAAAAACTTGAACTAAAAGATTTCAATATTGCAATTCTCTACTATAGAATGAGGGATTACGAGGCTGCAATCACCTCTTTCCAAAATCTTATGAAGAATTATCCAGACACAGACCGTAGTGAAGAAATCCTTTACAATATGGCTGTAGCGTATTACGAATACGCTGAAAAAAGTATTGCATCAAAACAGCGTGAACGCTACGAACTATCTCTGGAATCATTTAACAACCTTCGTTTTCAGTATCCTGAGAGCCCATACCTGAAAAGCCTTGAAACAATTCAGGCAAGAACAAGAAACAAACTCGCAAATCAAAATTGAACCTAATTTACCTTTTATCTATATGGATTTTAAAAAAATAAAAACAGAGACTACCGCAGTAACCCGTCAAAAAGATCTTTTTTACAGACAGACAGGTAACATCTACGAAACTGTGGCGATTCTTTCTAAAAGAGCCAATCAGATTTCAGCTGAACTCAAAGAAGAATTAAGCAAAAAGATTTCAGAATTTGGATCATCATCCGACAATCTTGAAGAAATTTTTGAGAACCGTGAACAGATCGAGCTTGCAAAATTTTACGAAAAGCTTCCAAAACCTACCTTGATTGCTATTCATGAATTTTTGAATGATCAGGTTTATTTCCGTAATCCTCACAAAGAAACATCTGATTTTTAAGTTTTTATAAATTTAAATGCTTAAGGGGAAGAAAATTCTTATCGGAATAACGGGTGGCATTGCCGCATACAAAATCCCGCTGCTCATCCGCTTGCTTGTTAAAGCAGGGGCTGAAGTTCAGATAATAATGACCCCAAATGCAAAAGATTTTGTAACGCCGCTCACACTTTCAACCTTGTCCGGAAAGCCTGTATTATCAGGTTTTTTTAACTCTGAAACTGGTGAATGGCAAAGTCATGTCGAAGTCGGACTTTGGGCCGACCTTTTTATTGTTGCACCTGCAACAGCCAATACTCTGGCAAAGATGAACTTCGGAATTGCAGATAACTATCTGTTAACCGTATACTTGTCTGCAAGATGCCATGTTATGATTGCCCCCGCAATGGATCTGGATATGTACAAGCATCCTGCAACCAGACAGAATATTTTGGCCTTAAAACAACGTGGACACACAATTATTGACCCAACAAGCGGTGAACTTGCCAGCGGACTTTGTGGTGAAGGTCGAATGGAGGAACCTGCGGAATTATTCAGGAAAATTGATCTCTTTTTTAAAGAAAAACAAACATTTGCTGGAAAAAAGGTTTTGATTTCTGCCGGCCCTACCCATGAGGCTATAGATCCGGTCAGATTTATTGGAAACCACAGTTCCGGATTGATGGGTGTTGAAATAGCGAAAGTTTTTGCAGAAAAGGGAGCAGAAGTTTTTTTGGTGTTAGGACCAACAAATCTATCTGTTGATCATCCTGAAATTCATGTTTATCCTGTAACTACTGCTGAAGAAATGTATGAACAATGTACTCTACTTTTTACGCATTGTGACATTGCTGTAATGAGCGCAGCAGTAGCTGATTATAAACCAAAAGAGGCATTTGGAAATAAAATTAAAAAGCAAAAGAATGCATTTGCACTCGATCTTATCCCAACAAAGGATATTCTTCAAGCACTTGGAAACGCCAAACAAAAGAGCCAGTTACTAATTGGTTTTGCTCTGGAAACTGAAAATCCTGTGCCAAATGCATTGAAAAAACTCCATGCTAAAAACCTTGATCTCATAATACTTAACTCACTCACAGATCCGGGAGCAGGATTCAAACACACAACAAATAAAGTTACTATCATCGACCGCGAGGAAAAAATAATTGACTTTCCGCTAAAATCAAAAAAAGAGGTCGCTTCAGACATCAGTCTCGCAGTTGAGAAGCTTTTGACGGTCTGAAACAATATGAAGTAACTTTTTAAGTTTATTATCCAATAGGCAAAAACACATTCAAATGTTGAAAAAAAAAGCAATTGTTTTGGTAATAATGCTCCTGATAATTGTCCGGCAAGGCTCATCACAGGAATTTTTATGCAATATAAGCGTCAATGCACAAACGATAGAAGGCACAGATCGAAGGGTTTTTGAATCATTACAATCAGCACTTTATGAGTTCATGAACAATAGAAAATGGACCAATGTGAACATCAAAAACCTTGAACGCATTGAGTGTACGATGATGATAACCGTTCGTGAGCGCGTTTCATCCGATGAATATAAAGGTACTTTGAATGTTGTGCTTCGGAGGCCGATCTATAAAACATCCTACAATTCTGTGCAGATTAATTTCATTGACGAGAATTTCCAGTTTCGTTATCTCGAGTCACAAACCCTTGATTTCAACGAAAACAGTTTCTCCTCTAACCTGACATCTACGCTCGCATTTTACGCCTATATTTTCCTTGGTCTTGATTTCGATAGTTATTCCCTTTTTGGAGGCGATCCATTTTTTCAGGCTGCTGAAGCCATTGTAAACAGTGCTCAAAATGCCAACGAACGCGGATGGAAAGCTTTTGATGGCAACCGCAACCGCTATTGGATGGTCGAAAATCTGCGAAATCCTTCCTACCGCATGCTGCGCCAATTCAACTATGAATTTCATCGTCTTGGGCTCGACCTGATGGCTGATAACCCCGATGAAGGTCGTGCATCTATTGCACAGGCTATTAATTATCTTGAACAGGCCAATCGGGCGCGATCGAATTTATTTCTGCTTCAGTTAATTCTTGATGCAAAACGCGATGAAATTGTAAACGTCTTTTCAAAAGGAAGCCCTCAGGAAAAAACCCGAGTTGTCAATATTTTGCGTGAAGTTGACCCTGCCAACGCCTCGAAGTACGAAAAAATTCTGGCCAATTAATCTTCATTTGTTAATAATCTGATAGATTGCGTACTTTTGCGCAAAAGCAATCATTTTTTATGTTGCGCAAACTCAGAATATCAAATTACGCCTTGATCGAACACCTGGAGATTGATTTAAAGCCAGGTTTTACAGCTATTACGGGTGAAACAGGTGCAGGAAAATCTATCCTGCTCGGTGCGCTCAGTCTGGTGCTTGGAAGCAGGGCTGACACAAATATTCTGCACGACAAAAACAACAAATGTTTTGTTGAGGCTACATTCGACATTTCTAAACTTGACCTGAAAGCAAAGTTTGCAGAGAATGATCTCGAATATGAGCCTGAGACAATATTTCGCCGCGAGATAAGTATTTCAGGAAAATCGAGGGCATTTATCAATGATACGCCTGTGAATGTGATTCAGATGAAAGAAATTGGCGAGATGCTTGTCGACATTCACTCCCAGCATGATTCACTGCATCTTTCAGACTCAGCATTTCAATTAAATATTCTGGATGGACTTGCTCAAAACGAAAATATACTATCGGAATACGCCGAGTTGTACCGAAAGTTTCAGCAGTGTAAAGCAGAACTTAATGATTTAAAGAGAAGCGCAACTGATTCCAAAGCTAGTTTTGAGTTGCTTAGTTTTCAATTGAGTGAACTAGATAAGGCAGGGTTACAAGCAGAAGAAAATGAGCTGCTTGAGCAACGATTGAGTTCACTTAATCATGCAGAAGAAATCAGATTGGCACTTTTTTCTACTGCAGAACAGCTAAACAGATCCGAAATAAATGCCAT
Source organism: Bacteroidales bacterium (assembly GCA_030683155.1). GTDB lineage: Bacteria > Bacteroidota > Bacteroidia > Bacteroidales > F082 > JALNZU01. The sequence continues at coordinate 15,098 of JAUXMV010000054.1, forward strand.
CAAACAAATCAAAGATAGTCATCTGGCACTCACAAAAATTCAAAAGTATCTGCCGGAAGCCAAATCGCTGGCCGAACGTCTTTTTAACGCGATGATCGAAATAAAAGACATTGCTTTTGAAACAGAAAATCTGGAGCAGAAAGTACAGTTCGATCCAAATGAGTTGGAAAAAATTAACAATCGCCTCTCGTTTCTGCGCCAATTGATGTTGAAGCATCATTGCACCAATATCAATGAGCTTATCAAAATGAGAGAGGAGCTTCATGCGAAAATCAATTCGATAGAAAATAAGGATTTCAATATCGAAAACCTAACCAAAACGCTTTCTCAACTTGAAACAAAACTATCGGAAAAAGCAAAGCAGTTAAGCGTTTCCAGAAAAAAGATGATTCCTGAAATGGAGCGGTCAGTGAGTTTACTTCTAACACAATTAGGGATGCCAAATGCCCGATTTGTTGCACAAACAGAGACGCTCCAAACTTTCAGTCCGACTGGATCAGATAGTCTGAAATTTTTATTTACTGCCAACAAAGGAACTTCTGTTGAGGATATTGCTAAAGTTGCCTCCGGAGGCGAGCTGTCCAGATTAATGCTTGCTATAAAAAGCCTGACTTCAGGAAGAAAAATGATTCCAACAATAATCTTTGATGAAATTGACACCGGTGTATCGGGTGAAATTGCAGCTAAAGTTGGAAGAATAATGAGTTCAATGGCGCATACAACACAACTTATTGCCATAACACATTTACCACAGATTGCAGGAAAAGCAAACCACCACCTTCATGTATTTAAACGCGATGATGATAGAAGAACTAAAACTATGCTCATTCAATTAAATGAAATTCAACGTGTTGACGAGATTGCTAGAATGCTAAGTGACGATAAGATTACACCTGCTTCAAGAAACGCTGCAAAAGAACTTATTTCAGGATTCTGATACTATTTTACCTGTATAATTTTCCTAAATTAAATCGCCTCACTTATTAACTCATTAACATTCAGCAGTTTGAAAAATTACCTTTGTTTTTGAGTTTTTGTATCTTTGCCCACTCAAATCAAAATTGAAAGAAACTTAATAAAACACCTCATGGCATACAATCTTTTAAAAGGAAAAAAAGGAATCATTTTTGGTGCTCTCGACAATAAATCCATCGCTTGGAAAGTGGCAGAAAGAGCGCATGACGAAGGTGCTGTTTTCACCTTGAGCAATACTCCAACTGCTCTTCGCTTTGGCGAATTAGATGAATTGGCCGCAAAATGTAACTCGGAAATTATCGCTGCCGATGCTACTTCGGTAAAGGATATAACCCATGTTTTTGAAAAAAGTCAGGAAATTTTAGGTGGTAAAATTGATTTCGTACTTCACTCAATAGGGATGTCGCTCAATGTGCGTAAAAAAAGAGTGTACAACGATTTGAATTATGAATACCTTAATAAAACCCTTGATATTTCAGCCATTTCATTCCACAAAATGCTTCAAATAGCATTCAAAATGGATGCAATTAATGAGTGGGGTTCAGTAGTTGCACTTTCCTATGTTGCTGCACAACGGACACTCTACGGATACAACGATATGGCCGATGCCAAAGCATTGCTTGAGTCTATTGCACGGAGTTTTGGATACATTTATGGCAGAGAGAAAAAAATCAGGGTAAACACAATTTCACAATCGCCAACTGTAACAACTGCCGGTAGCGGAGTAAAAGGTTTTGACGGCTTGCTTGATTTCACTGAAAGAATGTCCCCACTTGGCAATGCTACTGCAGATGAGTGTGCAGACTATTGCGTAACATTGTTTTCTGACCTTACCCGCAAGGTAACAATGCAAAATCTTTTCCATGATGGTGGTTTCTCTAACATGGGTATGAGTTTAAAAGCAATGACCATGTATAACAAAAGCTTTAACTGCGATTGTGATCCAGAAGAATTAATACCAGAACTGGATTAGACTTTAAAATTCTTTTGGAAATTTCAAAAGTTTCTCTTTATTTCAAATTTCATGAATATCATCATTCAGAGCTTTGATCAGCAAAGGAATTTATTGTGCTTTCTAAGTTTTTCCGCCTAAACTCCTCCTAAACCCTCATGCCGTTTATGTTTCTAAAATTTACGACATGAAAGTTGATTTATGATTGCTTTACCCAAACTTTTCGTGAACAAAGGTGTTTGGTTTCGCTTTTGATTTTTATCAATGAATTTGTTCAGATAAGCCTTAAATAATCAATAAAAATCAGTGGTTTATGATGCAAAATCACTTCTCATTTATGTAATTTTGCACCATGAATAAAAAACAGATTGTATATAGAGTTATTGCCATAATCATAGGATTTTTAGCAGGAATAATTATCATAAGCCTCATCGAATCCTTTGCTGCAAATTTGTTTGCTACTACCGAAAATTATATTGCACCAAATGAAAATGATGATTTCAACATTGCATTTAAACACTTATCAATCCCACTGTTAGTCTTTGTTTTGATTGCTTATACAATAGGGTCTTTTCTTGGAGGTTTTATTGCTTCAATTATTGGTAAAGGAATTATAAACGCTTTGGCATCAGGCCTTCTTTTAATGGCAGGAGGCATTATCAACCTTTTAATCATTCAACATCCGTTGTGGTTTGTAATCAGCAGCCTCATCATATATCTGCCAATGGCCTATATTGGCGGAAAGCTTGGCATGTATTTACTTTCAAAAAGGAATTTAAAATTTGAAGAACAATGAAAAAAAATGCTATTCTGACAATATTGATTGTCATTTTTGTGGTTATAAAAACCAATTCACAACAAATGGAACGACTAAAACCGGTTATTTCGGAAATAACCATCAGTCAGGTGATTGATGATTTAAAGAAATCTGCAGATTCGGATCAACATGACCGTATTGAAAAAGGAGTTCGGCAAGTTGCTTCTTTCTGGCAAGTCGTCGACGGCGATGAGCAGGTTTTTTCAGAGTTATGCCGTCAGTATTCTGTTATAAATGCTGCTGAGAAAAAAGCGGTTTTTGACAGGTTAGAAAACAATCTTGAATTGCTTTTCGGCAGTTTCAACAAAATGAATGTTGGACTTAAAATACCTTTGCACGTTGATGAAGGTGAAATTCTTGCAATAGACAGAATCTTTGGCGGTTATAGTCCGGGAGCACACATCAGTGATGATTTCTTTGCCAATAAGCTGGCATTTATAACAATTCTCAATTTCCCATTTTATTCATTGAATGAAAAAACCGCAATGGGTGAAGATTGGACGCGTCTTGAATGGGCTTATGCAAGAATGGGTGATGTTTTCAAATCGCGCGTTCCCGCAAATCTTCTGCAAAACTATTCCCAAATTGTAACCGATGCAGATGGCTATATCTCGGATTATAATATTTACATGGGAAAACTCATTGATAAAAAAGGGAATTCGATTTTTCCTGCGGACATGAAACTTATTTCACATTGGGGTTTGCGCGATGAGATCAAAGCAAACTATGCCTCAAAAACAGGTTTTGCCAAACAGGCGATAATCTATGAGGTAATGCAACATATTGTGAGACAAGATATTCCGAAAAATGTCATCAATAATCCAAACTTAGAATGGAATCCTTTTATGAATATGGTTTATGACGCCGGAAAACCAATCGAATCAGAAAAAGAACCGAACACTCGTTTTAATTACCTTTTAAGTCTTTTTAATGCCACCCAAGCCATCGATGCCTATTCTCCACATTTTACGGATTACATCAAACGAAAATTTGAAGATGAAATGGAAATTCCTGTTGAGGATGTAGAAAAGATTTTTATCGAACTTGTTTCGAGTTCAGAACTCAAAGAAATTGGAAAGATAATTGAGAAAAGACTTGGCAGAAAACTCCAACCCTGGGACATTTGGTACGATGGCTTTAAAACACGTTCAACCCTTGACATTAGTAAACTTGATAAAATTCTTAAAGAGAAATATCCCAATAAAACCGCTTTTGAACAAGATTTACCCAATATACTGATAAAACTTGGCTTCAACGCCGACTCTGCAGTAAGTATTGCCTCAAAAATCATTGTTGACCCTTCACGCGGTGCCGGTCACGCCTGGGGTGCTGCAATGAAGTCAGATAAAGCACGTTTGCGTACCCGAATTGGATCAGATGGAATGGATTACAAAGGCTATAACATTGCTATTCATGAATTTGGCCACAATGTTGAACAAACCATAACCCTTCAAAATGTAGATTATTACATGATGAACGGCGTTCCAAACACATCCTTCACCGAAGCACTCGCTTTTGTTTTTCAGGCAAGAGACCTTGAATTGCTGGGTATGGAGCAAGAAAATGAGATGAGTAAGCATTTGGCTGCACTCGATAACTTATGGTCCAATTATGAAATTATGGGTGTTTCTCTGGTCGACATCAATGTTTGGAGATGGCTATATTCCAATCCAACAGCAAATGCAGAAGAACTAAAAGATGCAGTCAACAAAATTGCGGTTGAAACCTGGAACCTTTATTTTGCACCGGTTTTTGGCATAAAAGATTCACCGATTCTTGCAATTTATTCCCACATGATAGACTATCCGCTCTATTTGTCAGCCTACCCCATAGGTCAGTTGATTGAATTTCAATTTGGAAATTATATCAAAGACAAGGATTTTGCAGATGAAGTTTACCGCTCCTTTACGCAAGGTAGAGTCATTCCTCAATTGTGGATGAAAGGCGCTGTTGGAACAGAAATATCCCCTACTCCATCAATTGAAGCTGCTGCTGAGGCTATTAAAGTTTTAAAATAATTTCTGCTTTAAAAAAAGCTCGGATGAAAAATCATCCGAGCTTTTTTTATGCTTCGTAATTTGTATCAAAACACTTATTCAATGACTATTTTTTTAATTATAGTTGAAGATGAAGTCTTTATTTTAAGGAAATAGATTCCTGATTCAAAATCACTTAAATCAATTTTACTTATCTTGTCATTCATGATATAAGTCTTCAGCTCTTTTCCTGCACCTTGAACAAGTGTCACATTCTTTATGTTTTCATTACCAAAATCAATGTTTAAAATATCCTTTGTTGGATTTGGATAAACTTTAATTTTATTAAGGGTTGTCAAATCCAATCCTTCTATGATATCAAACACAAAACTCCATATCGGTTGATTGATAGCTTCAGGACCACCGGTTTCATTCACAGTTGGAACAATTTTCCAATAATTGGTTGCTCCATCTAGAAGATTAAATAAGTAAATATCAGTAACTTCATATAAATAATTGGTAGTATTCTGGTTGAAAGGAACAATGGCTACCGGAATCGAAAATGCAGTGGATGTAGTATCCTCTCCGAGATAAACATTGAAAGCTGTTGGCAAAGTGAAATCAGGATTTGGCACAAATTCCCAACCTAATATTATATCCCCACCTGTTTCAAAAAAAGTCAGGACACCTCCATCCTCAGGATCAGGATTTACAGCTGTATTAGGATATGGAATTGCCGTTGTGGTAAAACTCCACACAACAACTCCTTCAGCATCAGGCCCACTATTTTGATTCACTGTAGGTACAACCTTCCAGTAATAGGTTGTTGCATATTGTAAGGTGACCGAGGTCAAAGAAGCAGCATAATCAAGTTGACCTGCAGTAAATGGAACCCAGGTCAGAAAATCATCTTCTGTTAAAACCTCACTTGCTCCAATATACACCTTAAACCCAACTGGCAAGGTATTGCTTGGGTTTGAAACAAATGTCCAGCCCAACTGTGCGTTTTCTAGAGACAAAACTCCACCATTTGCCGGAACCGGGTTGGTCGCATTATTTGGATATGGAATTAATTCTGTTGTAAAAGACCAAACCACTACTCCCTGAGCGTCCGGGCCGGCATTTTGATCAACTGTTGGGACTACCTTCCAAAAATAGGTCGTTGCATATTGTAAGGTGACCAACGTCAAAGAAGCAGCATAATCAAGCTGACCTGCCGTATATGGAACCCAGGTCAGAAAATCAGCTTGTGTTGGATTTTCATTGGTGCCAAAATAAACTTTAAAGCCAGCCGGTGTTGCATAATTCATCAAATCAATATGTTGCCATGCCAATTGAGCCAAATCAATGCTCACAGTTTCACTGCCGGTAGGAACAGGGTTGCCAGAAACATTGGGATAAGGATAAATATACATCTCTGTACTAAATTGCCAAACCGGCACTTCAGAAGGTTCTGCACCGCCTGTTATGTCGGCAGTTGGAACAACTTTCCAGAAATAATTGGTTTCATAACTTAAATTATAGACAAGTACTGCATAATCTTCAACTCCACTTAGCCATTCAACAGTTCCCAAAGGCTCAACTCCTGTAAAATCAGGGCTATCATTAATATAAACGGTAAAAGAAGCAGGATTAACAAACTCAGGATTAGGAATATAACTCCAGGTAAGTATACCCAGATCGATCGAAACACCTTCTTCGCCATCGGCTGGGTTCGGATTTGAGCCAAAACCTGGAAAAGCATTGGCTATTTCATCTGCACCAATATCAGGATTTGAGGCATCTCTGGGAGAACCATCAAAATCAAAATCAACTGTAATTGGTAAAGAAACCGGAAGTGCGTTTCCGCGGGCAACTGTTTCAGCTAGTGGATTTATATGAAGATCAGTATTGCTCATAAAAGGAACATCTTCACTGTAAGAATTTTGATCAAATGTAGCAGCCCTAGTTTTGTATGCATCCAATGTCTGGTCAATTGCCGGAGCTGTGGCGTTGTGGCCATAGAAAATCACATTGTTTGACGATGGTTCTCCTGCATAATAAATGTTGTTATCGCTCCCTCCAATAATATTTGTTAGGGCGGGTGTGCGTTTGTAAAAAGCAGCGCCAACACCGGTTGCACCTTCAGGAAAAGTCGTTTTATTTATAAAAATATTATTGCGCATCTGAACAGGATCAGTATTGTTGTAAATAATAAAAGCAGCAGATTGATGAGAAAGGTTTGTTGCTTCAAATTCAAGGATTACTGTATTGTAAAAAACATAAGCCTCACTGTATGTGCGCACATTTATTCCTCTGGAAGCAGCATTTCCACTAATCGCAGATGCTGGAGCAGCAATATCCGAAATCATATTGTTATAGATATTGGCAATAATGTCTGTGCCCAGAACTACGATTCCATCTGCTGAATTTCCGCCACCACCTGTAGATTTAATGTTTTTAATAGTGTTATTGTTTATATAATAGGTAGCTTTTCTGGCGCTGAAGTAAAGTCCGTAAACACTGGTGAAAGAACTCGAAGCATTATTGATTGTATTGTTCTGAAAATAAAAATCATTTGACAATGGTTCGGAAGGGTTTCCGCTTAAGGTTGAAACTCCGGCTGGTGCTGTAGTTCCTGTTCCGATTCGCGTTAAGTTCTCTATCGTTGTATTTTTTAAGCTAAAACCATTTTGGTCATCAATAAGCACTCCGGCCATAACAATATCTGATATCAGGCTCACACCACCATTTTCTGTACCAACTTCATTGCCAACACACATCAGTTGTGTATTACTGTTCAGGCCATCGAAACTGTAACCGATGGTGACATTCTGAATAACATTGTTAAAGAATTTGTTGTAATGATTGTTACCTTCAAAGGTAGTGGCTACAGTTGTTGGCAGAACCTTGATTCCTTCGGTCTGAAAAGGATTTAGCTTATTCAAAGTCACATTTACATTTTTGATTGTGTTGTAATGTGCACCATTTGTGGCAGTTAGATTAGTGATAAAGATTCCATATTCAATATTATCATCTGGATTTCTGATATCTAGACCATTTATAGTAAAATAATCGCTTCCACTAAGGGTTATTCCGGCATCATTAGCTGCAGCTGTGCCAGAAAAATTAATCACAGGCTTCGCTCCCTGTCCATTCCATGCTATGATAACCTGTGAATTTTGGGTTCCGGTAGCAGTGAAAATAATGGGTGATTCATTGAAAACTGCATCTCCGGCAACAATAAATGTTACGCCTCCAAAAGCGACACCATGTAAGTTCAGGGAGTCAGAAATGGATTGAATTCCAGGATATGATGTTGAAGGAACCAATCGTTCACCGCCTATTTGTGCTTTTAAGACAAATGGCAGTAAAAATAAAATAGTAAGTAATTTTCTCATAAGGGCATATTTTTTTATCCCCCAAAAGTACGGAAAATTGAAACTTCCGAAAAAACAAAGTGTTTAAAAATTATTGGAAAACCTATTAAAAAAGGATCCTCTGTAAAAAACCAATCTCACTTCCTAAAATACCGATCAATAGAATATTTCCCTGAACCAAAAATTAAAAGCATGATGTAAGCAAGCAAATATAGCAATGCCATCTCTTTTCTAGCAAAGGGATCATCTGCGTGAACCACAAATGCTGCAACCGCCATTGTAATAATTAATGGTATACTTGCTGCCCTTGTGCCAAGGCCTAAAATGATAAAAAGTGAACATACAACCTCTGAAAATACTGCCAGCAAAAGTGATGGTATCACTCCCACCCCTAAAGGATCGGCAAACCTGATGCTGTCTTCAGAAAAAAACCTCATTAACTTTGGCCATCCATGGGTTAACATAAATACAGAGATTAAAACTCTGGAAACTAGCAGCCAAAAGTGCAAGAGTGTTTGACTGTATTTTATCGAAAATATCCACTTCATAACTTTATATTTATTTGATTAAAATTATCAAACATTCAACAAAGAAAACAAAGATTGTCAGCAATTCCGCATAAAAAAAGGACTATAGCTAACCCCTTGTAAATGATTAAGCTAAAATATTTTGGATAGAATATTTTTCGCACTAATTTTGTCACAGGTAAACAAGCGATTCGAAGCACGTCAACAATTTGTATAAAT
>JAUXMV010000058.1 GCA_030683155.1 Bacteroidales bacterium
GTGGTGGCATCGCCACCACCAAGCCCCCTTCTTACATCGCTAATGTATTGTCATTCTGAACGTAACAAAGTGAAGTGAAGAATCTCATAACTCTATCCAAAAGTTTACCGGACAATAATACATTTTCAAACAGAAACCTATGTTCAGATAAAAACAAAGGCGCCTGAAAATCAAGCGCCTTTGCAGATATAAAAAGGTTTTTAGTGTGACATTATTTGATCATGATTTTTACCCTTTCGGATATTCCTTTTCCTTCAATGCTGATAATGTATATACCTGCTGTTAAAGTAAGCGCTTTAGAATAAAGAATTTCACCTTTAAGAATATCATCAAACACATTTCTTCCGTCAGCAGCAAAAATATTAAGTTTGGCATTTGAATAACCTGTCGGTAGATTCAATGTCATTTGTCCATTTGCAAAATGTGCTTTAACCTGTCCTTTAGTTGTTTCTTTTATTCCGACGGCACCCCATTCATAAACTCTGATGTTATCAATCAGAACACCATATCCGGGTGTAGATTCAGCTTTCCATGCTAAATAGCCATAGGTGTCAGTTTCAGGAATCAGAATAGCTTCAGCTTCAAGCCATCCATCAACAGCATCAAAGCCTGAAAGCGACAAAAGCTGATGTGTAAAGTCTGTTGTATCAGCAGTGTTTCCCCAATACAAGCCTAATTTTTCTTGTGTTCCGTTCACCAGAGCGCGATAAAAGAAATTGATATAATATTCTTTTCCAGGTTCTGTCATAATAGGAGGTGAAATCAGATAATTATTGAAGTTTATTTGAATAAGGCCTGATGGATTGTAGCACACAAGTGCCTGACTACCCTCATAGCTGCTGTGCGTTGTTGATGCCCACTTGCCATTGCTGTAGTTTTTTTGTTGCCATGAATCCGGTAGAACTGGCGTGCTTACATCTTCCAGATCAATGATATATGGAAATTCGTTAACAACATATAAAGTGTTGAAATACCATATCTCATCGCAATCTTCATTTTCTCCAAATGAATTTACAGGAACAACCTTCAGATAATATGTATTTCCTGGCTGAAGTTCGGCATCAAAAAAGTTGTCAATCATTGAAACACCATCCATAACATTGGTTGGATTCTCAACACCATCTCCATCAGTGCCAAAATATACATTGTAGCTTACTGAAAATGGGGCAGGATGCCAGCGAATAGTCAATGAAAGTGTGTTGTTTGAAGAATTAGCTACAGGTTCAATTAAACCTTGTGAACAGAATGGAAGACCTTGATATTCGTTAATGCCACTGATAATAAGTGAGAAAACCTGGTCTGAATTTAGTTCCGTAGCATGATCAACCTGAATGGTGTAGGTGCCAGGAAGAGGATTTTCAATATGGACCAGTTCAACATTATCCACATAATTCTTACCATCATTTGTAGCCGCTGCAGTAGGGTTGTCAGGGTCGAGGCTGTAGGGAAAGAAAATTTCTCCATCCGGGGCAATAATTTTTAAGTCAAGATCATGCACCAGTGAAGGAGTTCTGTCGTTTAAGGCATTAGGAAGCACAGTGCCTGCAGGGTCAATCCAGGCAATGGTTACTCTTAGAGGTACGCCTCCTTGCGCAACAACTTCGCGCGTAAAAACAGAGTCAATAGAAAGGGTTATTTCATCAATTACATTTTGAATCACATCATCTTCTGATATAATACCCGCAGCCCGTTCAGCATTCAGCAAACCCCAGCCAAACATATAATCCGGACCATCTGCAGGACCTGCTTCATCGGCAGTATGAATTGCAAGTGCTCTGAGCGTGCTGGATAACATTGAAACGCCACTATGCGTTTGCTGATAATGTTGCTGAAGCAGTGCAAGTGTTCCTGCTGTATTTGGCGAAGACATACTGGTTCCGCTTTTGGTTGAATAATGCGTATTATTATTCGATCCTGCTGAGAATGTACTGACGCCTTTGGCAACGATATCGGGTTTAATTCTACCATCATCGACTGGTCCCCAGCTACTAAAACTACTCATGATAACTGAAGATGGACCGGTGTAATTCATGACCTGAGCCACAGCACCGACCGACATCATGTTTTTCGCTGTTCCACCATCACCAATACAGTCGAAGCCATCGGCACCACCATCTACAGGCGCCAGACCGCCAGTTCCTGCATTGGATGGACCTTGTCCGCGATCATTTCCCGACGATTTTACAATAAGATAATAGGGAGCATTGTAGGCGATTTGATCCCAGTCGCGGGAACGGCTGCCATAAAACCCAAAACGGTAATCCTCCTGATCAGAGATATTGTTGTCACCATACCATGTCCAGATACCATTGGCACTGTGCCAGCCTGTTATGTATCCATAAGAATGGTTAGACACTTCTAAACCCAGCGAAGCAGCCAAAGCCATTTCTGCTTCCGCATTGTTCCAGTCATGTGCTTTTAATGTTCCCATGTAACTCATCCCTTTGGCGTTAGGATTCACCCCGCCTCCAATAAGAGTTCCGGCAACATGTGTAGCATGATCACTTAAAGATGTTGCGCCGTCGGTTTGAAAAACCCTCGGACTCCCCAGATTATTGAATTCCTGATGGGTGAGTCTTACAGCACCTCCATCCCATTCACCCAACCTATCGTAGCCCTCACCGGTCAAGTTCAAGCCAGTACTGCCGCCTTCCCAAAGTTCAAATGCTCTGGTAGTGATAGCAGCTCCAATATTGTTGGTTACCAAATAAACCGGTTGCCCATCTTTTACGTCCATTAACTGAATAATGGTTCCGTCTTCAAATTCTTGTCTGACACTGATATTATTAACTTTTGCCCATGAGGCAGCTCTTTTTGAAGCCTCCTTCCACTCATTTTCTTTTTGAACAGCAAATGACTCCAAAAATGCAACGTTGGTTACCCTTTGAGCAAAAGCATTAAAGCCAAAAAATAAAATAAGGGTTAAAAAAATAGTTTTTTGTAAATTCATCATCAGATAATCTTAGTTTAATTTATTGGACAAAAATATACTTTCTTGCTTAATACAAACATAATTACAAAATTGTTTTAGGAAATCACTACTTTTTTATTGAAGTTGAGAAGAAAAACAGAATTTTATGCAACCACTGGGAGAAAGATATTTTTGACAAGGCATAAAAATCACTTTTTTTTGAGACTGCCATCTTCATAAGAATTGAAACACTCAAAATTAAAGAATAAGCACATCAAAAATAATAAATATTGAATTAAGAATTTCACGAAATATACACTTTAAAACCAAGGTTTCTTAGTTTTAAAAAGCTCTGGTTGAAATTTATTTTTTTTTCATTTACATGTCATTATCAAAATAATCTACACTTGAAATTCGTATATTTGACAAAACGTTATCCTTATGAAACATCCATGACAACTTCGACACCCATGAGTATGAAAAGTGAAGAGTTTTTTAATTTTGCTTTGAGCAAAATTAAAAAACTATGGAAACAGCACAAGTTCAATTTGATCAGGTCGTATCGCGAGGTTGCGGTATCGATGTTCACAAGAAAATGCTCGTAGCCACCATAGATGGTGAAGGGCTTAAGCAAGAAAAGCGAGAGTTTTCGACTTTCACAAGTTCTTTGACAGAATTGAAAGAATGGTTATTGGAACGAGAGATTACCCACGTTGCCATGGAAAGTACAGGCGTTTATTGGAAACCGGTTTACCACATACTGGAGCCATGTGGTATAAAAGTCTGGGTAGTGAATGCCCGACACATCAAGTATGTGCCTGGGCACAAAACGGACAAAAAAGACAGTAAGTGGATTTGCAAACTGCTATTGGCAGGCTTATTAAAACCGAGCTATATACCGCCAAAAGAGCAACGGGAATTGCGGGATTTAACACGCTATCGGAAAAAAATGATCCAGCAAGTTGCATCGGAGAAAAATCGGATTGTTCGTATTCTGGAAGATTCCAACGTAAAGCTATCGAGTGTATTAAGTGATACAAACGGAGTAGTAGCCACCAAGTTGATCAACATGCTTTGTGAAGGAAAAAATGTCACTATGCAAGACATTGACCGGGTATATCACAAAAAACTACAATGTACCAAAGAAGAGTTGTATGAAGCATGCAATGGCTTTATGACCCAACACAACATCACAATGTTGCAAATGATTCAAAAGAATATTGCTAATACACAAGCATCAATAGAAACGATCAATCAACTAATAAAACAAGTATTATCCAAATACGAAAATGTATTGGATGTACTTAAGCAAGTACCGGGACTAAATACCAAAACAGTGGAAGACCTTGTTGCTGAAATCGGTTTGGATATGAGCGTTTTCCCTTCAGAAAAGCATTTAGCATCCTGGGCAGGAATGGCGCCAGGCAATAATGAGAGCGCTGGTAAAAAAAAAGTGGACGCATAACCCACGGTAACAAACAAGTTAAAGCAACCATTACAGAGGCAGCGTGGGCTGCAACAAGAACCAAAAACACATTTTATTCGGCAAGGTATCATCGATTGGCAGCACGAAGAGGCAAAAAAAGAGCCTTAATAGCTATAGGACACTCGATCCTGAAGTCTGTCTATCACATCCTGAACGATAATGTGGCGTATAAAGAACTTGGTGCAGATTATTTGAACGAAAAAATTGAAGCTAAACGCAAAAAGTATCTTCAATCTGAATTGAAAAAACTGGGATATGAAGTTCATCTCTCAGCGGTTCAAATAAAAAACACCGGAACATAGCAAATAGAAATCAAAGGTCGATTTTTACTGACGTAAGCTCCAACAATATGGGAGCTAAGTCGATTATGAAACTGACTTCAACAGCTAAGCACCCAAGACTGTGACGTAATAGCACGTGTATGAAATTTTGATTTTTTTAGCTGTTTTCTATTTATCAAACCAATAACTTGCATTTGTCTTTCGATAAGTGCCCTCTTTTGTTTTGTCTAAATTATTGCATTGCTATACTAATAAATTAAAAATGAATTAATTACAACTTAAATCTTTACGTATGAAAATACTATTCAATATCCGTTACAAAAGCAGCTGGGGACAAGTTGTTTGTGTTGCCGGTTCTAGTGATTTTTTATCAAATTGGGACATGGACCAAAGTGTTCAGCTCAATTACATCGGCAATGATGAGTGGGCAATAGAGATCGATGCAGAAAAAAATGGTTTTTTTGAGTACAAGTACCTTATACGAGATGCCAGCGGTGTTATTACCTGGGAAGGAGGTAATAACCGGTCTGTTTATACTTCAGACTACGAGAATATGGCTATTCGGGATACCTGGCATCCTATTGCTGATCCGAACAGGGTTATGCTTACGAAGGTTTTTACAGAGGTCATTATGAAGCCTTTAGAGCTGTATAAACAAGAAACTCTAACAGAATCTGACCTGAGGGTTCGTCTTTCATTGCTTGCTCCACGTGTGGGTGCAGGTTATGGAATGGCAGTCATCGGCTCTATACCAGCTTTAGGTGGCTGGAAAACGCCTGTATTAATGAGTAATCAAAATTATCCAATCTGGGAATTGGAAGTTGATGCATCAGATTTTGATATAATCGTTGAGTATAAGTATGTTATCGTTAAACTTTCTGATAAGACAGTATCAACATGGGAGGAGGGCGAAAACAGGCTTTTTTACCCGGTAATATATGGTGAAAAGAATTCAGTACTTGTTATCAACGACGAAAATTTCCGATATCCAGTTGGTAACTGGAAAGGAGCCGGGGTAGCTGTGCCGGTTTTTTCCCTGCGCACAAATGAAAGTTTTGGGGTTGGTGAATTTAACGACATAAAAAAACTTGTTGATTGGTGTGTTAAAACCGGTTTGCGAATGATTCAAGTGTTGCCGGTAAACGAAACGGTTGCAACACATTCATGGCTTGACTCTTATCCCTACAAGTCAATAACGGTGATGGCATTGCATCCAATGTATCTTCATCTGCCGGCTTTAGGTCAATTGAAAGATAAAAAGTTGATGAAAGAGTTTGATATAATAGGCAAGGAACTCAACGAAAAGTCTGTTGTTGATTATGTTGGGGTGACTAAAGCCAAGGCCCGCTATTTTAAACTAATCTTTGACCAGGAATGGGATAATGTCAGAAAGACTGGGGAGTTTTTAAAATTCTTTGAAGAAAACAGCGAATGGCTTGTTCCTTATGCTGCTTTCTGCTATTTACGTGATCAGTATAAAACCAGTGATTTCAGACAATGGGGCGATTATGCTTTTTATAAACCAGATCAAATAAAAGCATTGACAGATCCAACCCAGCCACACCATGAACATATTGCGGTGCATTATTACCAGCAATTTCATCTTGATAAGCAATTGCGTGAAGTTGCTGATTATGCCCATGCAAATGGAATTGGACTAAAAGGAGATATACCTATTGGAATCAGCCCAAACAGTATCGAGGCCTGGACAGAGCCGCAGCTTTTTAATTTGAACGGGCAGGCCGGTGCGCCACCAGATGACTTTGCAGTTATGGGTCAGAACTGGGGTTTCCCAACCTACAACTGGGATGTGATGGCGCAGGATGGTTATGCCTGGTGGAAGAAAAGGCTTTATATGATGGAGAAATATTTCGACGCCTACAGGATCGATCATATCTTAGGGTTTTTCAGAATATGGGAAATTCCAACAAATGCACTTCACGGTTTGTTGGGGTATTTCAAACCAGGTATGCCGTTATCTGTTTCAGAGATTGAAGACTGGGGAATCTGGTTTGATCTTGAACGATTTACAAAACCTTATATTAAAGAGTACTTTTTAAATGAATTTTTTGGTGAATATTCGGATGAGGTGCGAAGAAAGTATCTTGTTGAGGTCGATTATGAGCAATATGAACTCAAATCCGATTTCAATACCCAGCGGAAAATATATGATCATTTTTCACCCCATGGTGAAACAAAAGAGGTTTCAGCTAAAGATATCATTATCAGAGATGGATTGATGAGTTTGCTCAATGAAGTGCTCTTTATTAAAGATCCATATGCCGAATACACTGCATTTCATCCTCGTATAGCATTCCATTTTACATATTCCTACAGGGATCTGGAGGATTATCAAAAAGAAATACTAAATGAACTTTATATCCATTTCTTTTACAAAAGACACGAAGAATTCTGGAAATATCATGCCCTTTCAAAACTTCCTTCTATCGTTGCCGCATCAAAGATGTTGGTTTGTGGCGAAGATTTGGGGATGGTACCCGAAAATGTACCCGAGGTTATGCAAATGCTAAATATATTGAGTTTGGAAATTCAAAGGATGCCAAAGAATCCAAAGGTCGAGTTTGGACATCCTGCTGATGCACCCTATTTGAGTGTTTGTACTACTTCCACACATGATATGTCAACTATCAGAGGTTGGTGGGAAGAAGACAGGGCAAAAACACAACGCTTTTATAACAGGATTTTGGGACATAATGATCAAATACCTTTTTTTGCCGAACCTTGGGTTTGTCAGGAAATTATTCGTCAGCACCTGCACTCACCTTCTATGTGGACCATCTTTCCAATTCAGGATTTACTGGCTATAGATGGCAGTTTAAGATGGGAAGAAACAGATAAAGAGAGAATTAACGTTCCAAGTGACCCGGAAAACAAATGGCAATACCGTATGATTATTTCGCTTGAGGAACTATTGGACGCCTCTGATTTTAACGAACAGATCAAAGGAATGATGCACATTTCAGGTAGAAATGCCGCTTATTAAGCATATTCTAAAACTTAGAAAAAGTAACATTTAACAGGCAAGAAAAATCTGATATGTATTTTTTCTGCTCATAAGCATCGATAGCAGTTTATCTTGGTATTTTTTCAATAATTTCAGAAGCGTTAAAATAAAAAAACCTACAACAGGACGATGTAGGTTTTTTGTTTGGCGACTGCTTGCATAAGCCCCTGGGCAAAGGGGAAGGAACTTAAAGGAAGAATGATCGCTTATTGATCACCGAATATAATCGGTAACTGGTTTGGCTGTCAATAAGCTCGAAAAAATACACTTTAATGCCGTTAACATACACTTTTGCTTTAATATCTTTGGCAGGATATTCAATTAGTCCTTGCTCTTTTATTTCTTTTAATGTATATAACTCATTTATTTTCATGGTTATATCCTTATTTCATTTTAATGGTGAACCCGTCCTTTGTACATATAGGACAATTTCCGTTCTTGACAATAGAAATATATCCGCATCGGGAACACTTAAAGTATTTATGTGTTTTGGGAAGAGTTTTAGTTTTATTTAAGTAAGACCCAAACATTGCTATTATTTTTTCAAGTATGGTTTTCAATATTTGTGCCATAGTGTGATTGGGGTTTAAAAAACAATGTTAATTAAATGATTATCAATATGGTAAATTCTATAAAATTCTTTTTTAATTCTTTTGAACTTGTTTCAAGAAAAATTGTTTATCCGATTTCGTAGGCAAAAGAACATTGCTGATATTGTTTTTCTACAAAATCGGATTGTTTTATTTTGTTTGTTCCTTACTTTGTTTTGGTATTTTTGCAAAAAAGATATCAAAGTATGTTTTTAGAATACCCTTACAGTCTGAGCGAAGTAAAGTTGCGTGCTCAGCAAATAGATCAAGATCAAATTTCTGATGAAGATCTTATTAGTGCATATAAAACGATTTTTGAATGCATTGATTTAACTACCCTTGAAGCAACAGACAATGCTGAAACCATTAAAGCTTTATGCGAAAAGGCTCTGAATTATAGCAATACCGGTGACGGAAGCACCGTTGCTGCGGTGTGCATTTATATGCCATTTATTAAACAGGCCAAAAATTTACTGGCTGGATCAGGCCTTCAGGTAGCAACTGTTGCCTGCTCCTTTCCTTCAGGTCAGCTCCCGCTTCCTCTAAAACTTGCAGAGGTTGGTTGGGCTGCAGCTGAAGGTGCCGACGAAATTGATATGGTGATTTCTCGCGGTAAAATGATCGAGAATGATTATGATACCATTTTGAATGAGGTTCAGTCAGTTAAAAAAGCATGCGGAAATGCTCATCTTAAGGTTATACTTGAAACCGGGGAGCTTCAAAGTGTCGAATTGATAAGAAAAGCTTCAGAACTTGCTTTGCTTGGAGGCGCAGATTTCCTTAAAACTTCAACCGGAAAAGTCAGCCCGGCAGCAACCCCTGAGGCTGCTGTAATCATGCTTGATTCAATCATGGAATATTATCTGAAAACAGGTAAAAAGGTAGGTTTTAAACCCGCTGGTGGAATCGCAGAGCCTGCTGTAGCCCTTACATACTACAAACTTGTAAAACGCATTCTTGGTGATGAATGGTTAAATAAAAAACTGTTCAGAATTGGAGCGAGCAGACTTGCTGATAAAGTTAAAACACTGATAAGTTAATAGCAATCAAGTTATTGAATCCACGAAATCACCTGAACTATACCTTTATTGTTTTGTTTATTCAATCAGGTAATAATTTACTTAATTACTTGCATTTTTATTGAGAATTGCTATTTTTGTAAAATTATTTAAGAAATATCATAGCGGCATGAAAAAAATTCTTTACTCTTTTTTAATTACATCTCTTTTCTTCCTTAATGTTAAGGCGCAAACGCCCCTAACAACTGCTGTTGATTTTGATATCAAAATTCTTGATGGTACTGTCATTGAACTTTTTCCACTTCTTGATCAGAATAAAATAGTTGTGCTTGATTTTTTCTCTACTTCTTGCGGACCTTGTCAGACTTTTGCATATGATTTTCAGTTGGCATATGAGGCATTCGGCTCTAATGATGGAAATGTTGTTTTTTTAGGCATAAATTTTAATGGAACAAATGAAGATGTTCGCTTTTTCGATTCATTGTTTAATGTTACAGTTCCAACAGCAAGTGGATTGGATGGTGGTGGCAACAAGGTTTTCAATGCATATCAAGTTGCGGCATACCCTACAGTGGTAGTTATCAAGCCAGATCACACGATTTCGTCTCAATATGTTTGGGAACCAAGTTTTGCTAACATTAGAGATGCAGTAATAAGTGCTGGTGGTCTTTTTGTAGGGCAAAACGAAAATGGTATTGGCGTAACTGCTTTTTCTTTGTTCCCTAATCCTTCATCATTTGAATCTATTCTTGAATTTGAACTTGAAAGCCCTTCATTGGTCTCAATCAATATCAGGGATTTAAGCGGAAGACTGATTTCTGTACAACTTTCTGACACTTTCCTTCAAAAGGGCTTTCATCAGAAGAAAATAAATAGTGAATCACTCATTAGTGGCATGTATCTTGTAGAATTATCTGTCGATAAAAGAACAACAATTAAAAAGTTGATTGTTCAAGACTAACAGATAATTTATACAGTTTTATGCAAAAACCCCCTCTTTATCAAGCTATTTTATTGGTTTTTATCATTTTCAGCTTCACGGGTTGTGTTTTGGATGACGATATTGATCCCAACACTGATGATCCACAGGCAATATATATTGGAACCTGGAGTGTGAGTGACAATGAAACCAAAATAAACTACCAGGTATCAATAAGTCGAAATCCATCAAATTCGACTGAAGTTTTACTTCAAAATTTTGCTGGTTCTGGAAGTACAGCTACTGCGCTTGTTACAGGAAAAACATTGACTTTAACCAGTCCTGTTATTGGAAACAATTGGGCGATTTCAGGCTCAGGAGTTTACAAAAATTCTTCAAGAATTGATTTTACATACAGCTTAACAATAGGAGGGAACCGCGAAAACAGGTTTGCTTTGTTTACGCGTTAGTTTAGTTCTCAATCTCTACCTTAATTTCAGTTTGCATATCGGTTAGTCGGGAAATAACATCTTCATATATTTTTTCCATCACCGCCGGCTTTTGATTGTAATACATCAAATTACTTTCAAGTATTTCAGGTGTTATACCATGATTTTCCATAAGTTGATGATACAATTCCGACTTTTGCTCGTCGTGTCCCTGTCCTATATTTCTTTTAAAATTGATTGTTCCTTCCACGAGGTGCACGTCCATTAATATGACTGTCATTTGCTCTTCAGATAATATTATTGCTGGTTTAGGTGCAGATGAAGATGCCATATTGCATGAACTAAAGAAGTTTGCAGAAATAAAAACCATTAACAAAAACGATTTGTTTATCCTGCATAAATCAAATGCAAAAAGATGTTTAGATGCATAAATGTTTGAAATCACAAGACTAACAATAGTAAGTAAAGCTGGTCCGTATAATGAATAAGTACCTACCCGTCGGATTGATTGCATTGTATTCATTTTTTTATCTGTGTAAACAAAAACAACGATGAATGTTACTCATTGTTCGGTTTACATTCATCGTTAATTAAAAGCCTGAGAAAAAATTCATGGCAAATAATAAAAATCAGTTTCCAATTTCAGACATGAATTTGATGCGCATAAGCCTGATTTCTTCTTCAGTGTATTCAGATTCGCCAAGTTCTTTCAGAGCATCTTCCACTGAATCACTTTCAGCTTCATTAAAATAATCATATATATCTTCCTGATGATATTCGTCTACAAACTCATCGATGTAGTATTTGATATCAATCCGTGTTCCACTTGCAACGATACTTTCAATTTCGGTGAGCAGTTCGCTGAATGAAAGATTTTTTGCGTAGGCGATGTCTTCCAATGGTAGTTTGCGGTCAATATTCTGGATGATATATACTTTCAGGCCGGATTTGTTGACTACTGACTTAACAACCATATCATTAGGCCGAATAATGTCGTTGTCTTCAACATATTGTCTGATAAGTTTTAAGAAGGGCTCTCCATATTTTACAGCTTTTCCTGTTCCTACACCAACAATTTGAGTAAGTTCATCTTGTGTGATGGGATACTGAATTGCCATGTCCTCAAGTGAAGGATCTTGAAAAATCACAAAAGGAGGCAAATTTTCTTTTTTTGACAATGCTTTACGCAAGTCTTTGAGCATGCTGAAAAGCTTGGTATCTGTACCACTTCCTTTTGGGCCGGTAGCTTTTGCATTTTCAAAATCTTCGTCATCAGGATTGTCATAATCATGATCTTTGGCAAGCATGATGGTGTAAGGTTTTTTGATAAAATCCTTACCTTCTTTGCTTATCTTTAAAATGCCGTAGTTTTCTATGTCTTTAACAAGCAGTCTGTTAACCAATGCCTGTCGAATAACGGCATTCCAGAATTTCTCATCTTCATCTTCGCCTGCTCCAAAAAACTCGTTCGTGTCGTGCTTTGCATTTTTTATGTCACCTGATTTTTTTCCAACGAGCAACTCAGCTATATGTTTTGATTTAAACAATTGTTTGACGCTCACAACAGCCTCTAAAACAAGTTTAATCTCTTCCTGTCCGTCGAATTTTACTTTAGGATTCAAACAGTTATCGCAGGCACCACAGTTTTCATTTTCATAGCTTTCACCGAAATAGTGCAGCAATAGTTTGTGCCGGCAAATTGATGATTCTGCGTAGGTAACAGTTTCGTTGAGTAGTTCTTTTGCAATTTCCTGTTCTGCCACATGCTTATCTTTCATGAACTTCTCGAGTTTTTGAATATCCTCGTAATTGTAGAAAGTGATGCAGTTTCCTTCGCCGTCATCTCTTCCGGCTCTTCCGGTTTCCTGATAATAACCTTCAAGGCTTTTTGGAATATCATGATGAATGACAAAACGAATATCTGGTTTATCGATACCCATACCAAATGCAATTGTTGCTACAATCACTTCAGCTTCTTCCATCAGGAATTTATCCTGATTGAGGGTTCGGGTGGAGCTGTCGAGACCTGCATGATAAGGTAAAGCTCTTATGCCGTTTACAGCAAGTGTTTCGGCTATTTCTTCAACCTTTTTACGGCTGAGGCAATAAACGATGCCAGACTTACCGGGGTTGTTTTTGATATACTTGATTATTTCTTTTGTAACATCTGAGTTTTTAGGCCGCACTTCATAATAAAGGTTTGGCCTGTCAAACGATGACTTATAAATTTTCGCATTAGGGATTTCCAGGTTTTTCAGAATATCCTGCTGAACCTTTAAGGTTGCCGTTGCAGTGAGTGCAATCACAGGCAGAGTTTTATCTATTGCATTGATAATTGGTCTTAATCTTCTATACTCAGGCCTGAAATCATGACCCCACTCAGAAATACAATGCGCTTCATCGATTGCAATAAACGAAATTTTTAATGATTTCAGAAACTCGACCGTTTCGTCTTTTGTCAGAGATTCGGGTGCAACATAAAGAAGTTTTGTTTTTTTCGCAATAAGATCTTCTCTTACCTGGTGAAGCTCCATCCTTGACAAAGAAGAGTTCATCACGTGTGCGATACCAAATTCAGTACCGAAATTTCTTATGGTATCCACCTGATTTTTCATCAAAGCAATAAGTGGAGATACAACAATAGCAGTGCCTTCATTCATCAGTGCCGGCAATTGATAGCATAACGACTTACCGCCACCGGTTGGCATAACAACAAAAGTGTCATTTTTATCCAGAACACTCTTTATAATCGATTCCTGATTCCCTTTAAACTGATCAAAGCCGAAGATTTTCTTCAGCAACTCATGCAGACCATATTCATCCTTTCTGGCCATTCTCTCCTCCTCGGGTTTTATTTTTTTTGTGTTCAACTTTGTTTATAAACTACTAACGCATACTTTGCCCATAGCGTACAGCAACTTTAATTCTTTCTACACAAATATAAGCAATAAAAGATTCTTACGCTCAACAATTTTTTTTAAAAAATAATTCTACAATTTTTTTTATAGTTTACTTTATAGTTTTTAAAAAACTGATAAATAGAGACATAGAACAAAATATTTTCAAAAAAAATGAAAGAAATGTGTAAAAAAATATCTTTTTTCTTTTGTTTTGTGCGGTGTTGGGAACGATTTCGGAAGAAAAAAAATGAGCGCCCCGATATTTTCTGATGAAAAATAAATCAGTTTTTATCTTACTTTCTTTCTTTTAAGCTGATGAAAAAGTCGATTAAGCACCTGAAATCAAACAAATACGAAGCATTAGCAACATAAAACAGACAATTGGACTTAGTATCTTGCTGAACTCAATTTATTTTAAGGCCAAGTTTTGATCTTGATCAGTTAATCCAAAAAGTCATATTTGAAATGATTTAAAATTCCTGATTGCATTTAGCACATTCATAAGCAACGATTCCTTCTTTACCAACATCTTTTCTGTGGCACTTTTATTATTTTTGTGTTCAATTGTATAGCAATGCCAATAAACTCTTTTTGTTCTCGTTTGTTGCAATAGTATGATGATGATATTATGTTTGAAGTAGCGTAGAAATTATAATTTTTCTAATGGGTTTATATTCAGAAGATATTTTGAAAAATAAAGAAAAAATAAATCAATACGGGCGTAGCGTCATTGAAAGTGAACGAGACGCTATTTCTGGTCTTTTGCCTTTGCTGGATGATAATTTTGCAGGCGTTGTTAATCTTATCCTACAAAGTAAGGGCAAGGTGATTGTATCCGGAATCGGAAAAAGTGCAGTGATTGCGCAAAAAATTGTTGCAACTTTCAACTCAACCGGCACAACTTCAGTGTTTTTGCACGCTGCCGATGCTATTCATGGCGATTTAGGAATCATTCGCGACGAAGACATCATTATTATGTTGTCAAAAAGTGGTGAAACACCTGAAATTAAAGTTTTAGTTCCTTTATTAAAGGCAAGAGGCAATAAAATGGTAGCGATTGTTGGAAACAGAAACTCCTATCTCGCCAGCAGATCTGATTTTATTCTTGATGTCACTGTCTCCAAAGAAGCTTGTCCTAACAATCTGGCGCCAACGGCCAGCACTACTGCACAACTTGTTATGGGTGATGCAGTTGCCATAAGTCTGCTCATGTGCAGGGGGTTCACTGCATCTGATTTTGCACGTATTCATCCGGGGGGAGCCCTTGGAAAAAAACTTTATTTGCGTGTTGATGACATTTATTTAAAAAATGAAAAGCCTCAGGTATTTAAAGATGATGACCTCAGAAAAGTGATTGTCGAAATATCAGCAAAACGGCTTGGAGCTACTGCTGTTTTAGATGGTGAGCTGCTTTTGGGCATTATCACTGATGGCGACTTAAGGCGTATGCTAATGAACAATCCTCGTCTCGATGCAATAAAAGCTTCGGATATAATGACAAAAAACCCAAAAAGCATCGCGCCATCTGATCATGTTGTAGATGCTCTTGCTATCATGCGTATGTACAATATTACCCAACTTCCCGTTATGGAAGGCAATATATATAAAGGTGTCATTCACTTGCACGACATCCTTAACGAAGGAATTTTATAATAAACTGATTTCTTTTTGTCACAATCACTTATAACTACCCTGAAAAAATGAATAAAATAGAAGCATTCAATATTTACCGAAAAAAAATGAATGACAGAATGATGGCTGCGCCCAACAATAAAATTATGAAGCGCATCTACAGTCTTGATACATTAACATATGAACCTGGAGCGCTTGATTCAAAAACCAAAGAAATGCTTGGTTTGGTTGCATCAATGGTTCTAAAATGCGATGATTGCATTTACTATCATCTTGAGAAATGCAATGAATTGGGCGTAACGACGGATGAAATTATGGAGATTTTCGGAGTCGCCAATTTGGTTGGTGGAACAATTGTTATTCCTCATACGCGCAGAGCTTTGGAATTTTGGGATGAACTTCAGAATGAACATGATTAAGGATCATGAATTTTGGATTTAGCTTTTTCGATGATGAAAAGGTTTTTTCTTTTAGTGCTGATGAGTATTCTCGGTTTATCAGCTTTCACTCAGGTTACAAAAATCAGGGGAAAAGTTCTTGATGCCTTGACTGGCGAACCACTTCCTTTTGTGAATGTTTTTTTAACAGGATCCACAATTGGTACAACAACAGATTTCGAAGGCGGATATTATTTCGAAACAAAAGCTCAGGCCGATTCGATTGCGGCGTCATTCATAGGTTATAAAAAGCAAGTTTTACCCATTCGATTAAACCGATATCAGGAGATCAATTTTTCACTTGCCAAAGATGAATTCATTTTGGACGAAGTCGTTGTTGTTGCTGGTGAAAATCCTGCTGATGTGATTATGCGAAAAGTCATTGAAAATAAAAGCAAAAACAGTAAAAAGGATCTCAAAGCAATTCAATATGAGGCTTATAACAAAATTCAGTTTGATGCAAACAATTTCGATAGATACTTAAGCGACAAGAAGTTTTTCAAACAATTTGAGTTTGTCTTTGATTTTGTTGATACTTCTACTGTCAATGGAAAAGCGTATCTCCCGGTTTTCATTTCGGAGTCATTGTCCGAGATATATATTCACAAAAGTCCAGATTCAAAAATCGAAAAAATAATTGCAGTAAGAGGCTCTGGTATTGAAAACCCCAGTATTGCCCAGTTTATGGGGAATCTTTATCAGGAGGTCAATATTTACAATAATTATATCGAACTGCTGGGTAAAAATTTCGTTAGCCCGATAGCTGATTTTGGAGCTGCCTATTATAGATATTATCTTGTTGACAGTGCTTTTTATGGCAATGGAAAAAGCTATAAGCTTATGTTGAAGCCCCGCCGAAAACAGGAACTAACTTTCACAGGTTCGATGTGGATTCATGATTCGACTTTTGCAGTTCAGGAAATTGAGATCAACGTTGCTGCTGATGCCAATCTGAACTTTGTTTCAGATCTAACGATTCGTCAAGAGTTTGAGCTAATAGACAATGAGTTTTGGTTTTTGACGAAAGATTTCCTTATTGCAGATTTCACCATTGCTCAGAATAATGAGCGTTTACCGGGTTTTTTTGGTCAACGAACCACTACTTACCGCAATTATGTGCTTAACGAACCCAAAGATCCAAAGTTTTATCGCCAGCCTTTAAAGCTGATTATCGACGAGTCAAGCATGGAAAAAACCAAGGATTTCTGGCAGAAGAACAGACATCTGGAACTCACTCAAAAGGAAGAGGGCGTTTATGCCATGATTGATTCGGTGGAAAATGTGCCAATTTTCAGAACTTATGCTGATGCAGTTTACACCTTTATTTATGGATATCTTCCACATGGAAAGGTTGAATGGGGGCCGTTAAATAAAATTATTAGTTTCAATTCGGTTGAAGGCCATCGGTTCAGAGTGGGAGGAAGAACGACAAGCTTGTTTAGTAAAAACCTTCGTTTTGAAGGGCATATGGCTTATGGGACACGGGATCAACAGATAAAATATGGCGCAGGATTGTATTATGTGCTAGGAAAAAATCCGCGACGCGCTGCCGGAATCAACTTCAAATACGATACAGAGCAGTTAGGCTCAAGCTTTAATGCTTTCAGTGAAGACAATCTGATAGGCTCACTTTTCAGGAGGCAGCCTGCAGATAAATTGAATCTTACGGGTGAGTTCAGGGTGTTTTATGACCATGAATGGATTCCGGGTTTATCCAACAGGGTTGAGCTTTTGCATCGTGAAGTTTTTCCTTTGGGAGATTTCAGGTTGGTGACCTACAATCATACCGGAGAACCCGTTGACCACCGATCCATAATAACCTCCGAAATTGCCATCGAAGGACGGTTAGCATTTCAGGAAAAGATTGTTGTGCGCGATTTTGAGCGCATAAGTCTGGGAACACGTTTTCCGGTTTTTAATTTCAGATACAGTGTCGGCGTTCCTGATATGATCAATGGAGAGTATCATTATCATCGCATTCAGGCCGGAGTAACCCATTGGTTCAACATAGGTTCATTTGGCTGGTCAAAATATATTCTTGAGGGCGGCAGAGTTTTTGGAACGCTTCCGTTTCCGCTACTCGTGCTTCATCCTGGAAATGAAACATTTATATTTGATGAATACGCTTTCAATCTCATGAATTACTATGAATTTATCTCAGATCGCTATTTCAGTCTTTACTATACACATCACTTTGATGGCTTTTTCTTTAATCGTATTCCATTGATGCGAAAGTTAAAATGGAGGGAAGTGTTTTTTGTAAAAGGACTTATGGGAACAATCTCTGATGCCAATCTTCAGTTCAACGAGCTGCCTAAGGCTACATTTATGCTTGACAAGCCTTATTTTGAGGCTGGTATCGGAATAGAAAATATTTTCAAAATTATACGTGTTGATGGGATATGGCGTCTTTCACACCGTGACAATATTGGGGCGAGTCCTTTTGCAGTTTTTGTCACCTTACAATTTGCGTTCTAATAAAATATCAGATTGAATAAAACCCTTACTTAGCATTCAAATTAATCAACACCTGAAATTCCGGTCAAATGTTTTACTTTTGTAGCTAAATCGATTATCAGGAATTCAATTGAACAGATGATTCTGCGCGCGACAAATTTATTCAAGAAATACAAACAGCGGACCGTTGTTAAAGACGTTACTGTTCATGTCAATCAAGGCGAAATTGTTGGTTTGCTTGGCCCGAACGGTGCCGGAAAAACCACAACATTTTACATGATAGTTGGTTTGATAAAGCCGCTTTCTGGCCAGGTTTTTCTCGAAGAGATGGATATAACCAGTCAGCCGATGTATAAAAGGGCGCAGCTTGGCATTGGTTATCTTGCTCAGGAAGCCAGTGTTTTCAGGCAGATGAGCGTTGAAGATAACATTCTGTCGGTAATGCAATTCAAAAAGATTTCGAAGGCTGAGCAACATGAAAAACTCGAAAGTCTGCTTCAGGAGTTTGGCCTTCAGCATATCCGAAAAAGCTTGGGTATCCAGCTTTCTGGTGGTGAACGTCGTCGAACAGAAATAGCGAGGGCACTTGCCGTTGATCCAAAATTTATACTTCTCGATGAACCTTTTGCCGGAGTAGATCCGATTGCTGTGGAAGACATTCAGGCAATAGTTTCGCGACTAAAAGAAAAAAATATTGGCATCCTCATTACCGACCATAATGTCCACGAAACCCTTTCGATCACTGATCGCGCCTATCTGCTTTTCGAAGGCTCAATCCTGAAGGCGGGCACTTCAGAGGAACTTGCAGCAGATGAGCATGTTAGAAAAGTTTATCTCGGTCAAAATTTTGAACTTCGCAGAAAGTAGGGGCTGATTTTTGGCTTATAAACGGTGTTTTCTAGGTTTGTATATCTGCAAGAAATACCAAAAGTGATAGAAAAAGGTAAAGTAGAATTATAAAAGGAATTGCTGTGAAATGTAACATGAAAAGCATTATTAATGAAGCGAGAATGAAAAAATAACGAATTTCATTTCCTTTAACTTTCCATGTTTTAAATTTCAGTCCAAACAAAGGCAACTCAGAGACCATCAAAACAGATAGAACCACTATAATTCCAATGTAGAAATAAGTGTTGGTTACAACCATATAAAAAAGGCTTTGCCCTTCATAAAGCTGCATTTTCATCAACGGAAGTGAAGCAATAAGGAGTCCACTTGCAGGTGTAGGCAAACCAATAAAAGACTCTGTCTGCCTTTCATCAACATTGAATTTTGCCAAGCGAAGTGCAGCAAAAAGCGGTATCAAAAGTGCGATCATAGGAATAATATCTATTCCAAAAATCAAGAATTCCTGTTTTCCATGGCTTTCCATAATCAAGTGATAAATAATGAAGCCGGGCGCTACACCAAAGGAAACGACGTCTGCTAAAGAGTCTAATTGTGCACCAATAGCAGAATAAGCTTTGAGTGCGCGGGCAGCAAAACCATCAAGAAAGTCAAAAACAGCTGCAAGAAAAATCATATAAGCTGCCATTTCAATACGACCATCAGCAAAAAACAGTATGGATAAACTGCCGGAAAACAAATTCATCAGCGTGATGAAATTTGGAATGTGTTTTTTTATGCTCATTGTATGTTTTTTGTTTCTGTCAAGCAAAGATACACAGTCTTTAAGATATTGATGACATGAATTTTATTTCAACTTTTTCCAGCTGCAAGGAGCATAATAGTTGACTCTAATATCAATTTGAAATTCAATGTTTTAGTTTGAATTCAAACATTCGTTTATTAACGAAGGATGAATTTTTGACAGTCTTTTTTACCTTTGCAAAAAAAAAACCGAATGAGAAACAAACGAAATGTATTAACCCTCTTTTTCATCATTTTTGCAGTGAAAGCCTTTGCGCAATTTGAAATTTCCGCTGAACTGCGGCCGCGTTTTGAACTGAACAATGGTTTTGGCAGCGTGCCAACACTTGATAATGAACCAACTGCTTACATTGCGCAGCGTTCAAGACTCAATTTTACCTTTAATGATTCGAAGTATCGCTTATATGTTAGTCTGCAGGATGTAAGAAACTGGGGCGATGAAGACGTTGCTTCAGGAAGCGGTGCTTTTGCCAATAGCGGTAGTTTTGGGATTCATCAGTTTTGGGCTGAATTCAGTGTTTCTTCAAATGCTATTATTAAGGTAGGTCGACAGGAATTCAAATATGACGATCAGCGTTTGCTTTCAATCAGAAACTGGAATCAGTATGGTCAATCATACGATGCAGTCTTATTCAGCCGAAAAAAGAATAACTGGCAGTTTGATCTTGCAGTTTCATACAATAATGATAATTCGAAAGGGGAAGCAGCAGGTTTTGGTTCAAATACTTTTGATGTTGATCCTATTACAAGACGTCTGCGAACATTGAATTTTGTTTACCTAAAAAAACAAATTTCGAATTCCTGGTCTGTTTCATCGACAGCATTGCTTACAGGATATCAAAAAGAAAAACTTAGCAGTACCACATATCTTATGGCTACTTATGGCTTATTTACCGAGTACAAAAGCAAAGGTTTGGAAGGCCGTATGAATCTTTATGGGCAATCGGGAAAAAGCCAGAAGGGGCTGGATGTTAATGCTCTTATGTATACAGCAGAGGCCTCTTACAGAAAGGGAAAAATAAGGCCTGGCATTGGAATCGATATCCTAAGTGGTAACGACGGCAGCAACACAGATCCCGGATATAAAACTACTGAACATGCTTTTGATGTTTTTTATGGTGTCAGATATGCACGTTATGGCTTTATGAATCAATATGTTGTGCCGTCAAGTACACTTGGAGGCGGTCTGGTAGATATTTACCCTCAACTGCATTTTTACCCAGACAAAAAAAGTCGTTTCACAGTTGATTACCACTTTTTTTCATTGCAGCAAAAAGTGAAGGATACTAAAAATCCAGAGGTTTTTCTTTCTGGATCTCTTGGTTCAGAGCTTGATATAGTCTGGCATTACAATTTTTCAAAGGAACTTTTCACCACTGTTGGCTATTCTTATTATTTCACAAATGATACCTTTGCCAATATCAAAAAAATCGATCCTGAAAAAATCGGTAAACCCTATTTTGTCTATGTGATGCTAACCTTTAAGCCTGTGTTGTTTCGTTCCGGCAAATAGTATTAAGCATTTTACTTTGGAAAAATATCTATGAAAGATGTAACACAGATTAATATTTCTGAATACGATTATCACTTGCCTGATCACCGCATTGCCAGATATCCGCTGGAAAAACGCGAGCAATCAAAATTATTGCTTTTAAGAAAAGGAAAATTGTCAACCGATAATTTTTTGAATATTGGTAAATTTTTGCCAAAAAATTCAATTCTTGTCTGGAACGAAACCCGTGTTATCAGCGCACGACTGCAATTTGTTAAAGAAGGAGGTGCAAAAATTGAATTGTTTTGTCTGGAACCTGATGTTGTCAATTGCGATTTGCAAATGGCATTTGGCAGCAGCTCTCCTGTAGAATGGAAATGCCTCGTAGGAAATTCAAAGCGCTGGAAAAGTGGTTCTTTGAAGATGATTGTACAAATTGAAGGGAAAACTGTGCATTTGGAGGCAGTTCGAAAAGTTCAAATAGGAGATCATTCTGTTATCAGGTTTAGCTGGAACGATTCTGAGGTGCATTTCAGTCAGATTCTCGAAGCTGCCGGCGAAGTGCCGCTACCGCCGTATCTGCATCGAAAAGCTGAGCCATTGGACAAAATGCGCTATCAAACTGTTTTTGCCCGCTATGAAGGCTCCGTTGCAGCGCCTACAGCCGGGCTGCATTTTACGCCTGAGGTAATATCTTCATTATCTGATTCAGGCGTTCATTTTGAAAAAGTAACCTTGCATGTGGGCGCAGGGACTTTTAAACCTGTTTCAGCTGAGCAGATCGGAGATCATGAAATGCATGCTGAACGAATTGTTGTTTCGAGAGAAACCATATGCAATCTTGCAAAAAATGCAGACAGAAAAGTCATCGCTGTTGGAACAACAAGCATGAGAACTTTGGAAAGTCTTTATTGGATTGGCTTAATGCTTCATCTTCATCCTGATCCTAAAGAAATATATCTTAGTCAATGGTTTCCATATGATATAAGCCTTGAGAATCATTTGGACTATCATGACGCTCTGATGTTAATCATTGATTACTTAGACAGAAATAAATTACATTCATTAAGTGCATCAACGGCTTTAATGATTGCTCCAGGCTATGATTTCAAAATTGTAAACGGACTCATAACAAACTTTCATCAGCCAAAAAGTACATTGCTGCTTCTGGTGTCTGCTCTAATTGGAGCGCAATGGAAAGAAGCCTACAACTACGCCCTTGAAAATGATTTTCGTTTTTTAAGTTATGGCGACAGTTGTTTTTTTATGCCAGAATAGAAACAGAAAAATATTCCAGAACAGAAAAACTCACCCACTGAGACTACAGATTACTTCTTTTGGACTTATCTTTGTACTGAATAAATCAAATATCCGCGCATTTATGAAAAAGACAAAAATCTTCTTAAGCTTAATAATTCTATCTACTGCATCATTGTTTATGCAGACTTCTTGCAGCAATGTGCCAATCACCGGACGAAAGCAATTAAGTCTTCTCCCTTCATCTCAAATGATGAGTATGAGTTATCAGCAATACAGTGAATTTTTAAAAGAACATCCACTTTCAAAAAACGCAGAGCAGACAGCAATGGTAAAAAGAGTTGGGCAACGCATACAGAAAGCTGTTGAATCCTATTTTGCCGAGAAAGGCATGTCGGATCAATTGAAAGGATACAACTGGGAATTCAACCTTGTCGAGAGTCCTGAGGCCAATGCATGGTGCATGCCCGGTGGGAAAGTTGTTTTTTACACAGGCATTCTTCCAATTACCAAAGATGAAACCGGATTGGCTGTTGTGATGGGTCATGAAGTGGCACATGCCGTTGCTGAACATGGCAATGAGCGCATGAGTCAGGGTTTGCTCACACAATTGGGAGGCATGGCGCTTTCTGTGGCACTTCAGGAAAAACCAGAACAAACACAAGCCTTATGGATAACAGCTTTTGGCGTAGGAAGTCAGGTTGGAGTGCTTTTGCCTTTCAGCAGATTGCACGAAAGTGAAGCCGACAGATTAGGGTTGATTTTTATGGCAATGGCCGGATACAATCCACGTGAAGCTGTTTCTTTTTGGGAGCGTATGGCCCAAATGAAAGGAGGTCAGGCACCGCCAGAATTTTTAAGCACCCATCCATCAGATGCTACCCGAATAGCTCAAATTAATAAATGGCTACCTGAGGCTTTGAAATACTATAACAAATAAAAATTCTTTCTGATTTCCATTTCTTTATTCATAAAGGAAAACATCTGTGCTTAAAACCTTAGCGTAGGTGCGGTTGAGTGTGGACAGCGTTGCAGCATGAACCATTGAGGCAGGAACAATGGTGTCGCCAAATTTAAGATCACGCGTGGCACATGCATCCCCAATGACGGTGCAGTCGAACCCAAAATCATGTGCTGCCCTGGTAGCTGCTTCCAGGCACATGTGTGTTTGCATACCGCATAAAACCAGATTTGTGATTCCATTTTCCCTGAGATAAGCCAGCAAATCTGTGCCTAAAAAGGCGTTCACTTCATTTTTTGTAATTATTTTTTCCCCATCAGAAGGAGCCACCAACGGATGTATCTCTCCTCCTTGTCCAAAAGCATGTTTTATATGCACTACAAGCTGTGACTTTTCTCTGAACGAACTCAGAATTCTGGCTGCATTTTCAGCAGCTGGCTCAGGATTTACAAGTGGTACTGCGCCTTCAGGGAAGTAAAATTCCTGAATGTCTATTAATAATAAAGCTGTTTTTGAAGTATTTTCCTGAGAAAATCCAAAGAGTCCAAGGAAGGTAAAACATAGCACAAATAATGATTTTTTCATGACATCGCTTTTCGACAAAAGTATAGTTTTTAGTATAGAAAAGCTATGCTGACTCTTGAAATTGAGTTTAATGAACTGCTGAAAGAGTGAAAACTACCTTAACGAAACATTTTTAAAGGTTTTCAAGAAGCGATTTGTTTATTTATTTTCTTGATAAAAATTCATATATTTTACTAACGTACTGATAATATGAATTATAGACATGAACTGTTTATACATATACTACCTTGTAGCTAAAAGAAATAAAAAATATTTGGTACTATGTGTTGCATAGTACTAAAATTGTATTATCTTTGCGGCATGAATACAGAAAAAAATATATCACAGATGCGGAAAGGGGTGCTGGAGTTATGTATTCTGGCTATAATCGCCCGCAGCGAAGAGGTTTATGCTTCTGATATCCTTGATCAGTTGAAGGAAGCAAAACTCATCGTTGTGGAAGGTACCCTTTACCCTTTGCTGACTCGCCTGAAAAACGAAGGCCTGCTCAGTTATCGTTGGGAGGAGTCCCGGTCAGGGCCACCTCGCAAATACTACCAAATCACCCCTTTGGGTGAAGCACTTTTAAAGGAACTCGCAAGTGGCTGGCAAGAGCTGGTTGGGGCAGTTGATTCGCTAATTAAGAAACAATAAAAACATTTATCAAACCATCGACATGAAAAAAACCATTAGTATTAATATCAGCGGTCTGATGTTTAACATCGACGAAGACGCCTTTGCAAGGTTGAGTCAATATCTGGGCAGCATAAAAAAACATTTTGAAGGCAGGGAAGGTCAGGCCGATATCATTGCCGACATCGAAAGCCGGATTGCAGAACTTCTTCAGACGCATCTTCATGAAACAAAACAAGTCATCACCATAGAGGATGTGAATGAAGTCATTGCTGCATTAGGACAGCCTTTTGAAATGGATGAAGATGATTCCGGAAGCAATGAAGGGTCAACAAAACCATATTCATTCAGAAGAAAAAGGCTTTTCCGTGATCCTGACAACAGAAAGATCTCCGGCGTAGCAGCTGGAATTGCTGCTTACTTTGCCATTGATCCTCTTTGGATTCGCATTATTTTTGTCTTGTTGCTTTTTGGATCTGGGGCGGGATTATTGATTTATATCGTTTTGTGGATACTTACCCCGGAAGCACGCACCACCGCTGAAAAACTCGAGATGAGAGGCGAGCCGGTAAACGTAGACAATATCGAAAAATCCATCAAGGAAGAATTTGAAAAAGTAAGTACAAAAATCAATGAATTTGCAGGAGAAGCAAAAGACGGATTGAACAGAGCTGGTCGTCAGGCGCGATACGCTGCAGGTCGTGCAAATGATCCTGTGATAGAGGTTCTCAGGGTAATCGCACGAATATTTTCGATTGTTTTTGGCTTACTGTTTTTAGCACTTGGCCTATTGCTGATCTTGATTGCAGGCTCTGTTTTTCTGGGTTGGGATGAATTTTCGCTGGTAACAGACATGGAATTGCCATTGGTTTTTGGTGAACATCTTTTTCCATTGGTGCTTTCAAGTCCATTAGCGATTTCTCTTGCGCCCATTGCTTTAGGTGGTTTTATTGCCATACCGCTGATTATGTTGGTTTATTCAGGCTTAAGACTTTTAATTGGTGAATATTTCAAAATCCCGGGTTTGGGAAGTGTAGCTTCAGGTCTGTGGATTGCATGTGTTGTAGGGATCTTTTATATTGGTACAACATTGGCCATTGATTTTAAGGAAACCTATTCAACGGACAAAAACACTACTGAAATCTCTGTCGGAGACGATGAGATTATTACTGTCAGTTTACTTGAAAATGAAAACATCCGAAAAAGAAAAAGTATGCAGCTTTTTGATATGCATTTTCGTACCGGAAAAAATGGAGACGAGTCAGTATATGTTTATCCGCTTTTCTATGTGGATGTCACAGACAAGGAAATATCCTACATTGAGACAAGCATTTCATCAAAAGGAGGCACATACGAGAAAGCTAAAGATCGCGCTGAAAGCATAGATTTTAAATTAGTGGTTGATAGTTCAAAAATTATACTCCCCGAATGGTTCAGTATTGGCGAAGGCAACAGCATGCGCGACCAAAAAGTTGTGACAAGATTGTATATTCCTGAAGGACAAATTGTGTATTTCGATGCAAAAATGGAGAACTACTTTTCCGGAAGCCCAAGATATTCATGGAGAAATAAGAAATTTGCCGGAAACTACTGGATTATGACAAAGGACGGATTGCAACCTTATAAACCTGCTTTGGAAGGCGAGTCAGCATTATAAGATTTTAGACTGATAATTTAAAAAAAAGCGGTTGCATTTATGTTGCCGCTTTTTTTTTCGATTCAAAATGATTGGGCTTATTAAGCATTCCAAAATTGTATCTTTGTATGGCATTATATGAAACCAAAAACCAACAACAGTATCTTATTATGTCAAACAAAATAAAACTAAAGTTTATTGCTTTTACAAACGCTGAACAGCCTGTTTTTGATCAGATTAAAAGCAAGTTAGATGCAATTCACAGCTTGAATTATGAAGCGACAGAAGAAGATTTTGACGCATTATTTTTTGTCAGCGGAGGTTCTGAGCAGTTTGCTATTTCCTCGCTCGTTAAAGATTCAATTAATTTACTGATTGCGGGAAAAGAAAACAATGCCTGGGCTGCTGCAACTGAAGTGAAAGCATGGGCAAATCAGAATGGATTTGAGGCAGTTATGATTCCAGCAAATGATTTGTCAAATAGCAAGAATCTGGAACAATACATTCACATTAAAAGATCTTTCGATCGGCTCAAAGGTCAAAGACTTGGACTTATCGGTGAGGTGTCTGACTGGCTTGTAGCATCATCTGTTTCACAATCAGGCATGATGGAAAAATTTGGTATTGAACTGATTAACCTTCGATACGATCAGCTCCAGGATTATCTTGAATTTCCGGAAGATGAACAAATGGGAGCGCTTTTTCCTTCTTTTTCTGCACAACAATCAGCGTTGGCATCGGTAAGTAGTTTTTTGAAGGATACAGTTAAGCAAAATCGGCTTGATGCCTTGACAATACAATGCTTCCGAATGGTTCGTGAAAAGGAAATTACTGCCTGTCTGCCTGTTGCATTGATGA
Source organism: Bacteroidales bacterium (assembly GCA_030683155.1). GTDB lineage: Bacteria > Bacteroidota > Bacteroidia > Bacteroidales > F082 > JALNZU01. The sequence goes on from JAUXMV010000058.1 coordinate 27,158, forward strand.
ATTACAATGGAATTCCTGCCGGTTGCGAAGGCGATTTGGTAAGTATTATTTCAATTATGTTTTTAAAGGAAACCCTTGGACAAATTGCCTGGATGGCTAATGTTGCTTCTGTTGATAAAAGCAGTATTTTGTTGGCACATTGCACCGCTCCATTGCAGCTGGCCGGAAGTTTTGAAATTAAAACACACTACGAAACGGATTTATCTGCAGCGATTTGTGCTGATCTTGATATGGAAGAAGTGACCATTTTCAGGATGAACAGTGAACTGAGCAAGGCTTTTATAGCTGAGGGAGTTGTTTTGGCAAAACCTGAACATCCATGGGCTTGCCGAACGCAATTAGTGGTTGGTCTTAAAGAAGAAGATATCGTTAAACTCAAGAACAATCCACTTGGAAATCATCATCTTGTTGTTGGAGGACATCAATCTGCTCTCCTAAAAAGAGCGATGCAGCTCAAGGGAGTCCTTTGTATATGAATATTTTCTTAGGCTAAGCTTCTTTTTTCTTTTTTGACAGACTTTGAAGATCAAAGCATTATTTTTATTTTATCTGGACATTTTGTGTTAATTGTTGCTGATTTCGTGTATATTTATCCACTCAAAAACAAATGATTTATGAGCACGACGATAAACAGAAAACCGATTCGTTTTTACAGCGATCCAAAAAGAGTTATTGCCAGATTCTTTTTTCCAGGACCTGAAACACGTGTGCAATCAATTATCCAAAAAGTAACTGAAATGCCTGAGGAGGCCGCGAAACTAAGTCTTAACCAGTCGTTAAGAGATTTTTCGGCACGTCATCGCAATATTTCAAGGATATTTCAAAGGCATTATGAAAGAGTTCGTGAAATTATGAATGGGCGAGTTGGTGATCTGGACCAGTTATCTGACAAAAAAAAACTGCTTATTGGTGCTTTTTTTACATCTGAGTATTCCATTGAGTCTGCTGCTTTTTTTAATCCATCAATGGTTGAAGATCCAGATCAAACAGGGCTTATGGTAGGTCAGAAAAGGGTAGTAATGAGTTTTAGAGCCACGGGTGAAGGGCATATTTCATCTATTGTTTTCCGTGGAGGGATACTTGACGCAGACAACAATATGCATCTCATTCAAACAGGGAGGCTTATAGATGGAGCAGAAGCCATAAAGAACTATATTTATTCCAAAAATGTTTTCTGTACAAAACTTTCTGAGATGCATGCTGATGATGAAGTTGTCAAACTTGTAATGGGAAAGCTAAGTGAAGAGTTTGATTACAATGAGTTGTACAGGGCGATTGACGAGACTAAAAGAGAACTTCATCCAACTGAAAGTCAATTAAAAATCTTACAGACAATAAGCTGGCTGGGTGACTCACATTATGAGATTTCTTTTTCATTGGATACCGGCATCTCCGACAGAGTTATTTTCCCTCTTGCAGCTGCTGAAAGCAATGGCATTGAAGATGCACGATTTGTTAAGTTTACCGACAATGATGGCTTAGTTCGTTATTACGCTACATATACAGCTTACAATGGGTTCGCTATTATGCCAAAGCTGATTGAAACAAAAGATTTTTACAACTTCAGGATAATGCCAATTCATGGGGAGAACGCTCAGAATAAGGGAATGGCACTTTTTCCCCGAAAAATTAATGGAAAATTTGTGATGTTGGCAAGGATCGATGGTGTGAATAATTACATCATGTTTTCTGAGGATATTAATCGATGGGGTGAAGCAATTTTGCTTCAGGAGCCTCAGTTTCCATGGGAGTTTATTCAGGTTGGAAACTGTGGATCACCCATAGAAACTGAGTTTGGGTGGCTTGTTATTACACATGCTGTTGGAACAATGCGCAAATATGTTATCAGCGCTATGTTGCTTGATCTGGATGATCCAACAAAAGTGATTGGCCGTTTGAGCGAACCTTTGATATCACCCAATGAAGAGGAAAGAGAAGGATATGTTCCCAATGTTGTTTATTCTTGCGGTTCAATCGTAAACAATGATGAACTGGTGATACCTTACGCCATGTCAGATACCGCTTCCACCTTTGCCACTATTCCTTTGAAAGAAATATTGACTAACCTTGTTCCATCAGATCTGGAGCGTGGAAGACCAATTTCGGAAAAAGGAAAAGCACGGGTTTTGGTTGTTGAGGATGAAGTTATCAATCAAAAAATTATTTCAGGAATACTAAAGTCTGAAGGCTACGATGTTGAAATTGCCCCTGATGGCATTATCGCTTTAATGAAAATAGGTAAAGAAAAATTTGATGTAATACTTTCAGATATCGCAATGCCTAACTTTGATGGATACCAGATGCTTGAATTCCTGCAGGAAAACAAGATCAATATTCCGGTCATATTCCTTTCAGGACAAACAAGCCCTGAAGATGAGGCAAGAGGATTGCGCAAAGGAGCTGCAGACTATATCAAAAAACCGATAGATCGTAACTTGCTGCTTTTAAGGATGGAACGTCTGCTTAAGTAATAGGGTTCTTAAGGTATGGGTCAACAATAAGCCTCGACATAAGGTAGGCTATTGTACTTTCTGCTCCTTGATTAAGATTGATGTTACTGGACTCAATTCCATCATTGCAGCCTTTTGTTTCATTATCATAAAGTCCAATGCCCATGTCATTTTCACCAAAGAACCAATCAAACGATTTGAGCATTTTTTGAATGAAAACTTGATTTTTTGTAGCCTCCCAGGCACTTTCGTACATAATAACCATTGCCATAGCATCAATGGGTTGTTGTGCAAAAAGCTCATATTCTGTGTCAAAACGAAGCCATTTATGGTTTCCAACAAGTGATAGCCATGTATTTCTGAAGCACTTACCCTCAAGAAAAACGCGGCTTTGATCTGCAAACTCCAAATATTTGGTCTTACCGGTTAACTCATATGCTTTATACAGTGCTGCCGGGATAAGTCCATTGTCATAAGTGACTGCATCTTCAAACCAATGCCAGTTCTCCCTTTTATGTTGTTCATATCGCAGACACAAAGTATCTGCAAGTTGCGTTGCCAGACTTAAGAATCTTTCCTGATCCGGATATCTTTTTATGTAGTGAAATAGTCCAAAAATGCAATTTGAATAACCACGTGCATATTTCAATTTACTGATATGTTGCAATGATTCATGAAAAACTTCATGAGCAGTTTGGAATAGAGAATCATGCGGAAGGAAGCGAATCATCGAACCAAGTGCCCAAATCGTTCGTCCATAGGTGTCATCAGAAAAATCATCTTCAAAAGTGCTGTGTGCAAATGACATGAAGTTTTTAAAAGAACCATCCTTCTGTTTCATAAAAAGCAGATATGAAAAATACGTTTGAATCAGATTCAGGTATTCTTGCTTTTGTTCTACCTGCCACGCCCTTAGCACAACCAGCATTGCTCTGGCATTATCATCAAGAGAATAGCCATGTTGAAAACTTGGAATCGATCCGTGCGCATGCTGTAGCAATCCGGATGGTTTTGTCATGCTTATGAGATGCGTTAAGTCAACCGGAGGAAACTTCTTTCCAGCTTTCATATCTTGAAAAAAAGAACCTTGATCCGCCTTTTGGAATACTTCCAGATATGCTTGTCCTACTTTCGGCCAGGTAATGTTTAACCCATACTGATATGCTTTAATTTGAATGTTTTGCATGCTATCAGGATGATCAAGATAAAAGTTTACTAATTCAGCAAGTTGATGATAGTTGCCAAAGTCAAACAATATACCCCGGCCTTCTGAAAGCAGTTCTTCTGCATGCCAGTATGGAGTTGAAAATACTGCACAACCACCACTTGCTGCATAACTCAAAGTGCCGCTTGTAATCTGTGCTTTATTCAGATATGGAGTTGCATACATGTCAGAAACCTTAAGTAAAGACATCAGTTCCAGCTCACTTGTATATTTGTTCATAAAAACAACATTGTTGTTCACCCCCAATTCTTCTGCAAGATTTTTCAAATAGTCACGATATTCCTCCCCAGAATAACGTATTATATTTGGATGCGTTTTCCCCAAAACAACATACAGCACTTCAGGATGTTTTGCAACAATTTCAGGCATGGCTCTTATGACAGTTTCAATGCCCTTGCTTCTGCCAATCAAACCAAAGGTCATTATTACTTTACGGTTTTCCCATTCCTTTGGCCTAGGCATCAGTTTATCAGCATAGTACTCATAATCAGGTACTCCATGCTCAATTCGTATAATTTTCTCCTTGGGTACGTCATATATTTCATGTAGAAAATCAATGGCAAGACGATTCATTATGATAATACGGGATGAAAAAGCAGCTATTTTTTTAAGCACTTCTTTTTGATGAAAATCTGGCTTGATCAATATTGTATGAAATGTAGTTACAATAGGGATTTCTACCCTTCGAAGAAGTGAAATCAAAAGGACTCCACTTGCTCCTCCAAAGATGCCATATTCGTGCTGAACGAGCAAAATATCAGCTCCTGAATTATTAATATAATTTGCCGTTTGAATATACGATTCCATTTTCTGCTCCTGAATTGTTCGGCTTACAATATCAGGGTATGGATATGACTCTTTTATATCATCCATCGCTATCACTTCTATTTCGAGACGTGATTTACCAATCTCGGCTGCATCAATGATAGCATTGACAAGGTTTTCCGTAAATGTGGCAATTCCGCACTGACGTGGGGGATAGTTTCCAAGACAGATAATTTTCATAGGAACAGAATTTTAAGCATAAACAAACCGATCCATTTTGGATGGAAATTCTAGATGAAGATACGAGTTTTTTGCGAATATTTCCAACTTATTTATGAAGGTACAGAATTGATCTATCTTTGAGGTTGTTTTGAAGGAAGGGTGAAATAAAAAAAAAATCACGCTTTTACTGATTTTTTTCAATCATTAAATCCACTTTGGAGATTGACTTTCGAAGATTAATCAAGCTGAACCATTTGTTAGTATGAAAAATTCCAAAATTAGAAAAAGCACGAAAAAACTCGGCAAACCGGGATATTCAAAAAAATCAGGTTTACCGGCCGGCAGCCTTGTTCATGTTGGACAGGTTAAGACTGAAGAAACACGTATTGATGTGATTGAATACAGCCCGAAGAGCATAGCCGAAAAGAACAACCTAAGTTTAAAAGAAGCCAAAGAATATTTTGACGTACCAGCAAATATATGGATACGTGTGACAGGTTTACAGAATACTGAGATTGTTGGTGAGCTTGGGAAGGCTTTTGGATTACACCCATTACTTCTTGAAGATACGCTGAATACAAGTCAGCGACCTAAAGTTGAAATCATGGAAGATCATGTGTTTTTTACAATGAAAACACTTGGATATACTGTTGGAAATGGTGTCGTTTCGGATCAGGTGAGCTTTGTTTTGCGAAAAAACACTTTAGTATCTTTTCACGAAAGCGACCTTGATATTTTTGTTCCCCTTTATGAACGGATGAATCTTGAAACAAGTCGTATCAGAAACAATGGAGTTGATTACCTTTTTTATGCATTGATCGATATCATTGTAGATAATTATTTTATTGTGGCAGAAGCCATTGCAGAGATGATCGACTCCGTTGAAGACCGGATTTTCTCTGAACCTGACGAGAATATTCTTGATGCCATTCAGCAAATTCGAAAAGAACTTCTTTTTCTGAAGAAAACAGTTTTTCCTATCCGCGAAGGACTTAATACGCTCATCAGGAATGAAATACCTCTGATTGATCCGCAACAAGTGAAGTACCTCAGAGATGTTTACGACCATCTGATGCACATATATGAAACCATCGAAACCTATCGTGAACTCAATACAGGGCTCAAGGAAGTGTATCTCTCTGCCCTGAGCAACAAAATGAATCAGGTGATGAAAACCTTAACCATCATTGCAACAATTTTTATCCCGCTCACATTCATCGTTGGAATCTATGGCATGAATTTCAAATATTTACCGGAGCTTAATTGGAAATATGGCTATCTGTTTGTATGGCTTGTAATGTTAGCCATCACAGCCTATATGCTTTTCAGGTTTAAAAAGAAGAAATGGCTATAAATCAACTGATTGTGTAGGCCTTTTAGGATTTGAAAAGTCGCTTTTGGCTAGAATGTAAAAATCGCCGCCAATTGGATTGTGCTAGTTTCTCCCAATTTTATACTTGTTATTTCTTCTGTTTTCCTTCATTCAGTTAGGACTAAAAAATCTATCTTTGCCACTTATAAACAAATCTAAATTATTGCATATGTCAAACTTGGTATGGATTATTCTTGCTTTGATGCTTGGCTTCTTTTTTTACAACGGTTACCGCCGTTACAAAATGATGAAAAACTATAAGCCCGGAGACGACAGCAGCAATTTACTCAAACTTACTGATGCCAATTTCAAAAAAAATATTTCAAAAGGCGTGGTATTGGTTGATTTCTGGGCTCCATGGTGTGGCCCTTGCCGCATGATAGGACCGCTTGTTAGTGAGTTGTCGGATGATTTTGCAGGAAAAGCAAAAATCGGCAAACTGAATGTAGATGAAAACAAGCAAATTGCATCCGAATTTGGCATCCGGTCTATTCCGACATTGATTTTGTTTAAGGATGGAAAACCAGTTGAAAAATTCACAGGAATAAAACCCAAACAGGCATTTGCAAAAGCGATAAACGCACAGCTGAATTCCTAAACATTTTTTAGGTCAAACCTCAGTGAATCAGTGTAACTGTTCCGCGTTTGGTTCTTACAAGGTCGGCAGATTCTTCATATTGAAGGAGATACACATAAACGCCCTTCGGCTGCAGTTTTCCAGATTTATTTTTGCCTGTCCAACCTTCATCCGGATCATTCGTTTCCCAAATTACAGCTCCCCAACGGTTGTAAATCTGCAGTAAGTAATTTGTGGAATTGTAGAAGGTTATTACGGGTTTAAAGGTTCTGTTTTCTGGATTTGATGAGCCGGTGTAGAATGCGTTGGGCATTACCGGGTCGAAACTACGATAAACCGTTACAGTATTACTGTATGATATCCTATTACCATTATTTTCAACAGCTTTTATCCGATACTTAAACATGGATTCTTCAGGTGGTATTGAGGAAAGGTCGTGCATAAAGTCAAAAGAAGTTGTTGAAGGATCTATCTGAGTCCATGTGGTTGGCGCAGATTGTCTTTGTATATAAATATTATACTTTTCGACATTCCATCCGACGAATTCATTCCATTCTAAATTTACTTCTGAGTCCCCGTTAAGCTCCGCATGGAGATGGATTGTACGAAATTCTGAACTATTTATTTCAACACCACACTGATCTTCTAAAGAAATTCTAAAATAATAACTGCTTTGGCCAGGATCGGCATCTGGATCAATTTCAGATATTTGATTTGGACCAGAAATATTGAGAGGTATAGAATATTCCGGATTAAAAGGAACATTTAAAGACCTTTCAATTTGTCCGCTTGATGCAAATTGTAAATCAGTAACAGACCCGAATATTTCAACTTCATTATCTAAGTTGACTGTTACATTTTCAAGTAGAAGATTGGATGGAGTGTTAAAAGGTGGAGTTTGGAAAGATACAATATTAGAGAAAGCATTATATATTGGATCATCGACAACAGCCTCGATCCTGTAATAATATTGAGTATTTGGAAATGCATCAACTTCTGCGCTATAAATATCAGTCCAAATTAATGATGAATATAGACTTTCAGTATCAATAATAAAAGGTATAAGATCTGAGTAATTTATGGTTTCTATTAAATCCCAGCTGATAAGATTATCTTCGGATTTCCATATTTTGTATGCTTCTACATTTCGATACAATAGATATTCACCCCATTTCAAAGTTGTTTTTCGCGAACATATATCGTAAGAAAGATCTCTTAAATAAATTGTATGGTAAATATTATTTTGAGGAGAAGTTCCATAAGTTCCAAAATTTGTTATGTAATAAATGCAAGCTTTGCTGTTAGCCGGAGTATTAGTATTAATGGTATTATAAGTAAAACCATTTGGACTTTCATACACAGGGTTTTGGAAAGTATAACTCCATTCAAAAATTTGAAATTTCTCAACTACGTTTTCGGGATCATCTTGGCTCCATTTTAGTTCTACATCTCCTTCTGGGTTAATTATGGATGCGGATAGTAAAACTGGCGGATCTGGCTTATCTGCCTTACTTTTATCATCTCCCTTCCCCTCAATAAAAGAAATCATCAGCCAAAATAAAATAGCAAATTTTAAAAGTTTCATCGCTTCCAATATTTATGTTACCTGATTACAATGGGTCAGGCAGGTTTTAAATTTCCAACTAAAACAGTCAGCATTTCACTGGGATTAAAGTATTTGACTGCAAGCACTTTTAATTCATCTGCTGTTACAGTATTGATTGCTCTCAGACTGTTTGCAAAATACTCCATGCCCAGATTGTTGTCAAGTGTCGTTCTGAACTTTTCTGCCTGATTGAACACGCCGTCAAGAGCACGAAGGTAGGTGCCGTTGAGGTAGTTTCGCACAAGATTCATTTCTTCTTCATCAACAAGCTCGTCCTGCAATCTGAAAAGTTCTTTTTTGATCTCATCCAGCGTATTATTGGTAACATCGGTTCCAACTTCGGTGCTTATCACAAACCCACATGCTTTCTTGTAAGGCATTACCTGTGAATGTATTCCATAAGTGTAGCCTTTGTCTTCACGAATGTTATTCATCAGTCTTGATCCAAAATAGCCTCCTAAAATGGTGTTAAGGAACAAAAAACCAAAATAGTCAGGGTGGTTGCGTTGCATCACCGGACGACCCATCATGATGGATGATTGTAAGGAATCGGGTTTTTGAAGTTGATGCAAACCACTTTCAAATATTGTTTCCTGAATAAAATCCGGTTGAGGTTCGGCATTGCTCCAATGATCGCCAAAATGTTTTTCGATGGCCTGAATAATTTTATCATTTATTGGCCCGCTCACGATAATGGTGCAGTTGGCCGGCAGAAAATGTTTTGCGTGAAACTGAGCAAGGTCGCTTGTTGCGAGCTTGTCAAAATCTTCTACGGCCGCTGTTTGTCCGTATGGAGTATCCGTTCCGAAAAGTTTTTCATTAAAGATTCTGGAGGCCAAATGCTTGTTTATTCTGCTGCTTACGATAAATTCCTGCTTTTGCCTTCTGTTAAACATCCTGAACTCACGATGCCTGAACGAAGGGTTTTTCAGCATGCTTTCGATGAGAGGCATCAGCAGTGGTAAGGATTTTCCAAGACAATAAAGGCTCATCCATGCAATATCTTTCGATGACTGAAGGTCGAGGTAAGCACCATGATAATCGATTTTGGCATTGATGTTACCGGCTGTGAACCGCTTACTTCCTTCGCGGAGCATTTTTATGGTGCTGCCTGCAACAAGTTTTTTTTGCTGAAAGCCGCTGCCTGCATTGATGAGCAAATCGAACCGCAGAGCTTCCTGGCTTTGATCGTTGAAGGTATACACAGGAATTCCGTTTGGCAGAACCATGCATGGCGGTTCTGACAGCATCAGCGATGCAGCAGTTTTAAGTTCAGGTGCTTTGAAGCGTTCAAGCGTGCTTATTTCAGTCATTTTCTTTGGTATAGTAGAGTGTGCTGCAATTGTTTTCTGCAAAGATATTATTTGCAACGCGTTTTATGTCGGTAGGCAATACATTCCTGTATTGTTTGGTCAGACTATTGATGAGTTCAGTATCACCAAGATGTGTATAAAACGCCAGATTCATGGCTTTACTGAGAACAGAAATACTTGAAAAAGCTTGTCCGGAAACGACCCTGTTTTTCACTTTTCTAAGTTCATCCATCGAAGGGCTTTTTTGTTTTAGAACTGCTATCTGCTTGTTGATTCCTTCTTCAGCTGCTTCAAAGCTTATGCCCGGAAGCAGTTTTCCTGTGATAACAAACAGCCCGGGATCAAAGTCACCAGTGATAAAAGCACTAATCTCGGCAAATAATTCCTGTTTTTTAATGAGCTCCTTCACAAGTCTTGATGACTGGCCCGAACCCAACAAGTCAGAAATAAGATCGGTTGCATAATAGTCATCATCATTGCGGCCGCACATATGCCATGCTTTGTAAATGACATCGACAGGCACCTTTTTTTCAACCTGAAGTTTTCGTGCTTCTTGCTGCTGTGGCTCTGATGGCAAGGCTCGGTTGATTTCAGGGCCTGAAGGAATGGATGCAAACCATTTTTCGGCAAGCTGCTTCACCTCTTCAGTAGTAATGTCTCCTGCAATGGCAATAACTGCATTGTTCGGATTGTAATATCTTGCATAGAAGTCTTTTACATCTTGCAAAGTGGCTTGTTCAATATGTGAAATCTCTTTTCCGATGGTGTTCCACTGATAAGGATGTGTTGTGTAAGCGAGTGGTTTCAACAAAAGCCATGCGTCGCCATAGGGCTGATTGAGATAGTTTTGCCGAAATTCTTCCACAACAACCTGTCTTTGCACTTCAAAACTTTTTTCAGAAAAGGACAGACTCAGCATCCTGTCTGATTCAAGCCAGAAAGCAGTTTCAATATTTTCTTTTGGAAGCGTTAAGTAATAGTTGGTGATATCGCTGTTGGTAAAAGCGTTGTTGTCGCCACCGGCTCTCTGAAGTGGTTCGTCATATCTTGGAATATTTATTGAACCGCCAAACATGAGGTGCTCAAAAAGATGCGCAAAGCCAGTTTTTTCAGGATGCTCATCACGTGCGCCAACATCATAAAGGATATTCATTGCCACGATAGGAGTATTTGCATCATGATGCACAACAAAACGGAGTCCGTTGATGAGGGTAAAAGTGTCGAATTTTATCATAAATGTTTATAACATGCAAACCTAAACAAATAACTGCTATGAATGGTTTTTAGTATCCATTGAGTTGATCGGAATCTGAGTTTTTTTCATAGAAGAATCTTCGAAACCAACTGATTTTCATCTATTTTCTGACTGTTTTGAAACATTTTGGAAATAGTGTTTTGAGAAATTTTAAGCGGAAATGAAATGCTTGAATGTTTGCAGTTTCAGCTTTTGACAAAAGAATAATCGAACAAAATCAATTTCAAGACTTGCTGAGAACCTGGTCTCACCAACAACTATTTGAAACAGCGGTCAGCTTTTTTTTTAACTTTGCAGCAGAAAAATAAACCTTTGATCCAAACTGATAATTTGAATTTTATGCAAAGAGACGAAAAGATTTTTGATCTGATCCAACAGGAGAAAGAACGACAGATGCATGGCATCGAACTTATTGCTTCTGAGAACTTTGTGAGCGAGCAGGTGCTTGAAGCAATGGGCTCTGTGCTTACAAATAAATATGCTGAAGGCTATCCGGGCAAACGTTACTATGGTGGCTGCGAAATTGTCGATCAGACGGAGCAGCTTGCTATAGACAGAGCTTGTGAACTTTTCGATGCAGAATATGCCAACGTGCAGCCGCACTCGGGTGCTCAGGCCAATATGGCTGTTTTTCTTGCTTGTCTAAAGCCTGGTGATACTTTCATGGGACTTGACCTTTCGCATGGCGGACACCTTTCGCATGGCTCTCCTGTGAATTCCTCCGGCATTTTGTACAATCCGATTGCTTATGGCGTTGATGAAGAATCAGGCCTTATCAACTATGACAAAATGGAAGAAATGGCAATGAAAGAAAGGCCAAAGCTCATCATTGCAGGCGCTTCTGCTTATTCTCGCGACTGGGACTATGAGCGCATGCGTGATATTGCTGATGAAATTGGCGCAATTTTAATGGCTGATATCTCACATCCATCAGGGCTTATTGCAAAAGGACTGCTCAACGATCCGATCGAATTTTGCCATATCGTAACAACGACAACCCACAAAACTTTGCGCGGCCCAAGAGGCGGACTCATTTTGATGGGTGAGGATTTTGAGAATCCGTGGGGCCTTGCAACACCAAAAGGTGAAATAAAAATGATGTCGACATTGCTTAATTCGGCCGTTTTTCCAGGCATACAGGGAGGTCCGCTTGAGCATGTGATTGCCAGTAAAGCTGTTGCTTTTGGCGAAGCGCTCACCGACAACTATTTCGAATATATGCTGCAGGTTCAGAAAAATGCGACGGTCATGGCAGAAGCTTTCATGAAGCGCGGTTACCATGTTGTTTCCGATGGCACCGACAACCATCTTATGTTGATTGATTTAAGAAGTAAATTCCCTGCATTGACAGGAAAAGTGGTAGAGAATACGCTCGTAAAAGCCGATATCACAATCAACAAGAACATGGTTCCTTTTGACAGCAGGTCACCTTTCCAAACTTCCGGATTGCGTGTAGGTACGCCTGCAATCACAACGCGTGGACTTAAAGAACATCATATGGAACCAATCGTTGATCTGATTGATGAGGTAATCAGCAATTTCGACAATGATGAAAAAATTAAATCTGTAAAAGCGAAAGTGAACAGCATGATGCATGAATTCCCGCTTTTCTCCTGGTAGCATTTTTTATGGTATATTAAATAACCCAGACAGTATTTGCCTGGGTTTTTTTGTGCATAGTAATCTAGATTGCAAATGATGGATTTCATAAACACACCTTTCGATTTTTTCTTATTTTTGTTTTACACAAAAAAGGCTTAAACCTAAATCTCATTTCTCAAAACTTAAAAATGATATCTATGAAAAAGCTTCAAATAATTTTAATTTTCTTTGTTCTGGCAGCTACCTTCAGTTCGTGCTCACATATGCTGACCGGGACCTGGACCGTTCAGAAATATGCGTCATTCAAGCCCGGCGAACAAGGGGTCACTCTGAGCAATATTGGCACCATCACCTTTCAGAATAATGGTAATGGCGAAAAGAACATCAGTTATGCGTTGTTCGACTTAACAAGAGAAGATAACCTTCCATTTAAATGGAGTGCGTTTGACAGTTATGTTACTATTGAAAGTGAAAATTCTGAATTTGCAAAAATCTGGATTATCACAAAAAACAAAAAGAAAGCTCAGATTTGGAAAACGACTGACGGAGCCAACGAGGTGAAAGTGCTCGAGCTTGTGAGGTAAATTTGGTTTTTTCTCAACCCTTAAAAGCACTCATAAAAGCAGCGCTCAGTCTTTCCTGATAGCTGCTCATTTGAGAAAACACCTTTTTTAGGATCACTTGCTCCATTTCTGTCATTTTTCTGGGAACGATGAAATTGGTGATTTCTTTTCTATTAACGATTTGAGAAATTTGAAGTTTGAGCCTTAGCTGCATCAAAAAATTGAAGTGAAAATCAACCTCATCTGCTGTAGCCTGACTGAGAACGTCCATTGCACGGAGCGCATGAACCCTTTCCACAGTGCTTTTGCTGCGAACCTTGTTGTAAAGTGCAAAAGTCCGCGCAAACATGATAACCGAAGCAATTGAATGCTTAATATCGATGGCATCGGAGTGTTTTTTGGAGGATTCGGTTACAAGGTTTCCAAAAACACTTACAGGTGGCTTGAAGCTTGCAACGGATTGGGCAAGGAAATAGAAAAAGGCTGATTTTCCACTCAGCTGTTCAAAAACATGGTCTTCCAAAGCATTGAATAAATCCTGATTGCCATAGATATTTCTTAGGTCGAAAAAAACGGAAATATCAAGGATGTTTTCAGGTTCTGCTTTCGAAATCCATTCTGAAAAATAATTTTTCCAAACAGACAATGGCTGACACCATTTGGGGTTGCTGGCCATATAATTTCCCTGACAAAGGGGTAGTCCGCTGGCATCCAGATGTTTGCAAATGCGAGCCGCTAAAAGAAGGAAATATTCTTGCAATTTTTCGACTTTGATTGTATCGCTTTCAGCAAAAATGATGGCATTGTCCTGATCCGAATTAAAGGCAAGTTCTTCGCGGCCGGCACCGCCAAGTGTCACAAAAGCAAAAGGAACCGGAGGCTGTCCAAGCTCGCTTATGGCAGTTTCAATGATGCGGCGGGTGATGCTGTCATTGAATTTTGAGATCATTTTGCAAATGGTTTGAATGCTGCCTGACTCATTCAGCAATGGCCTTACCAGAAAAGGAATCTTGTCTCTGAAACTGATTAATCCGGATATGCCTGAGCTGTTTTCAATGGCTTTGGTCAAAGCTTCGGAGGGATCGAAATACAGTCCGAAAAGTCTGTTTTTATCTAAAACACCCAGCATATCACCGGCATGGTTTCTTACAACAAGATGTGAGATTTTCTTTTCCTCCATTATGATTGAAGCGTCAGCAAGTTGCGTGTTTTTGTCAATGAAAATCACAGGTGCCGTCATACATTCAGTTGCTAAAGAATCAGGCGACATTTTTTGGGGCAGAAATCGGTGTATGATATCATTTTGCGTGATGATGCCGATGCATTTCTGATTGAACATCAGCAAAACTGAAGTAGATTTGTTTCGGCTCATAATTTCAATCGCTTCCTGCAGACTTGCATCTCCCGGGCAGGTTATCGGGTCACTGCAATAATCAAGCACTGAGCGATTGTTTAAAGTGAAAACATTGTTAATCTGCTGCCAGAAATTATCTGTTGTTTCACTCAATTCATTTGTTTCTTCCTGAACAATGATGCCGTCGCAGTACAAAATTTCACCCTCATCTTTGCCGCTTAAGAACATGCTGATTTTCACTTCCGTTGTGCTGTTGTCTTTTTTTCTGAGCTGTACAGTTTTGTTTTGGATTACCTGATTTTGTTTAATCTCAGCAAGTAATTTGCGAAAAGCCTCTTTCCCTCCAAGGATATTTACAAGCGGCACGTTTTTCAGCTCACTTCCATCGTTGTATCCCAGCATGGAAGCAACATTTTGGTTAAACTCAACCAGACGACCTCTTCCTTTCAATGGAAATCGAAAAATACCTAAACCGGAGTTAACAGAAATGTTTTCGAGTTTATTTCTCAGGTCTGCAAGTTCAGTTTTTACTGAACGCTGTTCAGCTGTATCCCGGAAAGTGAGCAGCAAACCTTCTTTTTCAGCAAATTCTACAGGGAGCATGGTAAGGACGGCCTCGGCAATACTTCCGTCTTTTCTTATAAGGTCAATTTCAAGACGGGTTTCACGTTTTACATTGCCAAAATCAGGCGCATGGCCTGGATAAAAAAGTGTCTCCACAAAAATTTCATGTAGCTCAGCGTCAGTATATTGAAGCCAGTTTTGAATAAAAGCGTTGGTATAGGCTATTTTGGAATTATGCAGCAAAATTATTCCTTCAGTTGAAGACTCCAGCAATGACCTGTATTTTTCACGCGATTCGTGAAGTTGTTCTTCTGCGAGCTGTCTTTTGTTTTCGATGGCTAAACTTTGGTAAGTTATAAAAGCGATGATCAGTGCAATAATGACACTGATGCCAAATAAAATCAGGATAAGTTTATTCGTAAGGGAAGAAATTTCACGCTGTACATCATCAAGATAAATTCCGGTTCCAATAATCCAGTTCCAGGGTTGAAATTTTTTTACAAAGCTCAGTTTGGGAACAATATGCGCTGAGTCATCTTTGAACTGCCATTTGTAACGGATAAAACCTTCTCCCGATTCCTGCGCTATTTTTAATGCTTCAATAAAAAGCTTTTTTCCATCGGGATCGGCATATTCATGCAGGCTTTGTCCGGTTAGCTCATGCACATATGGGTGCATAATCATTGAAGGGGTGAGGTCGGTTATCCAAAAATAGTCCTTTTTGTCGAGGCCATAGCGCAGTGCCTCAACTTCACTTACCGCTTTTTGCTGAGCATCTTCAATTGAAAGCAGCCCTTTTGCTGCATCGGTGTGATATTTCTGCAAAATGCTCCAGGCTGTGTTGGTGAGTTCATGAAGCATAACACGTTTCTGCTCAATGGCATTGTTTTCGAAGGCCGGAATGATAAAGGCATAAACGGAAATCACAAAAAGCAGAATGGCCAACACTGCCGGCAATACTATTTTTTGAAAAAAACTGGCTTTGATAACTTTTTTCATAGGATAAAGCGCCTATTTGTATTCAAAGATAATGCATTTACGCTGAAATTTTTACTGTCGAAAATGGCAAAGCCATTCACCTGACCGTTATCGGCCAAGGCAGGTATGGAAATGCAGCAGTTTTTGTCTTTCAATTTTCGTTCACCAAAAGAATAGTAATCGAAACCCTTAAAAAGTTGAGAGAAAATGGTGTCTCCGGGTTCGTAATAAATGCCCATTCCTTCAATATGCATGTGTCCGCAAAAGCTTAGTTTACAGCTGTTTTCGTTTAAAAAATTAAAATGTTCCCTTATTTTTCTGCCATCACCCTGATAGGCGCATACAGATCCGGTAAAATTTGGATAAACGAAATGGGAATATAAAATTTTTGTATCTCCTGTATTTTTCATTACAAATTCAGGCAGCGAAAGCAGATATTCCAGCTCTTTTTCGCTTAGTTCTAAGTGATAATCATCGGAATAATTCCAAACTTTTCCGGCAGATACATGTGTTTTCTCCTCAGGTGATAAATCATACCAATTGGCGGGAAATTTAAACCCTGAAATATTTTTAGGGATTTTTTTTGTATGAAAAACATCATGATTTCCCAACAAAACTGCACTACACGTTTGCTTGATAAGTGCGATACATTCGCTCGCATTTTTTGTTGATTCATATTTCCCCCGCTTGAAAGGATAGCCCAAAATGTCGCCAAGGCATATGATCTGATCGCATTTTTCGCGTTCAATAAGCTTTAAAGCCTTTTTCAAGCTAACAATGTCTTCATGAATATCGGCAATAAGAGCAGTTTTCACAGGGCTTTGTTTTTGTTTAGATTGCTTGAAATCTGCTGTTAGGATCTTCAGAAAAACTTTGACTTCAGAATGCCGTAACTTTCAGATTCTTTACTTGTCCCCGCAAAGATATAAAATCAGGTGGTGAATTGAAAAATGAAGTTTATATTCCTTAAATACCTCAACTTAGATAAAGCAAATCTTTACCTGCATAAATAAATAGATGATTCTTAGTCTTTTTTTATTTTCACATTGAAGGCTGCCGGCTCAAAGTTTTCGGGCAGATATTCATTTGGAATGGTAGTCATATTTCCATCTCTGGCTGCTCTGTAGTGCGGCGACATAATTTCTATACCTCTTTCGTTGCAAACATCTTGAATATTCTGATGAAGTTCTGAATAAATAACAGCTTGCCTGTTTGCCTCTCGCGTGTATGCATTTAATTGGTAGGAAATGTAAAAATCATCAAGGCTTGTTTGCAGCACAAAAGGCATTGGTTCATGCAGTATCAAATTGGTTCTTAATGCTGCGTCAATCAATGCCTGATGCATGTTTTTCCAGGGGACGTCATAACCAATGGTGACAGAGGTGTGAATAATTAGACCGTCTGTTTTTGAAAAGGCCGAATAATTTATCGTATTGCCCGTCAATACTGATGAGTTTGGAATGGTAATTTCTTCGTTTTTTGCAGTTCGTAAACGCGTTACCAAAACTGTTTTTTCGATGACATCACCGGTCATTTCTCCAATTTTTATGCGGTCACCGATTTTAAAAGGACGCATGTACGTAATCACCAAACCTGCGATCATATTGCTTATTGCCGATGATGAGCCTAGCGAAAACAGCACACCTATGAAGACAGAAACACCTTTGAAAATATTGGAATCTGATCCGGGTAAATATGGAAAAATCAAAACAAACATAAAAGCATAAAGCAATATTCTGACAAGACCAAAAGTTGGCATAGCCCAGTCGGGATGAAAGCCTGACAGTGTAAGCTTTTCTGAGTCAATTTCTTGAAAAATATATTTCACAAACCGAATGAAATAGCGCATGACAAAGAAAATGACAAGAATATAAAAAATGTTTGGAAGAAAATCCCAAATAGCTTTGAAAACGCCAATGAATGGAGACCAGATTAGTTCGAAAAGAATGGCCGCCCATCCTCTGGTAAAGGGAAAAATGCTAAAAACTACCGGAAAAGCTAAATAGAATAACACGATAATCAGAAACCACTTTATTATTTTAATCAAAAACAAAACGAGTGAAAGCTCCTGATCTGTAGAAATAAAAGTGTAGTCTTTGTATGACAAATCTCTGAAAACCCTGTCTTTTCTATCATTTATCAATTTTAATAGGTAATCATTCGCCTTATTTATTAACTTGATTATAAACCAAACAATCGTAATGACCAAGAGCACCATCAAAATTCTCAGCGTAATTTTAAGAATGCTTCTGTCATCTTTTGCTTTTATAACTGCAGTTTTTATGCGCTGTGTTTTTTCTTGGGCCAGATCAGTCTTGGTGGTGTTGTGCCAAATAGCATCGACCTCTGAAACACTCATGATAATCATGTTTTTATACATGATATCAAAGTAGTCAACAGATTCAACAACCTTTAGAGAATCAATTTCAAGGAAATCATCTTCAATTAAGAGGGCTATCCTTTTGGAAACACTTGCTGCTCTTTCCTCAGCCGTTGATCCGCCAATTCGGGTAAAAATTAAAAAAATTGTATCATTAATTCCTCCAATAACCGGATATCCGGTCGCTGTTTGCCGAAATCTATCAATCTGGACTCTTCTCTGCGCTTGTTGCTCTTCATTTTTTCTGTTTAGTTCATTCAGTTGGCTGTTCAACTCTTCTTTAAGTTGGTCATCCGAAGGTTGCAGGGACTCAAGTTTACTTTTTAGAGCAGCAACCATTAATGAATCATTTCTCCGCTGCTCAATAATGGCTTCAAGTGAGGATAAGTAATTGCTCAAAATTACTGCCTCAGTAGTATCTTGTCTGCTGTTTGTGGCTAATGCATTCGAAAAGAAGAAAAAAGTTGTGGTAGTAAGTATGATTCCAATCCAGATTTTTAGCATATTTGTCTTCATAGCTGATGGTGTTTTTCAATCAAAAAGAGAAAAACTTATGTTTTTATACTATTTCTCGAGCTGGTTTGCAGAGGCGATAACTGCGCCTTCTTCACATTTTATAATCCGTGCCGGAAACTTGTGAATCAAATTATAGTTGTGTGTGGCCATAAGCACAGCCTGTCCGTTTTCGCTGATACTCATCAGCAGACGAAGGATACCGTTGGAGGTTTCGGGGTCGAGGTTTCCTGTTGGTTCATCAGCCAAAATGATTTCCGGTTGGTTCAGCAATGCTCTTGCTATTGCAACTCTTTGCTGTTCGCCTCCCGAAAGTTGATGCGGAAACTTATAGCCTTTGGTAAATAGCCCTACCTCATGCAACACCTCCTGAATGCGTAACTCAATCGCTTTTGTGTCTTTCCAGCCTGTTGCCCGAAGCACAAAAGTCAGGTTTTCGCTGACTGAACGGTCTTCCAGAAGTTGAAAATCCTGAAATACGATGCCCAGACGTCTTCTCAAATAAGGAATATCTTTTCTCTTAAGCTGTTGGAGGTCATATCCTGCCACTGTCGCTTTTCCAACAAGTACGGGTAATTCTGCGTAGAGTGTTTTAAGCAGACTTGATTTGCCACTTCCCGTTTTACCAATCAGATAGGCAAACTCACCTTTTCTGATCTCAAGGTTAACATTCGCCAAAACCAGATTCTTCCGCTGAAAAACGGATAATTGCTCAAGTAAAATAGTAGGCTCAGCGTTCATCATAATTTTTTCAAAATTAATCAAAATCCTTTAGTCTCAACCTCCGGATATCAAATGCATCACTTCTACAGTATCACCATCGCGAACAGTTACCTGACTGCGCTCGGCTGTTTTTACCAGTTTGCCGTTTACTTTGGTTACAAGTAGCTTAAAAGTGAAGTTTTTATATTGAATAATGTCATTTACGGTCATTTCGCTGGCATCAATTTCTTCAGGACGATTGTTAAGTGTTATTTTCATAATTCGTTGTACTCTAATTTGCTAAGTTGATTTTGATTCGGAAAGCAGAAGCTCTAAAGCAAGATTGGCTTGCATATTTGACACTATACCCACGCGAGGTGCCAATGGAGGCAAGCTTTCACTGATTTCAGAAACAGAATCGCCACAAATATAAATGTTATCTGACCACTTTTCCTGTTTTATCAACTGAAAACCCCCAATCCCTGCCATGCCAATCCCCATTATCAATGGTGTTGAAGGCATGTTTTCTATCATGGCTTCGGCAATCATCTGCTTGGCTTCAGCTTTGTCGAAAGCTTCAATAACAAGGTCGCAACCGGCAAAAACTGTTGAGATATCACCGTATTCAAGTTTCATGTCGTGTGCAGTAATTTCAATAGCCGCATCAATTTCTAAAAGATTATAACTCAATCCATCAACTTTTTTCATACCTAACTGGCGCCTGAAATAGTATTGACGATTGAGATTTGAAGGCTCGATTATATCAAAATCAACCAGCACAAATTTTCTTACACCTACACGCGCCAGCGCAACTGCTGCGTTTGAACCTAATCCACCACAGCCGGCAACACCAACTTTTTTATTTAGCAAATGAACCTTTATTTCTTCCCATTTCATTTTTCCGCAATCCTTTGCAACAAAAATACTCCTTTCGCCGTGAATGGCAAATTTATAACCGTTCTAAATATCATTGTAAAATGAACAGATGCAAATGATTACCATTTGTGTATCCGATATGCAATAGTTTACATATTGTTATTAATGAATGATTTAGCTGCTTAAATCCGAAGAAAATCGTATTTTTGTGAAAATATTAACAATTATCTGAAAACACTTCATTGAATATGGAAATTGCCGAAATCAAACAAGGCCATGAGATCATTAAAAGCTGGTCTTATAAATGGACAGAGCTCGACAAGGGCTACACCGACAAGATACTTTATATCAATCTTTCACACAATGAGATTGCTGATAAAGCCGTTGATCCTTTGATGAAAGAAAAATTCATTGGAGGTCGTGGTTATGGCTTAAAACTTTTGTGGGATGCCACAAAACCTGATACTAAATGGAATGATCCTGAAAATGAAATCATCATTGCTTCTGGACCTATTGCCGGTATCACGCAATATTCAGGCACCGGAAAATCTATTTGCGTGAGTTTGTCGCCACAGACAAATTCTGTCATGGATAGCAATGTTGGTGGGTTTTTTGGCCCATTTCTCAAATTTTCCGGTTTTGATGCACTCGAGCTACAGGGAAAAGCCGGTGAAGATGTAATCATATTCATTGATGGAATCAATCATACAGTCGAGATTACCAAGGCGCCACTCGAGCCTATCGACAGCCATCTTCTGGCCGAAGTGCTTACAGAAATGTATGCCAACGATGAAAAAGACAAAAAGAACATTGCTGTTGTTTCTGCCGGTACGGCTGCAGATCATTCTCTGATCGGCATGCTGAATTTCAGTTTTTATGACCCTAAAAGGAAAAAAGTGCGTCTCAAACAAGCTGGACGTGGCGGTATTGGAACTGTTTTGCGTGATAAAAAAATTAAAGCCATTGTAGCAAAAATTCCTGGTGTTAAAGGAAATTTGAACAATGTAGTTGATCTTAAAGCAATTATGGAGCGCGGTCAGCGTTTCAACCGCGAAATGCGCGAACTCGACGACAGTCAGGCCGAAATGAGAACCAAAGGCACTGCACACCTCACAAATGTTATGAATGATTATGACTTGCTTCCTGTGAATAACTTCAAATTTGGAAGTCATCCTGACGCAATCAACATTCATGGCGATGTATGGAAATCAAAATTCACTCAAGGTATTCCGGATGGATGCTGGATTGGTTGCAACATGGCTTGCGCAAAAGGTGTTGATGACTATAAACTGCGCACCGGTCCTTATAAGGATCAGGTAGTTATTGTTGACGGCCCTGAATATGAAACGACTTCATCACTTGGTTCTATAGCCGGAATTTTCAATCCGGACTTTACAATTGAATCAAATTTCTATTGCGATACCTATGGAATTTGTACCATTACCTGGGGAACCATTCTTGGATTTGTGATGGAATGTTACGAAAATGGTATTCTTAATGAAGAACGTACCGGTGGACTTAAACTTCATTTTGGCAATGCCGATGCAGCCATGGAAATGTTGCATCAGATTGGACGTGGTGAGGGCTTTGGTAAAATTGCCGGACTTGGTGTTCGCAAGCTGAAAGAAATGTTTGCAGAAAAAGGTTGGGGCGACCCAAAATTTTTGCAGGATATAGGCATGGAAAACAAAGGTCTTGAGTATTCGCAATACGTTAGTAAAGAATCGCTTGCGCAACAAGGTGGTTACGCAATGACCAACAAAGGTCCGCAACATGACGAAGCATGGCTTATTTTTATGGATATGGTAAATAACCAGATTCCAACTTTTGAAGCCAAAGCTGAGGCATTGCATTATTTTCCAATGTTCCGTACATGGTTTGGCTTGGTAGGTTTGTGCAAACTTCCATGGAACGATGTGGAACCTGAAAACAATCATGAAACCGATGAACCAGCCAAGGTGCCGGAACATGTTGATAACTATGTAACTATATATAAAGCAGTTACCGGAAAAGAATTTGATAAGCATGAAATGATCCGTCAATCGGAACGGGTTTATAATTTCCAAAGAATTTTCAATCTGAGACGCGGTTATGGTGTGCGTAAATATGATGCACAACCTTATCGCGCTGCCGGCCCCGTTACTGCTGAGGAGTATGAATCACGTGCTGAACGCTATGACAAACAGTTGATGGAACTTGTTGGTTTTGATCCTGCAGGGAAATCTACAGAAGAGAAAATGGTGAAGATGCGCGAGTATCGCGAAAATCGCTACGAACAACTGCTTGATGCAGTGTACAATCGCCGTGGCTGGACAAAGAATGGCGTTCCAAAAATATCGCATCTCAAAAATCTTGGAATGGACTTGCCAGAACTCATTGAGCTGGTTGCCCCACATCAGGAAGATTAATACTTAACCGAAACATATCCGAAAGGGCTGTTGCTGAAAAGTAGCAGCCTTTTTTATTGAAATTCATTTTTGCTGTTTCAACCCTTTGACATGGCACAAAATTGTATTTTTGCCAAAAGAATCAACGGTGGATAAAATAAAGGTGAATTTCTTCCTGGCGTTTCTATTGCTTTTGTCTTTATTAATCAAGGCACAGGTAATGGAACCTGTGCGCATGGAGCTCCCTGCCCAGATCAATGTGCCGGCCTATAATTATGAGGTGTTGAGCGAAAAGGGATTGTTGGTTTTCTATGAAAGCACTGAGCTTGACGAAGAGGGTAAGCGCAAATGGTATTTCAGCATGTTGGATACCAATCTGAGAGAAGTTTGGATGCAATATGTTCCTCTGACCGATGGTCTGGCACATCATAGTGTAAATAAGACTTCGGATCAGGTCATTTTTCTTTTCGTGACGCCTGAAGCAAAGAAAGTCTCTCAGCCTGTTTATGAAATGCTTCAGCTCAACCTGGAAACAAATGCATTTCATCTGATGGGTGGAAGCATCCCTGAAAAGGCCTCAGTAAAAGGCATGAGCTTGATTGGTAATAATGTTCTTCTGGCCATAAACCTGCAACGCTATGAATCAGATTTACTGATTTATAATACTGAAAATAACTCCCTTAAAAGTATCAAACACGGTATTGAAGGACAGTCGGTGATACAGTTTGTTGAAGGTGATATAGAGAATAGCAGGTTCTTGCTGGCGGTTAAACGTTTCGAAAACAATCGCTTTGCAGGCGATGTTTTTATGCTGATCAGTGAAACCGGCGAATTGATCAAAACATGGAATTATAAAGATGAAACGCATTATTTGCATGCCATGACCCTTCTTGCAGACGGTCCGGATCAAATGATTGTAGCTGGCAGTTTTGATACTGAAGTAAGACGCAGTTCTGTAAAGGATGCAGCCAATGCCCCTGAGCTTACCAATGAAGCCAAAGGGGTTTTCTTTTTGCGTTTTCAAGGAGATGAAG
Source organism: Bacteroidales bacterium (assembly GCA_030683155.1). Classification (GTDB taxonomy): domain Bacteria; phylum Bacteroidota; class Bacteroidia; order Bacteroidales; family F082; genus JALNZU01. Next base: position 50,896 of record JAUXMV010000058.1, read on the forward strand.
CTCCTGTAAGCAACTTTCATAGCTTTGAAAGTTTTACCAACATCTATAAAGTGCTCTCTACAGAAGACCTGATAAGAATTAGGCAGCGCATGGCCCGTTCACGCGATGTGGGTCAGAATATGGGCATAACATTCCAGTTTTTTGAACCAAAACTTATCAGACACCAAGATCAGTTTATTTATTCTGCAGAGGCTTTTAAACCTCAATACCGCCTTGAGACACGCATGGATTACGATTTTTATGGACGACTTGTTCCTTTTAGCTACAGTGTTTTTGAAGGATATAATTTCTTTTCAACCCTCGTGGTTTCTTTTGGTGCAGAGGGCCAGCTGAATTGGAGTTCCGATTTTGAAATCCGAAATGTTTTGGTGCAGAGACTCCGGAGAAATGTTAGTATAATTCCTGATCAGACAGGTATTGTGATGGCTCTTATGCAAAGCGGAGTGCTTACATCGAAAATTATTGCAAATGATGGACGACAACTTGGTCAGGTTGAGCAAACTAAAGTAGAAAGCACTTTTACAAATGACAGGTTGTTAGAAGAAAATTTTTCACACATAAATCACTGGTACGGAGAAAACTACATTGTAAGCGGGTATCAGCGTCTTTCCAATAACAGGCTTCGGACCAATAACCCGAGAAATGTTTTTTATCTGCAAAAACTGATTTTTGAATAAGCTTTACCAGCATTTCATGCGAATTTTATTATTGCTTTTGCAAACAATATTTGTAAATTTACGGTTTTCTCAGCACTGATTGAGATAGAAATTTAACATGAATACATTAATAATTTATGCTGCAAAAACTGTTTAGAGTTAATTCTTACCTGAAATATGTTTTAAAAAGAAAAGGAAGGCATAAAATACATTCCCCTTTTGTTTATGACTTATACAACAAAGTGCTTCATGATCATTCAAATTATAGTGATTACACGCTCATAATGAAGTCACTCAAAAATACTCTTTCTAATAGAAATGTCATTGAAACAGTTGATTTTGGAGCTGCTGCAGGAAATAAGGAATTTGCAACATACAGAGCAAGAGTAGGAGAAATAACTAAGAAAAGAACGTTGAGAATCAAGTATTTGAAACTACTATACAGAATTGTCCATTTTTTCAATCCTGAGAATATACTTGAGTTTGGAACTTCAACCGGGAATAGTACAGTCAGTCTTGCGCTGGGCAATCGCAACGCCAGAGTGGTTACGATGGAAGGTTGCGCTTCAGTTGCCTCAGTGGCACAAGATAATTTTGATCGCCTTCAACTTAAAAATGTCAAAATAGTAATTGGAAATTTTAATATCTTGCTTGCTTCAACCTTGAATGATTTTGAACGTCTTGACCTGGTTTTCTTTGATGGAAACCACAAAAAAAAACCAACACTTGATTATTTTAACCATTGTCTGACAAAAGCTGATGAGAACACTGTTTTTATTTTTGATGACATTCACTGGTCAGAAGAAATGGAAGAAAGCTGGGAAATTATAAAATCAAATAACAGTGTTAGCTTAAGCATAGATCTTTATCAGTTTGGTCTGGTTTTTTTCAAAAAAGGAATCGAAAAACAACATTTTGTGTTGAGTATATAATAACTTTGCTGATCATTACAAATAATTTCATGGAAAACGATATCATCAAGCTAAAAGGTATTTCGCGACATTACAAAGTGGGTACAGAAATTGTAAAAGCATTAAGAAGCATTGATTTGGTTATAAAACGAAATGAATATGTTGCGCTGATGGGGCCTTCAGGTTCAGGAAAATCAACCTTGATGAATATGCTGGGATGTCTTGATACCCCAACTTCGGGCAGCTATATGCTTAACGGAAACGATGTAAGCAGGATGAATGACAATGAACTTGCCGAAATAAGAAATAAGGAAATAGGCTTTATTTTTCAGACATTTAATTTACTGCCACGCTCAACGGCATTGGAAAATGTGATGCTACCGCTGGTTTATGCAGGAATGAACAAAGCAAAACGGCTCGAGCTGGCCGAAAAAGTACTTGCTGATGTTCAACTTTCTGATCGCGTGAAGCATAAACCCAATGAGCTTTCCGGCGGTCAACGTCAACGCGTAGCGATTGCAAGGGCTCTTGTAAACAATCCTTCAATTCTTCTTGCAGATGAACCAACAGGAAATCTGGACTCTAAAACATCCGTCGAAATTATGGGACTTCTGGAAGAAATACATAAAAAAGGGAATACCATCATTGTCGTTACCCATGAAGAGGAAATCGCAAAAAAAGCACACCGTATCATTCGACTGAAAGACGGCCTGATTGAATCCGACGAAATGAATGCCGAGGTAATAAAGCAAAAATAAGCTTGCTTTTAGCGTCGGTTCTTTTTTTTCAAACATTTTCCAGAATCTTTTGTTTACCTCTAAATAAACAATGTAAATGAAGATATATACCAAAACAGGCGATAAGGGCCAGACTTCACTTATTGGCGGATCGCGGGTGCCAAAGCATCATGACAGAATTGAAGCTTATGGCACAGTCGATGAATTAAACTCTTTTATTGGCCTGATACGCGATCATCTCAAAGAAGACGACAGTAAACGTGCTATTCTTCTTGAAATTCAGGAAAAACTATTTCGTATTGAATCACATCTTGCCGAAGATCCTGAGGGTGTGCTTACCAGATCGATGCCGCCTGTAGTTGAATCAGATGTTGAACTGCTTGAGAAAGAAATGGATTCAATGAATGAATTGTTGCCTGAACTCAATAATTTCATCCTTCCTGGAGGACATCCGATAGTGTCATATTGCCATGTTGCCCGCACTGTTTGCAGGCGTGCAGAGCGAATTTGTACACGTCTTGCAGAAAATTTTATCGTTGACGAAGTTGATATGCGTTATATCAACAGACTTTCCGATTATTTTTTTGTTCTCGGGCGCTATTATTCAATGATGACCGGCACTTCAGAAATCGTTTGGAATCCGCGTACCTGATAGCTTTACTCAATTAATTCTTTTTTCTTGACATACGTCGAAAAAAAATTACTTTTGCAAAAAATTTATACCTAAATATACAACCATGTACTGGACATTAGAGTTAGCTTCAAAACTTGAGGATGCACCCTGGCCGGCAACCAAAGAAGAATTGCTTGAATGGGCTGTTCGCACCGGAACTCCGCAGGAGGTAATTGAAAATCTACAAGAGATGGAGGACGAAGGCGAGCTCTACGAGCGTATCGAAGACATCTGGCCCGATTATCCTACCAAAGAGGACTTCTTCTTTCATGAAGACGAATATTAAAATCTAAAAAACCGGTCTTAAAGCCGGTTTTTTTTATGACTGCGCCTCAAAAAAACTGAAATTAACTTTACCATAACGGCGCAATTCTACAAAAGCAGGATGTTCGGAAAAATCAATGCCCCGGGAATGTTCCACAACAAGAATACCATTTTCAGTAAGCAGTTTGCGCTCAAAAATCACTTTGATAAGATTTTGATAATCTTCCATTGGCAGTTCAAAAGGAGGATCGGCAAATATGAAATCATAACTTATTCGCTGCATCGCAATGAACCTGAAGACATCTGATCTCACGGTTTTCAAGTTTTCCATACCAAACAATTCAACTGTTTTATTGATAAACTGGAGGCATTTTACATTGTTATCAACAGCTGTAACGGGGTCGCAACCGCGAGAAGCAAGTTCATAAGCAATATTTCCGGTTCCTGTAAAGAGGTCAAGCGCCCGAAGGCCATTGAAGTCAATCCTGTTGTTTAGAATGTTGAATAAACTTTCTTTGGCAAGATCAGTTGTAGGACGCACCGGCAATCCGGCAGGTACGTGAATCAGCCGGCGCTGGAACTTTCCTTTTATAATTCGCATTGTAGGGCATTATACAAGATAAAATAATGGTGTACCGGAAGTTCTTCCAGCATATAACTGTACTCAAACGCACTGTTGCGTCCGGCAAAGCTTATATTGCGTATATACTTCCAGGCAATATCATAGATTGAAGAGCCATTGTCAATCTGACCGGAGAATATAAGATTGACTGTTTCTGGGTTGAGCCGCAACTGATCAAGCGCAAAAAGGATAAAATACACAAAATCCTCAGGGGTGTTGTACCGAAAGCGATTGATGAAATGAAGCTTTTCATTTTTAAGTACAACAAAATCAAAATTGTCTTTACCAACGTGCGCAAATGCGGTGTTTGCAGTGGATTTATTGCGGTTTAAAATAAGCAGGCTTTCGAGCAAAACTGAACTTTGATGCACAATACGCGCATTCGCCCAAAGGTCTTTGATTTTTTCTACCAACGGATTTGACAGATAGTAAACATTGTATGAATCTGCAGATTTAAGATGATCGGTTCCGATGCGGCTATTGTCTCGAAATTGCTGATTAAAAGCAAGATAGGTTCCTTTTTCTTTTTCTTCAAACAAAGGAGAAGGTACAATCGTGTTGAAACTATGATCAATAATAGCCAACACCGAATGATATGGATAGGAAATCCACTGACGAAACATAATGATTTCATCAAGTGCTGCAGCCAGTTTTATTTCTTCATCTAAGGGTTTAAAGCGGTAAGCTTCGATACCGAGATAACGATTTTTTTCAGGAGAAAACACTGCGAATGAAAAACCATCCGGCGAAAGCCGGATGGTAAGATGATAATTTCTTGAATAATCTTCTTTAAAAGCCTTATCGAAACGGCTGATATGAGGTTTAACCGATGCTATCATGGCAGCGGACAATCACTCCCAATTGCCATCTGTTGAAGGCTCGGTCAGTGAACCAACTTTGAGGCCTGTATAGCGTTCAATGGCTTTTTCAGCTGCAATAAGGTTCATAATTCTTTGTTCGTCCATGCCTTTCAAATAAACACTGAATGGAGCTTTTACTTCAAAAACACTCACTGTAACTCCACCACGGTCAATTGTACCTGCACCCATTTCAAATTCAGCGCCATCGGAATATGGGATGAACCGAAGGTCCTGAATTTTGAAGTTTCTGCGCTTTGAAAAAAGTGAGTCACTCACCTTAATAAATCCCAGCGTATCAGAAATTGTACGTGTGAAAGTGGTGTCTGTCGGGTCAGGAATAAGGTTTACGACCGGAATCTCGCCATATCTTAAAAAGGCAATTAACGAGTCGAAACTTGGAGTGTAAGTTCCTTTTTCGTTTTTATAATACGATTGAACTTCTCTGATATCTTTTAACCTTTGAACTACTTCAACTTCGCGGTGTTTTTTTTCTTTAAGAAATTTCACAGGTTGCTGAATGCTTTGATAAATCATGTAACCCAGGAAGATTATGACCGCAAAAAGAACAATTTTAACGATGATGCTTTTCATAGTAATGGTTTTTTTTTCACCTGCAAATGTACAGTTTTTTCAATATACAATAGCTTTTGATTTTCCTTAAAAATGATAGATTTATGATAAAAAATGACATGTATAGGATATCGATAACCTTCTTTGGATAAGTTTTGTCTCTTTTTGTGATTTTATAGCGTGTTTTTCTGACTCAATAAATGATCTTTGATTCTGTGAAAAATAATTTTGTATTTGTAAAAGCTGATAAAATGGAAGTGAGATTCAAGATTCCTGATGTGTTTTCATTCAATCAGGAACAGCAAGGCTAAAGATTTTTTAAAATAACTATCAATGATTAGTGCAGAACCAACAGCATTTAAATTATCCTTTTATGTTATTTAATCAGCTTTTAGCCCTTAATGATTAAGCTATTTAAGGCACGCTTCAATCGAAAATCCATTAAAATGACACCCTGAAATGGATTTGTGTACCTTAAAAATAATCTGCTGCTGCTACTTTAACCTGGTTTAAAGATCAGGTTTTTCGTCATTGACTTTTTTTGATGTTATATCACGGCCTAAAATGATAAGTCCTTTCCGACTGCCATCCTCTTTAAAGAGTGGAATTTTGATGATTTCAAAAATTACTTTTGATCCACTTTTATTGGTGATTTTTTCTTCTTCCCTTGTTGCAGTTGCTTTTTGCCAGCAAAGTTCGTCTGCAACAATAATAGTTTTGAAATGATCAGCAAATGCAATACTGTATGAAGCAAGTGATTTGTCTGTTTGCAATTTGTATTCTTTGCCTGTCAGATCAAAAAGTTCCAGCATGGCATCATTGGCTTCGAGCCAGCGTCCGTTGCCATCTTTATAGCAAATGATGTCAGGGCTGTTGTTGATAATAGATCGGAGCAATGCTTCCTTTTGGGTTAGAAAATTGAGTGATTCAGACAATGCAGAACGAGCTTCAACATGAAGGTTATTCTCTTCAGCCAACTTCAGGAATGATTTTCTGATACCAGTGTATAGTCTGAAATAACGAACAGAAAAATATAACAGTATTATTATTACCAGTAAAAATGCGTAAACCAGAATGTTATTTAATTTGTTCTTTTTGAGCAAATTATCAATTTTTTGTTTTTGATCTGAGACTTCGGTCTGCAATAAATTAACTTCTTTTATTTTGTTTTCGAGCTCAAATCTTGCCTGTAGATTGGCTACAGCTGTTGAGTCGTACAAAGATTTTAGTGTATCAAAAATCAAATGATATTGTTTTAGTGCTGCATAGGCTTCAGATATTTTTCCATTTTGCTCCAGAAGAGGGTAGATTTCTTTTAAAGCAGGAAGTATAAGATCCGGATCAGGCTTTTGCTGCTCACTAATTAAGGCTTGTTGAAATAGTCTTAGTGCCTCTTTATTATTCCCTTTTAGCTTGTTCGCTCGTCCCATAGCCAAAAGCACTCGGCCAACAGGTCTGTCCGATATCTGATAATAGTGCAAAGCGTTTTTTAAATAAAACGCTGCACTGTCGGGCATTGATTTTCTGATGTATGTATTGCCAGTGTTTAGATAACTGTCAGCAAGTCCAATGTCATTCTTAATCTCTTTTGCGATCAAAATACATTCTTTAAAAATGACAAGTGCTTTGTCGTTATTGTTGAAAATATTTTCTGCCATGCCCATATTGTTTCTTGCAGTGAGCATAGCCTGCTTATTATTGTGCAACTTCGCCAGGTTATATCCCTCTTCAAAGTATTCATTTGCTTTTTTGTATGCCTTTAGCTCGTAATAGAGTGCCCCAATATTGTTAATGATAAGCCCGGTGTTTTGTGCGTTCTGAAGTTGCATATTCATTTCAAGTGCAATGTTCAAATTATCGATGGCTTTCAGATGATCTTTCATCCTGCTGTGCGCAAGACCTATATTATTAAAGTTATTCGCTATTTCCTGAATGTTATCCATTTTTCTGAAATAGATATTTGCTGAGTCATAGTAGGCAATGGCATCGTTGAATCTCCTGGCATAGAAGGCAACGACCCCGCAACTTTTGTAACTTTTGGCCATTAGACTGTCTTGCCCCGAAAGTTTGGCGTTTTTCAAAGCATTTAAACTGTATTCATTTGACTTGTCAACAGAACGGCCTAAAAACGTTTTTGAAAGAAACAGATAATCATCAACGGTTTCGGATATATTTTCGAAAAGGAGGCTGCTTTCATTTTGACCTTTAAGTTGTGATTGGCCAAACGAAAAAACGAAAAATATGACGATAATAAAAGATTTCATTAAATATGCTGTTCCAGTATTTTGAATCATATTTTTCATGTTATCAAGGTTTTATAATCCGGTATTTTGTCGAGAAAAACTACTTTTTGGCCATCATCTTCCAGTTGTATGCAATATTGTGTTTGTCCGTTGGTAAGCAAAAGGTACTTTACGTTTAAAGTTATATTGTATCGCATCGTTTGATCAAGTACTTTTTGTGAAAGAGGGATGTGTCGTGCTTTGCATTCAACTATCATTAGAGGAGTCAATTGGCGTGAAAACACCACAATGTCACATCTTTTGTTGAGGCCGTTTAATCGCAATGGAAATTCAATAGAAAGCAATCCGGCAGGATATCCGAAATCCTCAACGAGCTGTTGCATAACTATTTGACGCACTTCTTCTTCAGGCGTAAGGGCTACATATTTTTTCCTGACAGGATCGAAAACTTCCCTTTTGCCGCTTTCTTCCCGAAGCTTAAACCATTGCATCATGTTTTCTCTTGCCAATCATTCAATGGGTAAAAATAGATAAATTCAGCAATCCTGTCTAATACAAATCAATAGAAAATCTCTTTGCAGATAACCCCCGACAGTTTGGGCCGGAAGGATTAAAAAAATTGTACTTTTGTGCAAAGAACAAATAATGGAACACATAGGTTTGACTTTGGATTATATGAAATATCATTTTTAAGAACTTTTTGTTTAAGGCCAACGACAAATCCTTACCCTCTAAAACCAAATTTATATGAAGACCAAGCAGGAGATTGTTGAAAACTGGCTGCCACGCTACACCGGACAAGCGTTGGATGCTTTTGGGGAATATATTTTGCTGACCAATTTTAATCAGTACCTCGAACTTTTTGCCGAATGGCACAATGTACCTATCGTTGGTCAGGATCACCCAATGCCATGTGCAACGGCCGGAGATATAACCATCATCAACTTCAGTATGGGCAGTGCAAATGCTGCCACAATAATGGATCTTTTGGCTGCCATTCATCCAAAGGCTGTGCTGTTTCTGGGAAAATGCGGAGGATTGAAAAAGAAGAATCAGGTTGGCGATTTCATCTTGCCTATTGCTGCCATCAGAGGTGAGGGTACTTCAAATGATTACCTTCCTGTAGAAGTGCCTGCACTGCCTGCATTTAGTCTGCAAAAAGCAATTTCTTCGAGTATCCGGGATCATGGACGCGACTACTGGACTGGCACTGTTTACACAACAAACAGGCGTGTTTGGGAGCATGATGACATATTCAAGGAATACCTCATTGAAACAAGGAGCATGGCTGTAGATATGGAAACAGCAACGATTTTTGTCGTTGGTTTTGCCAATGAAGTTCCAACGGGTGCGCTACTTTTGGTTTCTGATCAACCGATGGTTCCTGAAGGTGTTAAAACTTCTGAAAGCGACAGAAGGGTCAATCAGCGTTTTGTAAGAGACCATCTCAAAGTTGGCATAGACGCTTTGCAACAGCTTATCAACAATGGAATTACTGTTAAACATCTGCGTTTTTAATCCATCCCTGTGACATACGAACAAATAATTTCCAATATCCGCAACAAGGTTTTTCATCCTGTGTATTTTTTGATGGGTGAAGAATCTTTTTTCATTGACTCTATCACAGAGATGCTTGAGGAACATGTGCTTGAGGAAGATTATCGCGCATTCAATCAGCTTGTTATGTATGGCCGTGATGTTGATTATCTGACCATCGCCAATCAGGCACGTACATTTCCGATGTCGGGCAACTATCAGCTCCTTATCGTGAAAGAAGCTCAAGATGTGAAGGATATCGAAAAACTTGAGCCCTATCTCAACACAATGCCTGAAAGCACTATTTTGGTCATCAACTATAAATACAAAAAAATTGATGGCAGAAAATCCTTTGCCAAAATGATCGATAAAAGGGGTGTTTTGTTCGAAGCTAAAAAACTTTACGACAACAATATTCCCGATTGGATAAACAAATATCTTCAGAACAAAGATTACACTATTACGCCCAAAGCAGGTCAGATTATGGCCGATTTTTTAGGCAACGATTTGCATAAAGTGCGCAATGAACTCGAAAAGCTTATGATTTCTTTGCCTCCAAAAAGCCGAATCTCGGAGGTGGAAGTTGAACGCAATATTGGTATCTCAAAAGATTTTAATGTTTTTGAATTGCAGGTCGCACTGGCAAAGCGGGATGTTTTGAAAGCCAACCGGATTATTTCGCATTTTGGTTCCAACAGCAAGGAAAACCCTGTAATTAAAACAGTGATACTGCTCTATGGCTTTTACACCAAAGTGCTGAAATACCATTATGCGCCAGATAAGACAAAAAATACCGTTGCAAGTTTATTAGGCATAAACCCGTTTTTCCTTAACGACTATCAGGACGCCGCAAAAAATTACAGCATTGCCAAAATTGCTGATATTATCGCTGTTTTAAGAGAATACGACCTCAAAAGCAAAGGTTATGGAGCCAATAATCTTGACGACAGCGAGTTGTATAAAGAGATGATATATAAAATTCTTCACTGAGCTTGATTTCTTTCCTGCCAGCTAAATTTTCAAAACCTTCCTTATCCCATTAGCAACCCATATTGGCTGACATAGATTTATTAATTTTTGAATCCTTGAATTTCTCTGCTCTGGCCGTTAGATAAAAAGACAAAAACAGGAATTTCAATAAGCTCAGAATACCGTTTTGTTGGAAAACCGGATGATGTGATTAGGTAATTAACATGACCAGTTTAGTGACTGCCATTAATGGATGAATAGAGAACAGGTAGCTGTATTGTAGTGATAATCACACTCCAGCTCTAACTTATTCGAATTACATACTTTAGTACAAACGATGAAGATTGCAATTATAAAATTTCATACAAATAAAATTATACATATTAAATTACGATATTTGACTAGCGATAATCAGGTGCCACTTATTAGTTGGAAAATCTCTATTTATAATCAGCATGCATTATTTTATAATTCAAAAATCTAATATCATGAGAGCCATTCTTCCTATTTCACTGATTTTTACGATTCTTATTTCATGTTCAACCCAAACCAAACTTCCTGAAAAACTGAAGGGCAACTGGCTAAATGCTAACGATTCCATTGAATGGGTCATCAGTCTGCAACCTGATTTTGCAGTTTATGACAATAAATTCTGGGATTACAAGTCCATAAGCGGCAGTAGTAACCATTTCCTGATAAAGCTAACCAATGGAAATCAAACAATTAGCCTTAATACAGAACTTAAAGACAGTCTTAGCCTGAAAATTACCAATACCAATAATATTGATATGCGCCTCACCCGAAAGAAGGCTTCCAGACCCGATTTCCAGCATTATGACATGCAGGGTTTTTCAGAGCTTCATATGGTGGATGATACTGTTACCATAAGGGGATTTATTGAAGATTATGATCCTGATATTTATGATGGAACTGGAAGTGTTTATCATCGAAGCGTGTTTTCAAGCATTATTGAAGAAGATGAAATCAGGTTTAATATTGATACAACCGGAAGATTTGAAGTAAGGTTCAGGGCATTTAATCTTCAGATTATTTATCTTTCAATTGAAGGAAGCACCCAAACAAGAATTATAATTCAACCAGGGCATGCTGCTATGATCGGTTTTAGCAATTTGTTGCTTGAAGTCACCAATGATGGACGAAAATGGGAAACACTAACCGATTGGCAGATAAACCATTATATGGGTGAACATAGTCGGCTTTCGGAAGAACTTATCATACTTTTACACCATTTACAAACCAAGTCTAATACAAGCCCGATAAAAAAAATAGATAACATTGAAGACATGTCTCAGATGGAATACATTGTATGGCGAAAAGAAGTGTACAGACAGGAAATAGCAATGATGGATTCACTGATTCTTGAGATGAGGAACAGCAAAAAAGCAGAGCAATGCATTCATAGGATCCTCGAAATTCATTTGCTGCATCATCTTTATCAATATCAGATTTCAATGTCACGTTTTCAATATTTGTCATCATTATATATTGAGCAAATACCTGAACTTTCTGATACTTCATCTTTAAATTTTATAAATTCGGAATTCCTAAGCTATTTTAACTATCTGAGCACTTTCTACCAGCATCAACCGCTGAGTAATGTGTCGGAGCAGAATATAAAGTATCACCTGCAATTTATGCTCATCCAAAGCAAAAGCAATGAAGAACAGACATTAATAAAAGAATTGATAGAAGCTCCGGAAATAACATCAGAATTGTTGAATCATGGGAATATTAATCCGCTTGAGAGCTTCGATTATGACCTTTTCATAAATAAAAGAGTTGCTGATCTGCGTAAAACATATTATGAGCTGTGGAGAAAGTACTGGGAAAAGCTCCCTGACAGCGTACACTTGCAAACTCTAATACAAGAGCTTGATTATGTTATGGATAAGCATAACAAGAATCTCATTTCACAATTGTATGCGGCTTATTGTATTAATAGATTTTACGAAAATAATTCTCCCGGTCCGGAGTTAAATTTGTGGATAACAAACAATATTGATGATCCGATAATTAAGAAGTTATTACTTGAAAACCAGAAAAAGGAAGCAGAAGCTACAACGGAATTTGCTGATTACGCCAAAAACACTTTTTTCATCAGCCAGATAAAGAGCGGGGAAGAAGATGATGCATTTTTCAATAAAATTATTCAGCAGTTCAGGGGCAAGGTTATATATATTGACTTCTGGGCTGATTGGTGTTCGCCTTGCCGGGCAGGATTCAAACCAGCTGAAAGATTAAAAAAAGAATATACCGGCAAAGATGTGGTTTTTCTGTATTTTGGATATAATTGCAAAAACGAAAGATGGGATCAGGTAATCAAACAGGATCAGGTTAGCGGTTACCATTACTGGCTTGACAACGAACAAGGAAAAGTGCTGAAAGAAAAATTCGGCATCATTGGCATACCGCATTATCTGCTGGTTGACAGAAAAGGAGATATTTCAGCCAATCAGGCTCCTGAACCGGGAAACCGTGCAGCCATCAGGGAAAGATTCGACGAACTGCTTAAATAATAGCCAGTTAATTCTGGTATTGAAGCAATTAAGTCAAATCTCTTTAACGCAATGAAGGAAATAGACAGAAACTATAAGCACCTTCACAAACAGATGTTCATCCGTCAGTGTGGTGTAGGTTAGCCTCCAATCATGGTCGTAAAAGTGGGAAAAAGAATTTTGTTTGTAGTCTGGCATTGATTCATGGATAAATAATAATCATGCCTCTTGTACTTTTGCTGGTTCAAAAGTACTAAAAACCTGTCCGCCTTTGGAGGAAACCTTGCGCGAACAATGCGCCTCCCCGCTCTGAAAAATCAACACAAATCCTACGAACCGTCGCCCTGAGGGGCGAGATGGCCTCCTATCAGAGGTCAGGTTCGAGGATTTGCAGTCGTTTTTTCATTCACCCTGGCGCCGCCCCGCCGTTCGCGCGGGCTCTCGCACCCGTCCCGGTGATATGGTGAAGCCGGATTTTGGATTGAGTTTTTAAAAGAATCATGGTAGAAAGAATGAAACTCTTCACTTTTAGCCGGGCTGGGTGCGCAGGCCGGTATGAATGGGGAGCAGCGCCAGGCGTGAATCAACAATCAACAGGAAATCTTGCAAGGCAGCCCCTCCTCAAAGGGGCTGTTTGTAAAGTGTCATGCTAAGAAATTTTTGACAGAAAGTTAATCACCTTGCAAAAGCAATATTTAATTCTGGCTAATGCATGGCACTTTACACAACCTTGCTTAGATTTCCGTTGATTGTTGAGAGCGGGGAGCCCCCGTGATTCATACTTGATCTTTGGTACTTTCTATCAAGAGAAAGTACAAAAAATTTGTTGACTGTGGTGTGGGTTGGCCTCCAATCATTGTCGTAAATTAAGTAAAAGAATACTTGACACAATCAGAAAACCCTATTCCATCTTTCGGTGAATGATTGTTGCTGAAGCTTGTGCTGTCGGCATTATAACCAGATCGTTTACATTGACATGGGCGGGTAAACTGGCGCAATACCACACTGCATCGGCTACGTCTGCCGGACTCAAAGGAGTGAAACCCTGATAAACTTTTGTTGCTCTTGTCTGATCACCTTTAAAACGAACAGATGAAAACTCTGTTTCAACAGCGCCGGGTGCAACTTGTGTAACCTTAATGCCATATGGAACCAAGTCCATGCGCATCGCTTTTGTGAGTCCGTCAACAGCGTACTTTGTTGCACAATAAACATTTCCTCCCGGATAAGTTTCTTTGCCTGCGATACTTCCAATATTGATGATGTGTCCAAAACCCTGTGCTGTCATCAGGGGAGTGATGGAGCGGGTCACATACAACAATCCTTTGATATTTGTGTCGATCATTCTTTCCCAGTCATCGGTCAGCCCTTCATGGATGGGTTCGATGCCAACAGCAAGCCCTGCATTGTTTATAAGCAAATGAGGGTTTAGATGGTTACGGGTTATATAATGAGCAAGTTGAGCACCTGATTCTCTTTCTCTTACATCCATTTCCTGAATGTGAACAGTTATTTTGAAGGCTTTTTCCAACTTTATGGCAATCAATTTCAGTCTATCACTTCGTCGGGCTGTAAGAAGCAGATTCCAGCCACCTTCGGCAAATTTTTCGGCACATGCAAGTCCAATACCACTGCTGGCTCCGGTAATTATAGCAAGACGATTATTTTCCATGACATTTTAGTATAATTAATCGACAGATAGTTGCCAATATCTTAAAAATGAATCAAATATGTAGTTTTCGTAAAGCCTGATCTGCCAAAAAGAATCAGATATTCTTATTTGTTGATGCCGGTTTTTTCTGCGATCCAGTTTCTGGCATTAACGAAAGCTTCAATCCATGGACTCACCTCATCCTGCTTCCGCCCTTCGGGGTAATAAGCCCATTGCCATGGAAGGAAAGAACGCTCCAGATGTGGCATCATTGCAAGATGACGGCCATTGTTTGAGCAGATTCCTGCTGTTGCCCAGTCACTTCCATTTGGATTTCCGGGATATTCAGTTTGACCGTAATACAACACAATATTGAAATTGTCTTTGTAGCAGGGGAAGCTAAATTTGCCCTCACCATGAGCCACCCATACACCAAGTCGTTTGCCTGCCATGCTTCCCAGCATCACGCTGTTATTGACAGGAATGTCCACATTGAGGAATGCCGACTCAAATTTTCCTGAATCATTGTGCAACATCTTCATGCATTCCGGATGTTCCGGATACACCAGATTCAGTGCCACCATGAGTTGACAGCCATTGCAAACTCCAAGGCTCAGCGTATCTTCGCGTGCATAGAAATTTTCGAGTGCTTTTTTGGCCTTTTCGTTGTATAAAAATGCCCCTGCCCAGCCTTTGGCCGAACCCAGCACATCGGAGTTGGAGAAACCGCCGACAAAAACAATCATATTCACTTCCGATAGATCTTCTCTTCCGCTGATAAGATCAGTCATGTGGACATCTTTCACGTCAAAACCTGCCAGATAAAGGGCATAGGCCATTTCACGATCGCCGTTAACGCCTTTTTCGCGGATGATGGCTGCTCTGATGCCTGATGGCTTGCGTCTTTTGAGGTCGATGCCATATTGGGCTGCTTTGCCTGTGAAACTGTTGTTGAAACTAAAAACGAGATCCTGTTTTTTGTAATTCTTAAAACGCGTTAAAGCATGACGGCTGCCACTTTGTTTGCGATCGAGCAGGTAGGAAGAAGTGTACCAGGTATCGCGCAAAGCGTTGATATCTAATATATATCGTTCACTGTTATGGTTAACGGTTAGGAATCTTTCAGCAACAGGATGGCCAAGCATTACATATTCGATGCCTGCTTCAGCCAAAAATGTTCTGGCAGCACCATCTCCCGAAACCTGAAGTACCACAGAAGGTTTTTCACTGAAAAGTAAATTTATTATTTCTTCGTTTTTCCAGTTGTCCAGATTGATTTTCATGCCGTTTTCGCAATTAGCGAAATTCATTTCCAAAAGAGCTGTTATCAGACCGCCGCTGGAAATATCATGTCCGGCAAGAATTAAACCTTTTTCTAGTAGCGATTGAATGGTATCAAAAGCCTTTGCAAAATAAGCAGCATCATTGAGGTCGGGAGCTGCAGTACCAATTTTATTTTGAATTTGAGCCAGACTGCTCCCGCCAAGATGGAAACCGTCGTTAGAGAGATCAATATACAGCAGTTCGCTTTTGAAGTCGGCCTTTAGCAATGGATTAACAGTTTTTCTGATGTCTGAAACTTCTCCGGCAGCGGTAACGATCACTGTTCCGGGTGCCAAAACCTTCGTTCCATCAGGATATTTTTGTGTCATCGAAAGCGAATCTTTACCCGTAGGGACATTGATTCCAAGTTCTATGCATAAGTCGCTCAGCGCTTTCACGGCCTGATAGAGCCGGCTGTTTTCGCCTTCATTTTTAGCTGGCCACATCCAGTTTGCACTCAACGAAATGCCTTTCAAACCACCTTCTATGGGTGTCCAAAGGATGTTTGTGAGCGCTTCTGCCACAGCAAGCCGGGAGCCAACCCTTGAATCAATCAGGCCGGCAACGGGTGCATGACCCAAAGCAGTTGCAATGCCTTTGATTCCCTGATAGTCGATGGCAACAACACCCAGATTGTTCAAAGGTAGCTGAATGGTACCGATGGTCTGCTGTGTGGTAACTCTTCCGGTTACAGAACGGTCGACTTTATTGGTAAGCCAGTCTTTGCAGGCTACAGATTCCAGTTGTAAAACGTCTTGCAGATATTGGTGCAGATGGTCGGCAGCAGGTTTTATTTCAGCAAAAACAGTATGCTTTGTAACGTCATTCAGAACAGTTTTTGGAGGTTTTCCGAGCAGATGCTCAAGCTTCATATCTACAGGACAGGTGTTTTTATCCCTTTCAAAGCGAAGCACTCCATCGCCTGTCGTTTCTCCAACTTCATAAAGAGGAGCTCTTTCGCGAATGGCTGTATTTTTAAGCGTTTCCAGATATTTTGGATCAATTACCAATCCCATGCGCTCCTGCGATTCATTGCCAATTATTTCTTTATCTGACAGGGTAGGGTCGCCAACCGGCAGTTTATCGATTTGTATTGTTCCACCTGTTTCTTCCACAAGTTCCGAAAGGCTGTTCAGGTGACCGCCGGCACCATGATCATGAATAGAGCGGATAGGATTGAGGTCAGATTCAGCCATCGCTCTGACGACATTGCTGACTCTTTTCTGCATTTCGGGATTGGCCCGCTGCACAGCATTGAGTTCAATGGCATTGCTGAACTGACCTGTGTCAACGCTGGAAACAGCTCCGCCGCCCATACCAATACGGTAATTATCGCCACCAAGAACAATCACTTTATCGCCAGTTTCGGGTTTGTCTTTCTGTGCATCGCGTTCGTTGGCAAAACCCACACCACCAGCCAGCATGATTACTTTGTCGTAGCCGAAATTTCCGGCTTCTTTATGTTCAAAAGTAAGCAAGCTGCCATTGATGAGTGGCTGCCCGAATTTATTGCCAAAATCCGAAGCACCATTGGATGCTTTTATAAGAATATCTTCAGGGTTATGGTAGAGCCATTCGCGGGGTTCGCAATTTTGTTCCCAGCTGCGGTTATCTTCCGAACGTGGGTACGAAGTCATGTAAACGGCTGTCCCAATGAGTGGAATACTGCCTTTTCCGCCTGCCATACGGTCGCGGATTTCGCCTCCGGTTCCTGTAGCCGCACCGTTGAAAGGCTCAACAGTGGTTGGAAAATTATGCGTTTCAGCTTTGATTGAAATGATGGTTTGAATATCGCTGACACGGAAAAAATCCGGTCTGTCTTGTCTGATGGGAGCAAATTGCTCTGCCGCCGGACCTTTAACAAAGGCCACATTGTCTTTGTAGGCTGAAACGAGTCTGTTTGGATTCTTTTCGGAAGTTTTTCTGATTAAGCCAAAAAGCGTTTCAGGCATTTTTTTTCCATCGATAATGAAGGTCCCATTGAAAATTTTATGGCGGCAATGTTCAGAATTTACCTGTGCAAAACCATACACTTCACTGTCGGTGAGTTCGCGGCCAATGTTTTTACTCATTTCTTCGAGATAAACAACTTCGTCGTCGCTGAGTGCAAGTCCGTGAGATTCGTTGTAAGCCTTGATATCACTGATAAATTGAACGGGTTCAGGTTTCAGGTTGATGTCGAAGATATGCTGATCCAGTTGAGGATACATGGCTTGCAGCATAGGGTCGTATTGTGCTGTTTGCTTTTGGGCTGGAGTAAACATTTCGATACGCTCGACCCCTTTAACACCCATGTTTTGAGTTATTTCAACTGCATTGGTGCTCCAGGGTGTGATCATTTCTCTGCGCGGACCGATGTAACTTGCTTTGATGGTTTTTTCCTCTGTCAAAGCTGCTTGCCCAAAAAGCCAGCTAAGTTTGCTGATGTCATCAGATGAAAGCCTGACATTGGATTTGAGAGCTATGATGGCGTTGCTGGAAGGCTTAAAAAAAAGTATCATATGGCAGCTGTTTTGAATATACTTCAAAAAATAACACGCCGCAAAGATATAAAATGAAGGGAAACAGAGCCGGATTTTTAATCAATGTCTGAATTAACTTTTAAGAAACCTATTGCCTTTATGCAGACAGTCATCTTAGGCATGTGAAACCATTTAATTTCAAACATGATAAGATTTGATTTGGCAGTGAATGCATTTCCGGAAATGAAATAAAAATGGCATTGCTTATCTTTAGCAAAAAATAAGCCCTGTGAAAGCATACACAGGGCTTCTGTAAAAACTAATGCATGGTTTTTAAATGGTCATTAATCTGTTTTGACCATTTTTCGATCAACTCTAGTTCATTGCTGATCTGAGAATTCTTTTCTGAATTGTAAAACTCAAATCTGATTTCATGTTTGGTTTTTGAATTGGGTACAAAATTCAACGCTAACAGATCAATAACTTTGTAATTACCCAGTTTGTTAACGACTGACTTGCCAATGTTGATTATCGTACACTTTTGAAAATCAGCTAGGTTAACAAATTGTTCTAATGCTTTGTCATCCTCTTTTTTATAAAAAAACACATAACCTTTTACATCGTCAAATCCTATGACAAAATCTCCGCAAAAATCGTGATAAGCGATTTTGCAATTGTGCTTTTGAGCGATGTTTGCAACTAATTGCAGCATTTTCTTTTCTCTTTTTTTTCTGTTTCGACCCAATAGCAATAATGGCGAGATTAAGATACCCAATGCAATAGCCAAAACAAGGAAATTTACTAAATCCATTTTTATAGTGTTTAAAAATTAATACAATGAAAAGTTGGCATTGTTATGAAAACAGCGCCGTGGAACTCAAGTTAAAATCTTGAGTAATAAACTGATTAAAAATGGATTACCAAAAATTATGGAAGGGGAAAATAATATCGACATTTCCGAAATATGTCTGAATGTTTGTTGAGAAGCGCGTGTATTGCAAAAATTCAGACACCAGCAACTTCTCAGTTGCTATGACGATTGCCCAAAGCTGGCTAAATAGATTATTAAAGCCGGGGGCAAGAAGATTATTCAGGGTTTGGGGCGAACTTTCTGATTGTGCAGTGTGACAAAATAAAGAAACTGAAATGCCCGAAATATAACTTGCAGGATCAGAATTTGATGAGGGAATAAATTTCGTAAAAAAAACTGGCTTGACAACAAAGCTTATCGCCATGCAATAAACTGCAGTCAAAAGGATTATACCTATATATTTAAGTGATTTTTTCACGCCGCAAAAGTAATGTGATTAATGTTTCTTTTTGCCAGTTCTGTTGTATTTTTTTTCATTGAAAATAAAGTTGAATTTTTATTCAAAGAATGTTAATTTTGATTTTTAAAAGAAACCTATTAATAACCTAAAAAATTAAATGCATGAAAAAAATTTACTTGTTACTTTCTTTAATGATTCTTGCTGGCGGTGGTGTTTTTTCGCAGGCTACTTTTTCAACGGGTGCCATGGATGTTAACGTCAACACCTATGGAAGAATCAGGCTTCTCTCACCGGGTGGTAGTGTGAGGCATTTGCAACGTGCATCAATATTGGTTGGCACATCTTCTTCGGAGGTATTTGACTATACCAATGATGCAGAACCTCTTGAAGCAGCTGCTTTGGTCAGTAATCCAACTTGGAGTGATTTTGAAATTTATGGTTCTATTGACAATACTTATTCAAATTTACCTCCAAACGTCATTGTAAAAATTTACGCTTATGGCTGGACCAATCAAGCTTATACCATTGTAAAGTTTAATGTAAAGAACGCTGAAACAACCCCTATCACTGCATCTATCGGACTGGATATTATACCCGAATTAAATCAGGAATATGGTTTTGATACTGTAACATACAACAGTGTCACCGGAGTTGCAAGGTTTCACAGAGGAACAGACGTAAACATGGGCGTCAAATTGCTTTCAGCTTCATTATCTACACTTTATTCATTCGAATGGTTTTCAGGTTATACAACAGATGCAAACTATTGGACATGGATGAGCAATGGTGCTTTACAGTCGCAATATGCATCAAATACAGATGACGGACCTGTAACAATAACCTCACAGGCGCCCGTTGTAATAAATCCTGGAGAATCTGTTGATTTATTTTATGCTTTTGCTCTGGGAGTAAATCAGCAGGCCATGTTGGCGGGTATTAGTGCTGCAAGCGAAAAATATGCCTCATTGTTTGTTTCGTTAGATGATTTACAGGCTAACAATAAAAAGTTTAAACTCGAAGCAAACTACCCAAACCCATTTAGTTCTTCTACAACAATCGCCTATAATTTGCCTTCTGATGGGTTTGTCAGTTTAAAAGTTTATGATGCACTTGGTAACGAAGTAACTACTTTGGTAAATCAAAATCAGACCGAAGGTTCACATACCTACGAGTTTAACACAAAACAACTTGCTGGTGGTGTCTATTATTACACACTTATCTTTAATGATAGTGTGAAAACCAATAAGATGTTATTAGTCAGATAGTTGGTTTATTTCTATTTTCAGTTTTGAAACACATAGATTCGATTCTGAGCACAAAAAAAGTGGCTGCTTCAATTTTGAGGCAGCCACTTTTCTTTTGGATACTGTTATAACTTTATCCAGCTAATGTACATAGCATGCGGACTAATGCCGGTCAACCAATCTTCAAGACCAGAACCATCAAGGTTTGAACGTACTATTTTGCCATCGGGAGCGGAGTTGGAAATTTTATAAGCCCAAAGCAGTTTCTCGCGTTTGTGATCAATAGCAACGCCCCAGGTAGCTCTGCTGCCATAATCGCCGATTTTTACCAAAGATGAACCATCGAGATTACACATAAATATACCATTTTCGGTAACCGGTGAGGGCGTTGAGCCATAAATAGCCATATATACTTTGCCCGTTTCAAAGTTCACCTCAATGGCTGTGCCGTCAATATCAAGCACATGTTCTGTGAGACCCGAACCATCCAGGTTTACTGACCAATAACCACCTGTAAAGTCAGTTTTATCATTCACAAGATAAATCTTTCCGGTTTCGGGATTGTATTGCATGTCAATTGGATATTCTGGTCTTATTCCGGCTGTGTTAATAACCACCTCAGGCTGGCTTCCGTCGAAGTTACATTTATAAATTCCTCCGGGACGACCCCAATAAAGTTTGTCGCCAATTACCATAAGTGCTTCAGGAGAGTTAACGATTTCCTGTCCGGGGACAGAGGAGTCCAGAATTTTAACTGGATTTTTCCCATCCGCATCAAAGCGGTAAATAACACCTAAGTTATAATCCGAAACAAATACTTTGCGTGTTGCGGTATCCGCTGTAATTCCATAAGGACGGGAAAATGGCACCTGATCAAAATCTTGCACCAAAGGAACCCCATCGTTGATGATAACCAAATGCGCGCCACCACCTGTTGAGCTGCGCGATGTGTAATAAAGTACCTGAGTAAGTCCGGCATTTGGATCTTTTACATTAACAGCTAAAGTTTTTGTTAAGGCATTGTAATGCAATTCATTCGCAGGTGTACATGTCAGTTTAACAGAATAAATGCCGGGAGTTTCAATCAGAATCACTGGGTTTTCATCTGTTGAAGTGATTCCATTTCCGAAATCCCAAAAGTATCCTTTGGCATTTAAAGACTTATTTGTTACTGTCAGCTCGCAGGGTGCGTTTCCATTGTTGGAAAGCGTATAAGTGAAATCGGCTAAAGTGCTTGCAGCCGGATTTCCAAGTTCATATTTCTGACAGCCTGTAGGGCTAAATGCAACTGCTAACAGTAAAATCAGTGTGAAGAGTTTACTTTTCATTGTTCTCATTTTTTAATCAATAACCCAGATTTTGTTTCATTTTTTTGTTGGTCTGCATTTCGCTGAGCGGGATTGGGAATAAAGTATAATTTTGATCAATTCCCAAAGCTTCAACTGCTCGGCTGGTTCGCACGAGATCTTGCCAACGCTGGCCTTCAAATGCGAATTCGAGTCGTCTTTCATTTTCAATTGCCAACTTCAGTGAGGCATATATATTCGCTTCAGTATCCAATAGCCCTGCTCGGTTTCTTATTGCATTGATATCACCCTGAATGGCAGCAATGTCACCATTGGTATATGCTAAAGCCTCTGCTCTGATAAGATATAATTCTGCCAGACGCAATACATAAACTCTGTCCGTTCCTCCGGCAACATCATTGTATTTCCGGCCATAGGCATTGTTTTTTTCATCAAAGCCGATAGTAGCCGCAAAACGCGCATCGTTTGCTCCAAAAGCAGCAATCAGTCCTGCTGAAGGGGCAACTTCATACCGTCCATTCAGATCACGTGAATAGTAGTACTGCGCTAATCGGTTAAAATTCTGAACATCATATACTACCTCGAAAAGAGATTCTGAAGAGTTTACTGTTGGTACGAATAAGGAACTGTAATTAACGGCTAGCGACAAAGTGGTGTTAGAGATCAGGTTTGTAGCAACTTCTATGGCTTTTTGTGCTGAAGATGCTGCCCCACTTTCGTGGTAATGGGCCAGATATACCCTTGCCAATAAAGCTTTTGCACTGTTTACGTTTGCACGGCCGGTAATATTGGCATTGGGTAGCAATCCAACCGCTGCTTCTAGATCGCTGATTGCGCTGCTATAGATATCGGTTTTACTGCTTTTTTCGATGTCGATATTACTTAGGTCAACTGTTGGCTGAAGACGCAATGGCACACCGCCGAAATATGAAGACAGGTTGTAGTGTAAAAGCGCCCTTAAAAACAAAGCTTCTCCCGTTACTCCTTTTTTCCCATTTTCAGATTTGTAAGCAATTGATGGTAATTTAGATAGAATATTGTTTACACGATTAATGCCATCATAGGCAGCGCTCCACATTCCATCAATAACGCCATTGTCAGCAGGGATTGGCTTGTTTTGAATCTGACCGTAAAGTTGTGTAGTGCCTGTCCAAACAAGATTATCAGCAGCGAGGTCTGATACAATTGCAAGGTTCCGGCCGTAAGTGCCAACATATTGTAATGCACTGTATGAGCCAATGATTGCTCTTTCGACTCCCGTACTGTCTTTCAGCGAAATATCACTTGAAACGGAAGCAACAGGATTCACCTCGAGCATTTTATTGCAGGAAGCAAGAAAAACCGCAAAAGCGAGAATAATATATAATTGTCTTTTCATGTTTTTAAATTTTTTCGTGTTAAAGTGCGATATTTAAACCCATCATAAATACCCGTGATTGCGGATAGGTGAAAAAGTCAGTTCCCATAACAACATTGTCGTTACTGTAATAATTTACC
This sequence comes from Bacteroidales bacterium, assembly GCA_030683155.1. Lineage (GTDB taxonomy): Bacteria > Bacteroidota > Bacteroidia > Bacteroidales > F082 > JALNZU01. Next base: position 74,208 of record JAUXMV010000058.1, read on the forward strand.
TCAGGATCCATCCCTGAATAGGAAGTGAAAGTAAACAGGTTTTGTCCTGATAGATAAATTCTTAGGTTTTTAATGCCAACAGGTTTGAGCATTTTCTGAGGGAAGTTGTATGCGAAAGTAACATTCTTAATACGCATAAATGAGCCGTTTTCAATAAACCGTGATGACTTGTAAGTATCGCCAGCTTTTGGAATATCTGTGATATCACCCGGCTGTTTCCATCTGCGCAACATATTGGTGGTTTGATTGTCTTCGCCAACAGCCGACTCAAGGTAAATACGTGTTCCGTTAAATACATCATTGCCATAAACTCCATGAAGGAAGAATGAGAAATCAAAATTCTTATAACTGAACGAATTGGTAAGCCCCAGTATAAAATCAGGATTTGGGTTACCAATCTTTTTTCTGTCTTCTGCAGTGATAGCGCCATCTTTATTGATGTCTTCATAGACAAGTTTTCCTGTTGTGGGGTCAACTCCCAAACAATTGTAGCCAAAGAAAATGCCGATTGGTTCGCCTTCCTGAACACGGTTTCCACCTCGTCCCTGATCATCAATAGGCTGGCCTTCATAAAGTTTTAATACTTTATTGCGATTGGCTGCAAAGTTGAAAGAAGTATTCCAAGTAAATGCTTTTTTGATGTTTTCGGTGTTGAGCACCAATTCAATTCCCTTGTTTTCGAGCTCACCAATATTAGAGGTGATTGCGGAAAAACCTGTAGATGGAGGTAAAGGGCGGCGGAGTAACAGATCGCGGGTGTGGTTATAATACACATCTGCAACAAGACTGATTCTGTTTTCAAACAAAGCAAGATCGAGACCAAAACCTGTTTGTAATGTTGTTTCCCAGCGAAGGTCAGGGTTTGGCAACTGAATGGGCGCAATACCAGGTCGTTGTGTGTAATTAAAGCCGCCTCCATACAGTCCGAGCGAAGCAAAGTCACCGATGCCGTCATTTCCTGTTAAACCGATGCTTGTGCGAAGTTTTAATTCGCTTATGGCATTGTATTGCTTTATAAAGGACTCCTCATTCATGCGCCAGGCAAAAGAAGCGGCAGGAAAATATCCATAGCGGTTATTCTTACCAAATTTTGAAGATCCATCGGCGCGGGCTGTAAGCGTAAAAATGTATTTGTACTTGTAATTGTATTTAAACTGCCCGAAATATGAATTCATACCTCTGTCGAGAGCATATGCTGAAGCGGCTCGAATAGTTCCGGCTGAGGTAATGTATTGGAAGTTTTCATTTGGAAAATCAATCGCTTCAATATAGGTGTTGCGTCGCGCATATTTCTCAAGACTAAAACCTGCAAGGGCTTCAAAATGATGCGTTTTTTCGATTGATTTCATGTATTGCAACACATTGTTACCAACGAGATTGCTGACATAAGTAGTGCCTTCGATACCAAGTCCGTTGTACTTAAGTCCTTGAGCAGTAGTGATAGGGTCGTATTCGTGCTCACGCAGAACGTATTGATCGGCCGCCCATTTACTTGAAAAACTGAAACCATCCAAAAATTTGTATTCAAGATAAATGTTTCCGTTGTTACGATTTGTAAAAGCCTCATTCACTGTTTCATTGATGATGGCAATAGGGTTGGCATATGGCCCGGCTTCATTATAACTGCCATCTGAATTGTAAACGGGATATATGGCAGGAATCGACAAGGCATTTGGAAGCGGTCCATATAGCGTTTGGTCTCCTTCAACACGATCGTTTTTGGAATAACTCATAGAAATGCCGCCACCAATGGATAAATTGTCAAGCAATTTGTGATCCACATTCATACGTGCACTGTAGCGATCGAAACGGGTTGCTTTTACTGTTCCATCCTGACTGTAGTAATTTCCCGAAATAAAAAGTCTCGTTTTATCATTTCCACTGCTAACAGAGATCTCGGTATTTGATGTTGGCGCTGTCTGAAGAATCTCTTTCATCCAGTCTGTATCAATTCCCTGCACATTTGTTCCTTTGTAATCGTTCCATTGTGCAGCATTCATCAATTCGGGGAGTCTTTCCTTTGGTAAGTTTTGAAACCCAAAAGAAGTATTCACATTGACGCTGGTTTTTTGGAAGCTTCCTTTTTTTGTAGTGATCAAAATAACACCATTGGAAGCACGTGAACCGTAGATAGCAGTTGCAGACGCGTCTTTCAAAATGGTAAATGATTCAATATCATTGGGGTTGATGTCAGAAAGCGCATCAATTTCCTGACCGCTGTATCCAATCTGACCAAAACTGCCGGTTAGAATCGGAACGCCATCAACAACAATCAAGGGCTGATTGCTTGCATTGATTGAGCTTCCGCCTCTGAGCTTAATAGAGTTCTGGCCTCCCGGAGTTCCTGAGTTGATGTTGATAGAAACACCGGCAGCCTTGCCTTGAAGAACCCCTTCGATAGTACGAAGTGATACATCTTTGATGGCCTCTTCCTGCACAACACCAACAGATCCTGAAATCAATTTTTTACTCGAAGTGCTATAGCCAACTACAACAACTTCTCCAAGATCAATCTTGGCTTCCTCCATTATGAGATTGATTAATAACCGCCCATTAACAGGAACCTCAGCTTTTTTCATGCCTACATAGCTAAAAACCAGTACCGCATCCGAAGCAGCCTCAATTTTGTAGACTCCGTCAAGATCGGTTGTAGCTCCAATTATTGTACCTTTTACCTGAACCGTAACACCCGGAATGGGTGTTTTGTCAGAAGCTGAAATCACCGTTCCTGATATAGGGATGGTTTGCGCAAAGAGCGACCCTATAAACAAATTCAGTAACAGGCTTAACAGAACTTTTTTCTTCATTTTGTTCTCTTTTAATTGTTATAATGATTAAAACTGTTTTTCTGTATCGATTTTAATAAGTACAGGTTTGATATCCATGCTTATATCAACGATTGTATAACTGTCTTTTTTGCCGGCTTTCTCCGATATATAGCCCTTGCTGCTAATGTTTTTACTTAATCGAACATGAAATGCTTTTCCATCTTCAAAAAAGTTCAGGCTTTCAACTGCATTCAATCCTTTGTTATCCATCAAATGTTTGGTCAGCAGATTGTGAAAACCAAAGCTGCCTGATGAAAACATGCCGCCGGGAATAGGATTGCTGGTGTTATAATTCTCATCCTTGTTGATTAATTTTTTGCCCTCAGCAGGGACTATCTCTCCCGTTAAAAGATGAAAGGCATCACCATTTTCAAGGTAATGGATTCGCAGGTTTTCTGTGCTGTTAAATGAACCGGTTTGATTGTTTACAGCCACAGAGGCATCAAGAATTGTCAGGCCGGCTGTGCCTGCTACTTTAATCAGGTTTTCTTTTGCGTAGAAAACGAGGGCAGTATTTTCATCAATGCCAAATGCAAGTTGTTGTTTTGTATGCAGCATGGCTGTAATAAGTCGGCCGGTTCTTGATCTTGCATGAAAATGCTGATCTACAATTCCAGGTGAAAAGAACCCTAACCCGGTTGTTAGCAAAACGCCTTCATGATCAGGTAAATCTTCGCCGGCTGCACTTGTAGCCACTCCATGAACGAGGGCTCCCATACTCGATCCGCTGCCAATCATTGGATTGCTCATGATTGCTGCACCCGCACTTGTTCCTCCTACAACTCCTCCCGATTCAAAAACTTCCCAAACTGCTTCCAGCACTGGTGTCCGGCTACCATCAGGCCGGAGCAGGGTTTTGATTATTCTTAACTGGTCGCCGCCCGAAAACCATACACAAGTGCTGTTTTTTACAATTTCTGCTAATTGCAGGTCGTTTCCATTGTTGATCCATTCTGCTTCATCGACAAGCGTAGTGCTGTCATCATCAACCATAGCAATCGGAATCAAATGGATGTTCTCAGGTTTAACGCCATAACGTATCAATGCCATTCTGAAGTTGGCAAATGTTTGCGCTGCAACGCCACTTGCAGCCGGAATGACAGAGACAATTGTTTTTTCGCTTCCTCCGGAAAGACGAACCAATTCATTAAAAATGTATGCGTTATCGTTTTCCAGACCACCACCTACAATCAAAAGATTCCCCTGTGAATGCAGCGGATTGAAAGATCCTAAAAACAAACAAAAAATCAGAAATAAAAAACAATGTGGAAAGAGCCTCATAAAAGTGAAAATTTCAATATCTGATAAATTTACCAAACAAGTAATCGTTTGATTTAATATTCTTTACGCGAATTATATAAACGCCCGATGCTAACCTGTCTGTGATTATGTTCACCTCACTGCTGAAGGAATTTCCTCGTTTTATTACTGACCCGGTGCTGCTTAAAATTTCCCAGTCAAAAGTTTGAAAAGGACATTGAAATCTCAGCTGGTTTTTTACAGGATTAGTCAAAACAGCAATTTTAGGAGCACTTCCTTGTTCATTTATTGATGTAGTATTTGTGTTGCCCATCTCATAAGGAGTCGTGTAATCAATCAACGAAAGCGTTAATTGCTCGAAGCCGGCTTCCATGCGTGGCGCTGCGGAACTGCTTCCAGTGCCGGTTTGTGTTGCAAATCCTGCTTTACCGCCTTCATTGCGCAAAATCATGATGGGAGCAGCGCCATAACCTGTCATTGTCGTTTTGCCCGCTTCAGGCTTCACTTTCATAAAGTTTTTATTGGTAAGCCAGATGCCGTATTTCAAAGTGTCGCGAGCCATGGCGTAAGGCACAGCTGTGGCGCTGTTTTCATACATGTTGCTGTTAAAAAATGTATTTGGCATTATCATGCTATGCTCTAACAACGACAAGCCTTTGCTAAAGGTAAGTTCACCATAGTAAGAAGCGTATGTTGTATAATAGTTTTCAACAACTGTTTTGCCTGCATACCGGGCATCATCGCCGGCAAATGCGGATATAATACCATTGGTGAGAACTCGTGATTTCAATAAATTACCATTTCCGGTTTCCAAAAACTGATTGAAGACGCTGGTTTCATTTGAAATAAAAAGAATTTTATTCGATGACTGAATTTTTTCAGCCAAAATAACATCTGAACCTGCTGCATTATTAATAACGAAGATATCTGCCGAGCCGGCTCCTTGGCCTAATAGATAGTTTTTGAAGCTTAATGACAAAGCCTCATTTCCCGTAAGAATCAGAATCGGGTCAGAAGATTGTCCGTTATTCGTAACTAGTTCAGTCAGCATCAACTGATTTGCAGATAATGTATTTCCCCCACTGGCTAATATGGTATAGTTGCCGGTTTCTTCGAGTTCTGAAGTATTCAGCAATAAGTTATGTGTTGGCATTGTAAACAGCTTTGTATTGAAATCAAAGGTGCATCCCTGAATAAGTTGCGTAACCTTGATTGCTTCGGTTAACAATTTTGTTCCGTTAAGCTGAAACGGGCTTTCCATGGTGTAAATGTTTGCGCAACCAGTGCCGTAAACAGTACCAAGTTTGTTTTCATCAACTGTCATGCAGGTCATATCATCAATCCCCAGCCCAGTTAACGCGACTCCCTGATGCTGATGGTAGTTGGCCATAAACCCGGCAAGTCTTCCAAAACGTGCTCTCTCAGAAAAATGCGTATCGAAAAGATATCCCGGAAAGAAGTCAAAGAAATCATTGGCTAATTTCATATAAACGTTGCTGGGGTTTTCGATTGCCTCGTAGGGATAGACAGTGCCATTTTCGGCAGTGAAAATTACTGAAGAAAGGATGTGCATTCCAGCAGAGGTGCCAGCAAGTGTTCCCCCGTTTTCGTAAATATATTGAGCAGCTTGCTGAAGCCTTGTGTTTTTGTAGTATTGATAATAATTAAACTGATCGCCTCCTCGAAAAAAAATCATCTGATACGTCAGCAGGGAGTCGTAAAGTATCTGACTGTCGGCACTTTCGCGACTGGCAACAGCAAATTCTTTGGCAAAAGAAGCGCCACAGTATTGCGTCAGATAACTGGCCAGCGATCCTGTTGAAGTGCCAATCACCGCAACCCTTTTTCCTTCCGCTGCCCATCGGTAAGCTGGCACACTCCAGCCTGATGCAGCGTTTTTTTCTGAGCCTCCGCCAACCAAAAGCATACGGCCGTTCTGGCTAAAACCAATTTGAATATTTAAGATGAATACCAGGATAAACAGGGCTAATCTCATAAAAGATATCTTTATTAATAAGCGAAATTAACAAAAATTAAGCATTGAAAAAATGAATATTTTTGAGGAAATTTTTTGAACACCCTATTATGATAACATTATTCAAAAACGCCCAATTGTACACTCCTCATTTTATGGGCAAGAAAGACGTTTTAGTTGCTGCTAAAAGCATCATTGCCATCAAGGACCAAATTCATTTATCTGAGAATATTGAGGTTAAAGTAATTAATTGCGAAGGCTTAATGTTGATTCCAGGTCTGATCGATGCGCATGTGCATATCACAGGTGGTGGTGGCGAAGGTGGTCCGGGAAGTCGTATGCCTGAGCTGCAGTTAAGTATGATGGTAGAAGGTGGAGTAACCACCGTTGTTGGTTGTTTGGGAACAGACGGCATAACCCGCAACGTCGAAAGTGTGCTCATGAAAGTGAAATCGCTGCGCGCTCAGGGTGTTTCAGCCTGGATGTACACGGGCGCGTATCAGGTGCCGCCGCCAAGCATAACAGGTGATATTTTGCGTGATATCGCTTTGATTGAAGAGGTTGTGGGCTTAGGTGAAATTGCTGTTTCCGATCATCGTTCTTCAGTGCCTTCAACTGCTGAGCTAACCCGCCTTGCAGCACATACGCGTGTGGCAGGCATGATTGGCGGCAAAGCTGGTATTGTGAATGTGCATATGGGAGATGCGGTTGATCCATTTCGTCCGATACATAATGTAGTTGAAAACAGCGAATTAAATTACAAACAATTTGTGCCAACACATTGCAACCGCAATGCCTACATTTTTGAAGATTCAAAAGAGTATGGCAAGAAAGGATACATTGATATCACAACAAGTTCTTATCCTTATTATATGGATGAGGAAATAAAACCATCGGTGGCATTAAAACAATTGCTTGAAAGTGGGGTTCCAATCAAGCATATAACTTTTACCTCTGATTCGTGCGGTTCACTGCCGGGCTTCGATCCCGAAACAGGTAAACTGGTCAAAATTGAAATGGGTTTGCCTTCCTCTATTCTGAGAGAGATCAAAGAAGCTGTTACAATTGATAATATTCCACTTGAACAAGCTTTGCAGGTTGCCACTTCCAATCCGGCCGACATTCTCATGCTGAGCGGAAAAGGTTATATCAAAGAGGGTTATGATGCTGATCTTGTTGTTTTGGATGCTGATTTCAACATTGTTCATGTGATGGCTAACGGAAAAATCATGAACTAAACAGGGACTTTTCTATTAACTGAATCCAAAATTCAACCGCATGAATTTTCTCAAAACCATTTTAGTTTTCATGATTTTTGCAGTTCCTGTAAAAGCGCAAAAAACAAGAATTGTATCACCACCTGATTCCACCTACTTTATTGAAATTGTTCAGCACTTATCCTCTGAAAAAATGAAAGGACGCGAGGTAGGAACCGTCGGAGGCTATCTTGCAGCCGATTTTATCGCTTCTGAAATGGCTGAAAATGGACTCGTCCCTGCAGGAGATTTTATTATGTTGGCTAATGGCACGAAAAAGCAAACCTATTTTCAGGAATTTGAACTTTGGAAATACAAAGCAACAAATGCACATTTGCACTTTTTTGAAAAAGACAATGACTCCAAAGCTGCAAGTTTGCTGCACTATTCAATCAATTTTGATGTAATACCTTGTTCTTCTGACATTGAAACTTCAGCAGAAATTGTATTTGCGGGCTATGGTCTTGTCAGTCCAGACAGTACTTACAATGATTTTGAGGGTGTTGATATAAAAAATAAAATTGTACTTATTTTGAATGGTTTTCCGGGGCATGCAGATACCAATAGCCTGGCCTGGAGCGTTTTCGGAAAAATCTTTGCGGAAAATGGTGCGAAACTCCACCATAAGTTGCAATATGCAAGTAATTACGGGGCATTGGCAATCATTATTGTTGATGCCCAATCAACAGGTTCAAAAAAAGACCTGGCATTTTCAGGAAGCTCTTTAAGAAATATTGTTTACGAAATTTCAGGCAATGACCCTGAATCTTACCCTGATTTCAGTTACATGCTTCCATCTGATAGTGTTGTTTCCTGCTTGCCTGCTTTTATAATTGATTCATTGGCAGCAACTTATTTGATAGCAGGTACAACGCTTAATTTTGATTCAATCGAGAAAAAGATAAATCAAACCGGCAGAACTGTTTCTTATGTCTTGCCTGAGAAAGTGGCTAAATTCTCAGTCGAAGTGTCCAAAGAGTCAATTATTGCACGCAATGTTTTGGGAATGATTCCAGGAATTGACACGACAAGCACTTTGATTACTGGAGGTCATTATGATCATCTTGGTGTCAGGGGAGAGGTTGTTTATTTTGGAGCTGATGACAACGCTTCAGGAGCTGCAGGCGTATTATCACTTTCAAAAAGATGGAATCAAAGTGAGTTTCAACCAGCTCATAACATTTTATTTGCGTGCTGGGATGCTGAAGAAAAAGGTTTGCTTGGAAGTGAGTTTTTTGTTGATAACTGGAAGTTTGACGAAAAAGAAATTGGCCTTTACATAAATATGGACATGATCGCAAGAAGTGCAGCGCAGGACAGCCTTCGGCGACAGTTAAGCATCGGATTCAGAAAAGCTGACACCATACTTTTTCAAACAGCAATAATAACCAATGCTATTCAAAAAGATTATTTTGAGCTTGACTTGTGGGATGTTACCGGACATTCGGGAAGTGACTATGCTGCTTTTATCAGATCAGGCGTGCCTGTTATGACCTTCTTTTCAGGATTTCACAATGATTATCATTCTCCACGTGACGTTCATTCAAAGCTTGATTACGATAAAATGTCCAGAATACTTAGGTTTGTAAACGATTGTTTAATCGATTATTCGATTAAGTAAAAAAGTCAGCCTTCGTAAAATTTGGAAAAAATCTAATGCCGGAACTTATGTTCAATTCGCTTTACTGTGACTTTTTCCAAGGCTTTTAAGTTTACTTCGACACCGATTCCGGGTTTTGTTGGCACGTCCATCGTTCCGTCTTTATTCACAACAAACTCAGGTTCAACAATGTCTTCGCGGTAGTAGCGCTTGCTGGCCGAGATATCTCCCGGAAGCACAAAATTCGAAAGTGACGCAAGTGCTACATTGCCCGCCCTGCCGATACCAGATTCCAACATGCCACCATGCCAGACAGGAATATTTTTCAGAGTACAATAGTCATGGATCAGTTTAGACTCTGAAAAACCGCCCACCCGTCCTGGTTTGATGTTGATGATACGGCAGCTGTCGAGTTCAATTGCAGCCCTTGTATCATCCAGTGAATGAATGCTTTCATCTAAACAGATGGGTGTTTTAAGCACTTTTTGTAGTTTGGCGTGTTCAAAAATGTCGTCATAACCCAATGGTTGTTCTATCAGCAACAGATTGAATTCATCCATCTTCCTGAAAAGTTCTGTATGCCCGAGTGTATATGAGGAGTTGGCATCGACTTGAAGTAGCAATGAGGGGTATTCTAAGCGCAAGGCCTCCACAAACTGAATGTCAAAGCCGGGAGAAATTTTGATCTTGATGCGCTTGTAACCTTCATCTAAATAATTTTCTACCTTTTTCAACAAATCAGGAACAGAATTTTGAATGCCAATACTAACGCCGACTTCAATCTTTTCGCGCGATCCGCCAAGCATTTTAGATAAGGAGAGATTTTTTGTTTTGGCTAATGCATCCCAGAGTGCAGCTTCTAAACCTGCTTTTGCCATCATGTGACCACGCACTTTGGTGTAGGAAGATATCGCTTCATCCACGGATTCTATGTCAAGACCCAATACCGATGGAATCAGAAAATCGTTGAGAATATGCCAGGCAGTCTGCACAGTTTCATAGGAATAGAATGGCGTTCCTTCAGCCACACATTCTCCCCAACCGGTAACGCCTTCTGCATCAACAGAAACAATAATATGCTCTTCATCATATTCAGTTCCCATGGAGGTCACAAATGGACTTACCAATTCCATTTTTATATGCCGTAGCTCAATTCGTTCTATTTTCATGGTTTTAGATGATTCTTTTATAAATAACTGAATTACTTTTTCTCAACCCTTAAAATCGGATAAGTTTCACCCACTTTCAATAAATACTTAAAATGTGGATAGGTTACCAACCCGAGCATCGATTTTGGCTCAAGCGCTATGACAACCATATTTCCTTTTAGCTGATTTGTTGGAATAAATACATAGTCGTCAGCTTGAATTGATTTATTTTCAAAAGAAAGTGTCAACAACGGATCAACAACGATATCTCCTTCAAAATCAATTGAGTCGATTGAATTGACAAAATATTCTCCAATACGGATATCCTTTTTTAGTATAAAATCACTTGTTGAAAGAGCATGTCTTTCTGTCCAGGACAATAGCTCCGGCTGATTTTTTGGAATCAGATATCCCAATGGTTTTGACACATCTGTAAGTGATTTTACAACAGGGCGGTAATTGTACACATTTACAAGGGTGTCTTGTTGGGTTGAATATGAATATAGTGGCAGAAGGAGTTTTTCTCCATTTGAAGCATGAATAGATTGTATAGAGACCGGTTTTCCTGTCTGTTCAGAAACAAGCTTTTTTAGCCCTTTGTAAACAATCTTTTTGATTGTCTCCTTGTTTTGATAGACATATTTCAGCATGGCGATCATTCCATTCAACTGCCCTTCAGCACGGTATGTGATATTTTCTGCAAACATGTCAGTTCCGTTCATGCCTTCCTGAATAAAAGAAAAGCTATTTTGAATGCCAAAGCTTTGACGCCCATCATTGATATCAAAAGTGCTGTGGCGGATATAATTCTTTTCTGGTGGTCCGCCGGGGCAATATACAAAAGATTTGAAGCCGGCTTTATTTAGCTGATCCATAACAAAAGGCATTGCGCCTTTATCGGACAATTTTCGAATGGATTTTGAAATATTGATATTCGTACAACTGCCAACTGCAACATCCGTGTTTTTTCGGTAGCCATATTCTTTCCATTCTTCACCATAAGGAGAATATTCATGAACATCCAATGTGACTTCAAACAAATGAGCGTTAAAAAAACGATGATGAGCCTGCGTTTCAGGTTCAGTAAGAATAAGATGATTGCGGTTGAGATCGGAATTGTTGGCATTGCGGCGCTTGTTGACTTCCGATCCATCAGGGTTTAGCTGGGGTATAAGCGCAAAATCAATTTTATCAAGTAAATATTTGTTCTCGGGCTTAAGCAGCCATTCGGCAAGCAACAGCGAAGCTTCTTTTCCACTTTGCTCGTTGCCATGCTGCTGTGCGAAAAACAAAACCTTGATTTTTGAAGGATCAGATCCGAACTGAGTGCTCGAAAATTTCAGAGCGATGATATCTCTACCTTCAACAGATTGCCCGATGACTTCGTTCTGAAGAATATCAGAAGAAAGATCCATCTGTCCGATATTTGCTTTAAGTGTTTCATAATCAGTAATTAATTCTGAGACTCTTGTGCTATTTTCAACTGAATGTTCTTGAGCAATGCATCCATTTTCAATCTGAATCATAAGTAATAAAACTACAAATAGGTGCTTCATCGAATTTATGATAAATGATAAATTAACAGTCTGAATAGGTAAAGTGGATTTCTGACAGACCATCTTAATTTCTTTTTGCAAGGGCTAAATTAGCCAGAATTTTAGGATTGAATTATCTTGAATCAAATTAAATGATTCAGCTGAGCGAAAACAAGTTTTGATTATTAAAAATCAAAGCAAAAAAAATGCAGACTGATCTTTAAAAGAGAATCGGCATTTTATTTTAAAAAGTTTTGGTTATCATAAACCCTTTCATTTATGTGTTAAAGCTTATCCACATAAATTAATTAAAAGCAATTTTAACATTTTCGGAATGCATCTCTTTTTTAAGTATCAACACTCAAACATCTTTACCGGAAATGCCATAGGCTTCACCGGGATTATTATCACCTGAGGGTTCTACATGCACAACAACATCATAAGTGCTTGGAATTGCAAGTCTGATCTGATCTTCAACATGGTGTCCCAATTTATGTCCTTCGTTAAGAGAAATTCTGCCATCCACTTCCACATCCAGTGCAATCATATAGTAATGCGCCATTTTGCGTGCACGAATGCGGTGCGGATTGCGTACTTCGGGAACTTTTGCAACAGCCTCTGAAATAGTTTTATATATTGTCGGATCATCCACGCCATCCATGAGCTCCCTGCTCGAGGTGATGATTAAACGTATTGCAACAATTATTATCCAGATACTTACTGCCAAAGCAGTGATGCTATCGAGAACAGGCATCTTGAGCACGTGGGTAAGAACAAGTCCGACTAAAACAGAAATAGAAATAATCACATCATTCTCCATGTTGCGGGCATTGGCACGAAGCATCGGACTATCGACATTTTTGCCTATTCGTCTGAGATAGCGGCTCAAAAGTTGCTTTCCGACAATGGAGACCAAAACGACCCAAATAGCTATGGGCGAAGACAATTCAGACTGTCCGCCTTCAATAAGACGCTGAATGGTGGATATAGCGAGCTGTGCGCCTGCAAAAAAAATCACAAACGCCACAAGCTTAGATGCTACTGTATCTGCCTTGTCGTAGCCATATGGATGTCGTCTGTTGGGTGGACGGGTAATAATTTTTGCTGTAAAAAGCGTAATTAACGAGGCAAAAACATCTCCAAATGAATCGATGCCATCTGCTACTACAGCCAGAGAACCGGCCAAGAGTCCAACGATAATTTTGGCGACGGAAAGGAAAGCGTTTCCTACAACACTTATCCAGGAAGCGCGGCTAATATGTTTTTGCCTTTTTTTTATGTCCATTGAGCGGATGTGATTCTGCGGACAAAGATATTGATTGTTTTTTGCTTTAGGTAGATAGTTACATAGCAGCCTGACGGAAAATAAGATTTGGCTCATTTTCGCTCATAATAATCATCTTTTTCTTCGTGGAAATTAGTGACTTCTTCGCGCAAAAGGTACTATATCAAAAAGTTACACAAAGGAGAAGACGCAAAGTACAAAGAGATAATGGGTTCAGAATCAATAAAAACAATCCTCTGCACATCAATATACGATTTATGCATAAAAAAAATGCCTGTCCGTGATACTTTGCATCGGACAGGCACTCAGGCTGCTTAAATACTCAGGTATTAAAACCTAATCTGCAGTTGCAGTTTGCGTTTCAAAAACGTGCAGGTTGTAAAGTACAATCTCATTAATTTCCTGAAGTCTTCCATCGGTATTAAGATGTTGACGGCAGACAGCTTTGCCGACAATACTCATCTTTTTTCCTTTTTTCACTTTTTGTTGCACCAGTGCAGCGTGCATTCCCCAGGCCACAATTTTGTGCCAGCGGGTTATTTGTATTATTTCTCCGGCTTCATTCAAGCCTTCTTCTTTTGTTGCAAGCGAAAAACGGGCAACCATTTTATTTTCGCTGAAGTGCGTTACTACAGGTGCTGCTCCGGGGCGGCCAATCAGTTTTACGGTATCATTTTTTGTTTCCATGATTTTTTTTATTTGATGTGAAATTAAAAGGCTGAAGTCAGAAGCAGGAGAACTGAGCTCTGGCTTCGGACTTCGGTCGTGGATAATTATGATACTTTTTGGAGCAGGACCAGTTCGTTGATGACGATATCCACGGAGTAGCGTTTTTTGCCGTCCTTGTCTTCCCAGGTGTTGGAGGTCAGTTTGCCATTGATGGCGATTTCCTGTCCTTTGTGCACATACTTTTCGATGATCTCAACTACTTTTCCAAAGGCAACCACATTGTGCCAGGTGGCATTTTCCACACGCTCACCCATCTTATTTGTATAGGTTTCATTTGTTGCCATCGAGAAGGTGGCCATTTTGCGGTCTGCGCTGATGTTTTTTACTACCGGGTCTTTTCCCAGACGTCCGATCAGTTGTACTGAATTTTTCAATGTTGTCATGATTTCAAGTTTTAGGGTTTTTGTTATTGTTGAACGATTGACGAGGCAAAATTATATCGGGTCAGAAAGATTAGTCGGATAGTTACCGGGTAGATACGTATATAAGTGGTAATATCCGGTTGACATCGGATAAAGCAATTTATATCAATGACTTAAGAAGATGAATTTATTTATTAATTTTTGATTAAACCAGATGCACCCAGCGAAGGGTAATAAGCTTTCTTGTTTTTTTATGAGCATCCATGAAAATCTGCCGGCTTATTAAACCCTCAAATCCAGGAAAATGAAAATCCCTGATATGAGGTTTTGCCCAACAAACATATCCTCAACATAGCAATTTTATTATTTATACCCTAAAGGGTATAAATTAATTAATTTGAATAGAATTATACCCGATATGGTATAAATAGTTATAAATCACTTATATTTGTACCCTAAAAGGTATAAAAATGCAACTAAATGAGTTTGTAAAAGAAAAACGAAATGCTGTAAAGCTTACCCAACCTGAATTAGCTGCTAAAGCAGGAGTGGGTCTGCGTTTTATCAGAGAACTGGAACAAGGCAAAGAAACCTTGCGCCTTGATAAAGTAAATCAGGTTCTCAGGTTGTTTGGTTATAAAGCAGGGCCGGTAGAATATAAAATCAGTGACTGATGGCAGGAAGAAAAGCAGAAATAAAAATGCATGAAAAAATGGCAGGTTGGCTTACAGAGGATGAAGAAGGATATCATTTTGTGTATGATGATCAATATCTTCTGTCTGAATCTCCGGAGGCTGTGAGTCTTACGCTGCCATTAACACACATTGCATTTAGCAGCAAAGTGATGTTTCCGTTTTTTGATGGGCTAATTCCTGAAGGCTGGTTGCTGGATATTGCAGAGAAAAACTGGAAGCTCAATTCCCGCGACCGGATGGGTCTTTTGTTGGCTTGTTGTAAGGATTGTATTGGTGCTGTAAGCGTGATAGAAATTCCAAATATTGAATAAAGCATTTTGAAATCAGATAATGTTGTACAGGCAAAGACCTGCATTGATTAAAAGGTAGCATGCAAAAAACAATGATAGCAAAAATCAATCCCCAGACCGTAAGCGTTGACCCTATATTCGCACTTAATAACTTAAATCCATGAGATGTTTATACTGTTACGCGCCTCTTTATGAGCTGGAAAGAGATTTTCATCCCGCCTGCAGCCGCAAAATATTTGGCGAATCAGCTCCTCCCGACCTGGCTTTTAGTGAGGATCAGATTGAAACATTGGCTGCAGAAATCATCAAAGCCCACACAACAGTAACAGGGGTTCAGCCTAAACTTTCTTTACATTTAACACAAGGAGATACACATAACAGAACAAAGCGCTTCACTATTTCTGGCTTATGGGGAGCCTACATCCTTAAACCTTCTTCTTCATCCTATCCGCAATTGCCCGAAGTTGAAGACCTCACCATGCATTTGGCGGAGATAGCGAAAATTAATGTCGTGCCACATAGTTTAGTCCGTTTGCAGTCAGGTAATCTCGCCTATTTAACCAAAAGAATCGACAGGATAAAGAAGGAGAAGTTGCACATGGAAGATATGTGTCAACTAACCGGACGGCTCACTGAAGATAAATACCAGGGTAGCTATGAACAAATTGCAAGAACAATTCAAAAATATTCTGCTGTGCCGGGGCTGGATATTGTTAATTTTTTTGAGTTGGTTCTGTTTTCTTTTTTGACTGGCAACGCCGATATGCATTTAAAAAATTTCTCGCTGATAAAGCAAAAAGGCATAGGAATGATACTTTCTCCGGCTTATGATTTATTGGCTACAACGCTCGTTAACCCTGTCGATAAAGAAGAGTTGGCGCTTACGCTGAATGCGAAAAAGAAGAAAATAAGCAAGACTGATTTTACCGCTGCTTTCGAAACATTAAAGCTGGACGAAAAACAGCAGGAAAATATTTTTAAAAAAATGATACAAGCCAAATCTGCATGGATCGAAATGATCAATATTAGTTTTCTTGATGATGCATTTAAAAAACAATACATCGGTCTGCTTGAGGAACGCATGAAAAGGATAATTTAAAAAACCGGCTCAATGGACAAAACATAATAATACACTACGATAAGCTCGTTATTAACAGCCTTGCCAACAATCAAAGACATTATAAAAAAAAAGAGTTATTACTGTAGGAATAATAAGCTATACAATTGATTAAAACAACAAATTCATAAAAATTGCGGCAATAGAACCACAAGCCTTCGATGAAAGCCATTGATAATGAATTACTTGAAAAACTCTCATAAACAAAAATGAGATCAACACTTTTTTTCAATGTCTGCCATTAAGATACTGCGCATGAAGTTATCAGCCCGAAGACAAGGCTTGCAGAATTGAATGGTCTACCCATCTCACCACTCAACACTCATCTCTCATCACTCATCCACATCTCATCACTCATCGCTCATCTCTCACCTCTCATCTCTAACCTCTCATCACTCATCTCTCAAGTCGCCTCTCGACGCTCAAATTCCCGCAAATTCACATCAATTATTAAGAACCAGTAAAAATTAGGCCTTGGCTGATCGTTTTAACCTTTCAACCTCAATCGATCCCAACTTCTTTTTCTAATTTTGAACCCTCAATTACCTTGCTATGAAGCAGCACACTTTAACCAGTATTTTATTCCGGAAAATACCCGGAAAACTTGATCTGTCTGATGTGATTCCGAGATTGAACGAATCTGTCATAAATCTGGTTCCAGGCTATTAAAGTGCTTCCCGGGATTTTCGCTGCCTATCAATATTTCGATCGGTTAAGCAAGTTAAACCTCTGAAATCCAAAAATATTTTAAATAACTCAAAGCGTTTTTTTGAAAAATTCAATGACGTAAAATCGTTAAAAAAGAAAATACAAGAATCAAATACTCAAAATTATAAAATGATGATTTCACAAACCGAAAAGCTACAAAAGCCGGATCTTCAAAAAATCATGAACAGATTCGAATACAGTGAAGAAATAAAACAAACCATTGAGCAAGAAAATCTTTTGCCTTTAGGACTTTTATCCAGGCTTGATGCAACGTATCCACAGCATTCAGACTTGTTTAAAACATATCCTATCATGTTCAATACCAAGGAGAAATATGTTGGTTTGAAGGGATTCAGGGAGATTGTAAGCATTCTTCAGCAAAATGGTATCGAAATTGGCCATATTGTCGAACGTGAATTTTTCATTGATGTTTACCGGTTTATGGCTACCAAACACATTTTGAATGCAATAAACTGGAATAAATTTGAAAAGGACTCTCTGTTTCAGCTGGTTTTCCCTCAACCGGGAATGATTTATCAGGAAGAAGTGAAACTTTATGCCGATGCAAAAACAGACGAAGAAAGAGAAGCTGTCGTTGCGGAGTATCAGAAAAAAACCAATCCGCATGATGGCAAACAAATGCTGAATAAACCATGGTTCAAAAACGAAGAGGGTCATCTGGAAATCCTTGAAGGTAGTCAGCATAAATATCCACCGGTTCAGCTTGTCTTTGACAAAACAACCCAAAATTGTTTTGCGTTTTGCAGTTATTGTTTCAGACATGCTCAAGTACGCGGAGATGAGGATATGTTTGTGCAGGAAGAAGTGAGTCAACTGCATCAGTACCTGAAGCTTCATCCTGAAATCAGCGATATTTTGATTACAGGTGGCGATGCCGGCTATATCACTTACGAAAGGCTTCTGGAATATACAATTCCATTGATTGAAGATCCTGAACTGATGCATATTAAAACTTTAAGACTCGGCACAAGAGCCTTGACCTTTCATCCTGAAATGCTCCTGACTAACAAATACAAGAAAATTCTTGATTTGTTTCAAAAGATCCACGATAACGGAATTCAGGTGGTTTGGATGGCGCACTTTTCAACACCAAGAGAACTTTTAAACCCCGGCACAATAGCAGCCATACGTCGTTTGAAACAACATGATGTAACGGTGAAAAGTCAAAGTCCGATCATGAACCACATCAGTTTGTTTTCTGATGAAAATGGCAAAGTTGATGTTGATCGTTCAGCACAAAACTGGATAGATCTTGGAAATATTTTCGCTATGCTCGGGGTTGGTTTCCACTCGATGTATTGCGCCAGACCAACAGGTGAACACCATTATTTTACTGCACCATTGGCCGAGATAGATAAAGTTTTCAGTAAAGTGTACAGAGAACTGGCCTCCATAAACAGACCTTCCAGATATATTACAATGACTTCATCGGCCGGAAAAACTTCCCTGCTCGGCACAGCCGTTGTGAACGGTGAAAAAGTTTTCGTTCTGAAGTTTAACGAAGCGCGAAAGATGAATTGGATGGACAAGGTTTATCTGGCTAAATATGACGAGAAAGAGAATACAATCGAAAAACTGAAGCCCTTTGATACACCGAAGTATTTCTATGAAAATGAACTGCATGAGATCGAGAAAAAACTCTCTGATGCATTGATGAAGGAGATAGAAAAGGAAGCGATATGATAAATAAAGTCGTTCATTCAACTGCCGATGCTGTAGCTGACATTTTTGACGGGGCAACCATCATGATCAGTGGTTTTGGCGAAGCAGGCAGTCCTATTGAGTTGATACATGCCTTGATCGATCAGGGCGCGAAAAACCTTACTGTTGTTAGTAATAACACGGGAAGTGGCCATGTTGGCCTTGCAGCGCTTATCGAAAACAGACAGGTAAAAAAAATGATTTGTTCTTTTCCGCGGACAGCCAATTCAACTGTCTTTCCTGATTTATATCGAAAAGGGGAGATAGAGCTGGAGCTTGTTCCACAGGGAACGCTTGCTGAAAGAATCAGAGCAGGAGGTGCCGGAATTCCTGCATTTTTCACACCTGCTTCCGTGAATACACCTCTTGCCGAGGGCAAAGAATCACGTGTCATCAACGGCCAGACATACGTTTTGGAGTATGGCATAAGAGCCGATTTTGCACTGGTAAAATGCAAAGTTGGTGATAGATATGGAAACTTGATTTACAACAAAACAGCAAGAAACTTTGGACCAATAATGTGTACTGCCGCAAAAACAACCATTGTGCAAACAAAGACAATTCTGGAGCCTGGAGAAATTGATCCTGAATGTGTCGTAACACCGGGTATTTTTGTTAAAAAACTTGTGGAGGTATCCAATCCGGAAGAGGAATCAAAACTTATAGCTGACAACAGGAGGTATCCATGGTAACAGAAACGAATATTGGAGGCTGGAGTATCAGTCAAATGGCGCAAAAAGTTGCCATGGACATACAGGACGGAGCCTATGTCAATCTTGGCATTGGAATTCCTGAAATGGTTGCAGGCTTCATTCCCGAAGGCAGAGAAGTGATTTATCATACCGAAAACGGTCTTTTGGGAATGGGTAAAGTGCCTGAAGCCGGATTTGAAGATCCTGAACTTATTAATGCCGGAAAGAAATGTGTTACGGCCATTCCGGGAGCCTGTTATTTTCATCATGCAGACAGTTTCACGATGATTCGGGGTGGACATATCGACGTCTGTGTGCTCGGTGCTTTGCAGGTTTCTGAAGAAGGTGATCTGGCCAACTGGTCAACGGGCGAGCCCGGTGCAATTCCGGCTGTGGGCGGCGCAATGGATCTTGTTGCCGGCGTGAAAACAATTTATGTCATCATGCAGCATAACACAAAAACCGGTGAGTCCAAAATTGTTCGGCAATGTACCTATCCGCTTACCGGAAAGGGAGTTGTGAACAGAATTTATACCAACCTGGCTATTCTGGATGTTGTCGGAAAGAAACTTTTTGTCAGAGAACTGGCTCCGGAAGTCACTTTTGAATATTTGCAAAAACTGACCGAAGCAAAACTTGAACGGTATTCTGACGATACCAATTAATCGAATAATTTACTTTTCTTAAAAAAACTTTTTTTCAAGAATAGCTATATGTTACACGCAAAAAGTAGTGAAGAGATTTATAAACAGGCATGTGAAGTATTGCCCGGTGGCGTAAGCAGAAATACTGTTTTCAGAAAGCCATATCCACATTATGCAGGTACTGCATCCGGATGTTATATAACAGATATTGAAGGCGTTAGTCGCATTGATTTTGCCAACAACATGGCCGCGCTGATTCATGGTCATGCGCATCCTGCCATCGTTCAGGCTGTGGTTGAGCAACTGCACAAAGGAACTGCCTACACTCTGGCATCTGAAATCGAAGTGGCTTATGCACAACTTTTATGTGCCAGAGCGCCGGGCTTTGAGAAAATACGTTTTGTAAACTCTGGAACAGAGGCCGTTATGACAATGATAAAAGCTTCAAGGGCCTACACCGGAAGACCAAAAATAGCCAAAGCTGAAGGTGCTTATCATGGCACTTACGACTTTGCTGAGGTTAGTCAGACAGCCAATCCAACCAATTGGGGTGATATCAATAAGCCCAACAGCGTTGCACTGGCAAACGGAACGCCGCAGGGAGTACTGAATGATGTTATCATTTTCCCCTTCAATGATATCGAACGAACTTTGGCCATTCTGGATCAGCAAGCGGATCAGATAGCATGCGTGATTATCGATCCTGTTCCACACAGGGTTGGACTTCTACAAGGGACGAATGAATTTATCGAGGCCGTTTATCAGTGGACACGCAGAAATGGCGCTTTACTTGTTTTTGATGAGGTTGTTACGTTCAGGGTAAATTATAGCGGAGCCCAGGAAAATTATTCAGTTAAACCGGATCTTACGGCCTTGGGTAAAATTATTGGCGGTGGTTTTCCTGTTGGTGCAGTAACCGGCAGATCGGATGTTATGCAGGTTTTAGATCCACGATCAAGTAAGGTATTGTTTCCGCACTCAGGCACTTTTTCCGCAAATCCTATCACGATGACAGCCGGTTATGTGGCAATGAAGCTATTTGACTTGGACGCTGTTCAAAAGCTGAACGCACTCACTGCAAAAGCCATCGGTCAGATAGAGGAGGCGGTAAAAATTGCTGACGTACCGGTTTCAATTACGGGAGCTGGCTCAATGTTTCGTATTCACCTCACAAAAACTCCACCGACCACCTACAGAGAAGCTTATCAGACAAAGGAAGCCGCAAAAGTCATTGAGGAACTGCTCGATTATGTGTACTTCAACGAAAATCTGCTCATGATAAATACCTTTGCCTGCATGTTTTCAACTGCATTAACACAAATGGAAGTCGATAAGCTTTCAGAAGCATTGTTGAGGGCATTCAAAATCATGAAACCAAAGATCGATAGTTTACAAAATTCATAACGAAGGAAATTTTATGAGAGAGGTATATATCTGTGATGCGATACGAACGCCTGTCGGCCGCTATGGTGGCGCACTTTCATCTGTCAGACCGGATGATTTGGCTGCTATTGTTCTGAAATCATTGAAGGAACGAAACCCTGAAATTGACTGGTTGGAAGTGAACGATGTGATCATGGGTTGCGCCAATCAGGCAGGGGAGGACAACCGGAATATAGCGCGGATGGCATTATTGCTTGCAGGGTATTCTGAAACTATTCCTGGTTCAACCGTCAATAGACTGTGCGGTTCGGGTATGGATGCCGTTGGTACAGCCGCGCGGGCCATAAAAGCAGGAGAGGCGGAGCTGATTATTGCAGGTGGCGTTGAAAGCATGTCGCGTGCGCCCATGGTGATCGAAAAAGCAACTGAGGCCTTTTCAAGATCAGTGAAGATGTATGATACCACGATTGGATGGCGATTCATCAATAAAAATCTTGAAAAAAAGTATGGCAGTGATTCTATGATTGAAACGGCTGAAAACATTGCACAGGATTATAATATCAGCCGGGAAGATCAGGATAAGTTTGCGTATTGGAGCCAAAAAAAGGCTGATGAAGCCCAAAGAAACGGGACACTTGCAAAAGAGATTATTCCGGTAGTTTTGCCTCAGCGGAAAGGTGATCCTGTTGTTGTGGATACTGACGAGCATCCGCGTTTAACTTCCATTGAAAAACTTGCTGCCTTGAAACCGATTACAACTGCAAACGGGACAATCACTGCGGGCAATGCTTCAGGTGTTAACGACGGTGCCGCTGCACTTATAATTGCTTCAGGAGATGCAGTGAAGAAATACAACCTGAAACCTTTAGCCAGAATTCTTGGAATGGATGTTGCCGGCGTATTGCCGCGTGTGATGGGGCTTGGGCCAGTGCCTGCAACCAATAAGTTGCTGAAAAGACTTGGCTTATCGCTTGCCGATATGGATATCATTGAGCTGAATGAAGCCTTTGCTGCACAATCTCTGGGCTGCACCCGTATGTTTGGGCTTGCAGATGATGATCCAAGAATCAATCCTTTGGGAGGTGCAATCGCACTCGGACATCCCCTTGGCATGAGTGGTGCAAGACTTATAACAACAGCCGTAAATCAGCTGCAGCATTCAGATGCGAAAAGAGCGCTTTGTACAATGTGTATTGGTGTTGGCCAAGGGATTTCCATCGTAATTGAGAAGGTATAATTCAAGCTTTACAACTCAAATTCTTCTCCGGGAGCAGGAATTGTAACTTCCTTAAAACCATCTTCTTTCAATACGTTTTGATAGGCTAAAGTAGCATTCATTTCGCCATGAACAAGAAATACCTTCTGCAGTTTTTCCTTGTCCTGACATTGCAGATATGACCTCATTTCTTCATAATCACCATGACCACTGAAGGCGTCGATTTTAAATAGTTCTGCTTTTATTTTGTGCGAGGTTCCAAAAATGGATATTTCACTTGGGCCTTCAAGAATTCTTGCTCCCAGCGTGTTGCGTGCGCAATAACCAACGGCGAGGATTGAATTTTTCGGATTGCTGATGTTGTTGGCAAGATGGTGTTTTACTCTTCCGGCCTCCATCATTCCGGAGGCACTGATGATGATGCAGGGCTCTTTTTTGTCGTTGAGTTTTTTTGATTGTTCCACATTTTTAATATAGTGCAAAGTATTGAATCCGAACGGATCAGGATCTTTTTCCATCACTTCCTGCACTTCGTCGTTCATCGATTCAAGGTGCATCCTGAAGATTTCGGTGGCATTGACAGCAAGCGGACTGTCAACATAAACAGGAATTCTGGGTAACCTACCATCGTTGTAAAAATTGTTAAGCACAAATACGATTTCCTGCGTACGGCCAATGGCAAAAGATGGAATTATGAGTTTCCCCTTCTTTTCAACGCAGGTTCTCAAAACAATTTGCAGCAATTCTTCTTCGGCGCCTTTTTGCTCCTGATGCAGGCGGTTTCCATAGGTTGATTCAGTAATTAGGTAATCGCAATGCGGAAAAGCTGCAGGAGGCCGAAGCAAATAGTGTTGCGGACGGCCGATATCCCCGGTGTATCCAATACGTTTCATTTCGCCAAACTCATCAATTTCAATGGTAGCGACAGCACTACCAAGCATATGTCCGCTATTGGTGAATTTCACCTTTATATTTTTATCGATATAAAATTTCCTGTTCAGTGCCACGCCAATAAAAAGTTCCATACAGTTGATGGCATCTTTCTGTGTGTAGATAGGCTCCACGGGAGGAAGCCCCTGTCGCGCCCTCTTTTTGTTGAACCAAACTGTATCATGTTCCTGGATGAAACCGCTGTCAGAAAGCATAATTGCACACAAGTCACGTGTAGCATGGGTGCAGATTACTGAGCCGCGGAAACCTAATTTGTAAAAATATGGTATCAATCCGGAGTGATCAATGTGAGCATGGGTGAGGATAATGTGATCTAAATCCTTGGGATCAATACCTGTGTTGCGGTTGAGTGAATCGGTTTCGAGGCCTTTTCCCTGAAAGCTACCACAATCAAGCATAATGGTTTTTCCATGAAGGGTGGTGATAAGATGCTTGCTGCCAGTTACTTCTCGTGCAGCGCCAATAAATTTGATTTTCATTTCATAGAATTTATATGTAAACAACTAGTATTTTCACCTTCAAAGGTAAGTCATAGTATTTTCAAAAAGAATTTTTCAAGTCATTTTTTATGATGAAACCGGATATTTTTTTGGATACCTTCTTGCTGAAAATTTTTACTGAAGATTGTTTTTACTTTGCTTTTCATGCGTCTTTCCTCACTTTGTAGTATTTTTGTACTCATTATTCATCTAAAAATTATGTATTATGAAATTCAGACTTTTATTTTTTCCAATTCTGATGTTCTCCTTGTTTCTGTTTCAACCTGTGCATGCACAGTACATTACACCCGGAAACAATCTAAGCTTATCCCTTGATGGACTTGTCAGTACTTCAGGTGGTGTTGTGACGCTCAGTGGGGGCACTTATTTTATTAACAGTGCGCTTACTATCTCTGCAACGGATACGTTAAAAATCACCAATCCAGCTGTAATCCGCGTTGCGGCTGCAATCAGGATTGAAGTCAGCGGCACAATCATTTCTGATCCTTCATCAGGAACAGTGGTTTTTACTGCCATTGATACCACCACTGCCTCAACCAATTTCAGAGGCTTTCGGTTTGATAATTCTCAGGGAAATATCTTTCGCAATACCACTATCTCCTATGGTGGTGGTCTGCAGCTGATTTCTTCCGGAGCCCTTTTCGAATATTGCACCTTCAGACGAAACGGATCATCCAATGTGTCTGCTGCTATTACCTACAGCTCAAGCAGTCCTGTTATCCGATACAACTATTTTATCGAAAATGTAAGGTCAGCTATTGGTTCAGGCGCCAATGTCACCGGATCGCCGTTGATTATGTATAATGTGCTCATTAATAATACAACCGACAATTCCAATCGTCCTCAGATAAATATCGGACCGGGTGCTGCCGACACCTTATATATTGTTGGAAATTACGTTGAGGGTCTTTATCCCGTGGCCGGTGGTATTGGAATCAGCAATCTGCTTGCTACAGGAAGCACAAAAGCTGTGATTCGTGATAACTTTGTAGTAAATAACCGTTATGGCTTTGCCCAGATTGGCAGCAACATCAGCTCGATCATCGCCGACAACATTTTTCTTGACAACAATACTCAAAACAATCCTGCACTCGGTGGCAGCGGTATCAACTTTCAGGCTTCCGGCACCGGAAATACTGCCATCGTCAGACGAAACATCATTTCAGGCAACCTATGGGGAATCACGATTCAGGGTGTAGCCAATCCAAATCTTGGTACTGCAGATAATCCCGGCGGAAACGTTTTTTATGATAATGGCAATACAGGTGCTGTTTATGCTGTATACAACAATACGGCCCTACCCGTAAATGCAATTGGAAATTACTGGGGAACCAACGATCCTGTTCAAGTGGAGGATTATATTTTTCACCAACCCGATCAGGCCAGCCTTGGTTTGGTAACCTACCTTCCGATTCAAACCCTCGAGCCTGAAATTGAATCTTTTGGATTTTTAATGACAGACAATCCCGCCCTTCCAACAGATATTTTCGGAGTCATTGATCAGGTTGCCCTTACCATTGATGTGACTTTGCCTGCCGGAACGGACGTGACTTCCCTGATTCCTCAAATCGGAATTCCTTTGGGAGTAATCACAGAGCCTGTTGGTGGCGAACCCATCGATTTCAGCGACCCTGTAAGTTTCACAGTTTTAACACCACACGGACAGAATGCAGTCTATACGGTGAACGTAATGGTTGAACCTTTTACTTATTCACTTAATTTCAATATAACATCTGTGGGTGGGCAACCAATCAACAATGCAGTAATTACGCTTAACGGAACGGCTTATCCGGCAGGGCAGTATCTCTTCGAAAATCTGTTGGCCGGAAATTATGCCTATACCATAACACATCCTGAATACATTACAGCAGAAGGAACAGCTGCTATAACTGATCAAAATCTCAGTATTAATGTTGTTCTGGTTCCGATGAGTTACAATGTCACTTTTGATGTGAAAGACAATAACGGCGTGGTTTTGCCTGATGCTATTGTAACTTTTGACGGCACTTCCTATACGGCCGGTTTCTATGTTTTTCCAAATGTTTTGCCCGGCACATATCCTTATTCCGTCAGCCGCAATGGTTATGAAACCGTCAGTGGAAATGCTGTCGTAACAAATCAGCATGTGGTGGTTGAAGTGGTGCTTCAGATTATTAATTATACTGTGACCTTCGATGTGAAAGATAACAATGGTGTAGTTGTACCTGATGCCATTGTCACTTTTAATGGCACTGCTTATTCTGCCGGCTTTTATGTTTTCCCGGATGTTTTGCCCGGCACATATCCTTATTCCGTCAGTCGTAATGGTTATGAATCTGCAAGTGGCAATGTAGTAGTTACGAATCAGAATGTTTTGGTACAGGTTCAGCTTCAGATCATTGCGTATGTTGTAACAATCAAAGTTGATGACAACTACGGCTTCGCATTGGTTGACGCCAATGTTGCACTTCAGAATTATGGAACCCAAACCACCAATTTTGCCGGCAAAGCCTATTTTTATGGTGTAGTTCCAGGGATCTATGCTTTTGAAATTACGAAGACAGGCTATGCTACCTATAATGGTACGCTGGAAGTGGTTAATGCTGATGTTGATCTGTCGGTAGTTGTCGAAAACATTACCTCTTTGAATGAGTCAAAACTTGATAATATTGTCTTTTATCCAAATCCTGCAGTTAATTTTATTACTGTTGAAGGAATGCCTTCTGAGGTTAAAAAAATATCCTTTGTAGATATTAGTGGTAAGGTGCTTATGCAAGTGAAAAATCTTGAAAATGGTCAGCGTATTTCGTTGGAAAGCTTGCCAAAAGGAAAATATCAGATTATTTTTGAAACTGCCTCAGGAAGGAAAAGTGCTTCTGTCATAATTCAATAATTGAATTTTTCAGAAGTTTAAACGCTATAGCAAAGTGGTTTAAAATTTTAGATAAAAAATGACTCCGTTTTATTTCGGGGTCATTTTTTTTTGTTTTTCAATAGCTGGAATTGATTCCATATTTCTCAAGAGGGTTGATGCCTTTCCAGCTGCCAACTGCTAAAAACGGTTTCAATCTCGTAAACATCTCCTCATTAAACCCGTTTCTCTTTCTTGTTATTTGCACTGCTTCAGCGTGAAAACTTTTGTAGGCAAAGTTTACCATTGCTTGCGTATTTTCCCAGATTGTAAATGTAGCTTGCTCTAGTAGAGGCACTTCGCCAATTCCTTTGGAGAAAATCAATCCGTCAGCCACATCATGTGCAGCACTTGAACCTGGAACCATACTCCAGAATTTAAACATAAAGCGCTTGCGGATTGTAGCACGTGTAATGACACAAGTAAGAGGGGTATGCTCTACCTGATCCGAAACTTTCCAGTCGCTGAAACCTGACCATGAACCTCTTGAGCTTTGCGGAGTCATGAAAATCGTATAGTTTTCCTTGCTTTTTTCTTCGAAGGTTTTGAAAAAATCAGACTTTCTCCATTTGAGCGCATACTCATAGTTTTCCCATACTGCAAGCAGACCATAAACACTGAAGTCAGGCCAAATGCTGTAACCCGTACCACCGCCTGTACCCAAAGGTTTGAAAAACAAAATCCCCTCCATTTCTTTCATGGGCTTACGTGAAAGTTGCATCTGACTCATTCCCCAGGTTTTATTCTTTCGGCCTTCATAGCGAAAAAAGGACATTGTTACGGTTTGAGAATTCTTTGGAGGGTTCATCGATGTTGGACTTAAGTATTTTACTCTAACAATTGTACAACATTTAAGTTTAAAGATCCGAAATTTATTTTCAAAAATTACGGTAAAACTGTTCGTGACCGTACAAAAGTGTTCACTTTGACACCACAAATTCAGGCATCACATGTCAGGTAAAAGTGATGTAATATGCATTAAATCAATTAAATACACGTTTTGGCACAGATTTGGAAATATCTTTATCAAATGAAAATAAAAACTAAAAACCCTCAAATATTAAGAGCCATGAAAACACAAAAAATCATCTTCGCAGCGATCATCAGCATCATCATGCAGTCTTCAGCTCTTGCCGATGGATTTAAATTGAAAGAAGAGTCTTACATTGATGATATTCCATTCAATACAACTGAAATTTTCTATGAAATTTTAGCTGCAGATACTAGCAATCTCTTCCTGCCATCTTTAAATGAAGAAGCTTTCATTGACGATATTCCATTCGATACACATGAAATTGCAGAAGTTGCCCTATCATCGATCGCAATGGAAAAATCATTCAAAATGCCCGAAGAAGGGTATATCGATGACATTCCTTTTAACACTGAATCTGTAGCTGCAGGTTTTTGCAAAAAAGTTTCAGCTGCAGACATACACACAATGTTGATGGTAAGATAGACTATCAAACTCCTCCATATACTTTCCCGCAACCGGCTTCGGCCGGTTTTTTATTTAATGCAATTCTTACGTCTGCTTCAGCCGGTCTGAAAGTACTGAATTTTTTTTCCCCGAAATAATATTTGCTCCCGAACTTTAATCGTAAAGGAATGCTGAAAATGTGAAAGGCATATTTAGGTAAGAAATTGATGATCAATTTTAATAATCTGAGGTGCATATTTCGATTGAAAAACTGTTCGCCGCCGAACAAAAGTGTACGTTTTAATAGCTACAATAACGATCATCTTTAGTGCATAAAACCTATTTAAATAATTGAAATACAATTAAATATGTATTTTGGCACAAGATTGGTATTTCCTCTGTCAAATAGCAAGAAAATAAATAAAAAAAATAGCAGCCATGAAAACTCAAAATTTAACCCTCGCCCTCATCTTCAGCATTTTTTTCCAAAGTGTCATTTTTGCTGATGGTTTCAGAATGAAAGAAGAGTCTTATATCGATGACATCCCATTCAATACAACAGAGATTTTCGATGCACACAACAACGGTGATACAAGCATTGTTGAACTCACAACACCGGCAGAAGAATCCTTTATTGATGACATTCCTTTCAATACAGAAAAAATTGCAGGAGAGATTTTGTCAGCAAAAGCGATGGCAGAAACCTTTACCTTATGCGAAGAAAGCTATATCGATGATATTCCTTTCGACACTAAAATCATCGCTTACCGTTATCTAAGCAGAAAAACAAATGCCAACTCATCCTCAATATTAAGGTTCATTGTTTTCAGCGGAAGATAAGCGAAAGTCAAAGACAGTCAAAACATAAAAAAAGATCAGAATTTTCTGGTCTTTTTTTTATGTACTAATTTTAACTTATTATTTTCTTTGTAAACACTCCTTAGAAAATGAATATGCTGTTTTTCTAATCCTCATCGAGTGCTTCAAGAATCTTTGTTAATTCACTCACCTTTTGATTGTTAGATAATATTTTGTATGTATCGATCAGCCCGTTGATCATCCTGCGAATGATGACCTGATTGGAACAGGGAAGAAAATAACTTTCATGATGATCCACTTTAAGCTGCTTGATATACAAATCTATTTCATTACGTGTGAAAACCGCACCTTTGTTGAAGGGGTTCAGATAAAAGATTACATGTTCTTCAGTTGCTTTTCGGCCTCCGTCGCCTGCAGCTTCTTCCACGTAGGCAAGGACAAAATGTTTCGGCAAATCAACGCCATAAACAGGTATTCTTAGACTTCGGGCAATCAGAATGTATAACATGCCTAAGGATAATGGATTGCCTTTTTTTGAGTCGAGAAGTGGCTTCAGATAAAAATTCTCAGGCGATTTTATGTTGGCAGTATTGCCCCCAAATTTGTTAATGTCAAAAATGACATGATTAACAACTTTTATTTTCTCAAGTGGAGTCAGATTGGGATTAAGTTCCATCCAAACTTCCTGCACTATGCGGCCTACTTCGCGCGTTATTGCATGGATATCCAAATCAGGATACTGATATCGGCTTACGATAAGAAAACCTTTCAACAAATCATCAAAACCAAACTTTGACCAGTTACTTAGCTCTGTATAAATCTGTTGCTGCTGTATCTCGTGAATTAGCTGAATGATTCGTTGTTGGGTTTGATCGTCAAGAGTCGATTCCCATGCTTTTTCCAAGGCAGGAATTGCAGCTAAACCATAGGCAAAAATCCGGTTACGAACTTGATTGAACAAAAGTTCATCAGGTTCATCAACCAAACTGATTAAAGCTTTCAACTCTTTATTATCTTCCATTTTTTATTATAATGCATTTTTTATATCAAAAACCTTGCCTAATCAACCTGGTTTTCCTTCATTTTTATAGACAGGATGCATGTCATTAACGCGAGATATACTTAAACATTTATTGCAAAAGTATTCTAAATATAGTTTGATTCTCAGTTTTTTCAAAATGGCGGAAATCTTGTCTTAAATGGTTCTCACGAATCTTATGCTTTGAATAATCTCGGTTTTTTTGTAAAACTTCCTTTTAGCCTACCATTATTATAACACTTTCGTTATAAGTTTTTGATGAAAATCTAAGAGCAATGATTGTTGATTCAGCGAATGAAAAAATGACAGTATATTTTCTAAGGCTGACTTTCCAAGACTTTACATTTTTTTAATCTTTCAAACTGACCTTAAACCATTTGCTTAATGTAAATTTGTTGCCTTATTTAAATATATTTCATGAAACTTCTATACATCATTCGTCATGCTAAATCTTCATGGGATTACCCCGAGTTGTCAGACCA
The DNA here is from genome assembly GCA_030683155.1 of Bacteroidales bacterium. Classification (GTDB taxonomy): domain Bacteria; phylum Bacteroidota; class Bacteroidia; order Bacteroidales; family F082; genus JALNZU01. The sequence continues at coordinate 104,751 of JAUXMV010000058.1, forward strand.
TGAACGGCCACTTATCGAAAAAGGCAGAAAAAGAACAAGGAAAGTAATCGAGTATCTTAAAAAACAAGCTGCAAGACCTGATTTTATAATTAGTAGTTCAGCTCTGAGAGCGCGTGAAACAGCTGATTTGATCGCTGAAGGTCTTGGGATAGATAAAGATCTTGTTAAAACTGATCCTTCCCTTTACCATACCGATGCGAACCAAATATTTACACAATTTGCAGATCTTTCTGACAGATTTCAAGAAGTTATGATTGTTGGACATAATCCGGCTTTTACAAATTTTTCAAACCTCTTTCTCGTTCCTCCAATTGATTGGCTGCCAACTTCGGCCGTAGTTTGCCTGGAATTTGAGACAGATAAATGGGAAGAAATAGAACATGCTGAGTTCAAGGTGAAATTTGTCATCTTTCCTAAACTAATAGGTGAAGTATAGAATAAAACAAAATAATTCAAATCAATTTTTTCTTCAGGCATATTTACATTAATGGATACTGAAATTCCAGATTACTTATGGGTGGCAAAATGATAAACAGAGAGATAAGCTGGTTGCATTTCAATGCACGTGTTCTTCAGGAAGCAATGGATACAGCAAACCCACTTTGCGAACGACTGAGGTTTATTGGTATTTATTCCAATAACCGCGATGAGTTTTTCAGGGTCAGGGTTGCAACTTTGCGCCGTTTGAAAGAATTGAAAAAAGAAAAGCATGAGTTCCTGAGATACGACCCTTCAAAGACTTTGAAAGAAATTCGTCAGATAATTGATGAGCAGGAACAGACGTATATGAGCACTTACCTGAATATCAGAGAAGGGCTTCAAAATGAAAATATTTTCATTGTTGGTCACGGCGACCTCGACCCGGCGCAGATACTTCTGGTGAAGGAATACTTCAGCGAGGAAGTGCATCCACACCTTTTTCCAATTATGCTCAATGGTTTAAGAGACGTTCAAAATTTGAGGGATAATGCTATTTATCTGGTCGTCAAACTTAGTAGCAGCAAAGGACTCCTTTCGGATGATTTCGCTTTGGTGAAAGTTCCCACTAGTCGTGTTTCGCGATTTTTTGTCCTTCCTGAAACTAAAGCCGGAATCAGTATTGTGCTGTTGGACGATGTGATTCGTTACAATCTTGATGAAATCTTCATGCCTTTTGGCTACGATACTTTTGACGCTTACTCCATCAAATTTACCCGCGATGCTGAGCTTGACCTCGAGAATGATGTGTCAAAAAGTTTCATCGAAATAATGGCTGAAAGTCTTAAACAGCGGAAAAAAGGTGCGCCTGTTCGTTTTATTCATGATAAAAATATGCCGGATGAGATTCTGGAACATGTGTTGAAAAAATTTAAGATTACCAAAAAAGATATCCTTATTCCAGGCTGGCAATATCATAATTTCCGCGATTTCATGTCGTTTCCACATATTGGTCCGGAGCATTTATGGGATAAACCGATGACGCCAATACGTCATCCTGATTTGCCTCCCTATGTAAGTATTTTCAAAGTGATTCGTGAAAAAGATGTCATGCTTCATTTTCCCTATCACACTTTTAATCACATCATTGACTTGTTGCGTGAAGCCTCAATTGACCCAAAAGTGCGTTCCATCAAAATGACACTTTACAGGGCCGCACGTGATTCCAACGTCATCAATGCACTTGCCAATGCAGCCAGAAACGGGAAATCTGTTACTGTTTTTCTTGAGCTTCAAGCCCGTTTTGACGAAAAGGCCAATATTCAATGGTCGGAGAAATTGCATGAAGAAGGCGTAAAGATTATAAAAACCATACCCGGATTAAAAGTGCACAGTAAACTTTTGCTCATCCGGCGCAAAGAGGGTAAAAATGATGTCTATTATTCGAACATAAGTACAGGCAATTACAACGAGTCAACGGCCCGCGTTTATGCAGATGATAGTTTGCTTACATCTGATGAGCAGATTGGACTTGAGGTTGGACAGATGTTTCGTCTTTTTGAAACCCCGTACAGTCCTCCAAACCTAAAAAAGCTTGTTATTTCACCTTATCGTGTGCGCAAGCATTTCATCAATCTGCTCAGTGCCGAGATTCGGTTTGCCAAAGAAGGTAAAGACGCCTGGGCTATCTTAAAGATGAACAGTCTGGTGGATGAGGAGCTTGTAAAAAAACTCTATCAGGCTAGTCAGGCCGGAGTGCGAATACAAATTATCTGTCGCGGCATTTGTGTTTTGACACCCGGAATTGCAGGTCTCAGCGAAAACATTGAAGTCATAAGCATTGTTGACCGATTTTTGGAACACAGCCGCGTTTTTGTTTTTGCAAACAACGGAGATCCTCTTTATTGGATTGCTTCGGCCGACTGGATGGTGCGTAACCTCGATCATCGTTTTGAAGTCGTTACACCTATTGACGATCCTGCAATAAAAAAGGAATTCTACGATATGCTGAAGATTCAGCTTTCCGACAATTGCAAAGCCCGCTTGTTGAATGGACCAATTGTAAATGAGTACAAAAAAATAAATGATGGTGAAGTTGCATTACGTTCACAACCAGCAATATACACTTATTTCAGCAACAAAAAATCAACAACAAAATAGAAAAGTAAAATTGTTAAGCTATGCCTGTCAAACCAATATTTATTATTATCGGACTGATCATCTTTATTTGGTTGCCGTTTTTGCTGGGATATTATGACGCGCTGACTGCCGTTTTTGTGACCGCAGGGAGTTTTATTGGTGGATATTTCGGCGAAAAAATGTTTAGGAAGAAAGACTAGCTAGAAGCTTTTCTTGTCATTATTCACAAATAAGCTTCAATATTTCTTCTTTGCTCAGTCCTCTGATAAACTGATCCTCAACGATGAAACTTTCGGCCAATGCGCGTTTTTTATCCTGTAGTTTGAGAATTTTTTCCTCAACTGTATCTTTGCTGATGAAGCGATAAACAAACACTTTTTTATCCTGCCCGATGCGGTGGGCTCTGTTTATAGCCTGCAACTCAGCAGCAGGATTCCACCATGGATCGAGCATAAAAACATATCCGGCTTCGGTAAGGTTTAGTCCAAGACCACCGGCTTTCAGAGAAATTAGAAAAACCTTCACCTGATCGTTGTTTCTGAATGAGTCGATAACAGCCTCTCTTTTCAAAGTCGCTCCAATAAGTTTCACATAGCCGATATTATGCTGAATGCAATAATCTTCCAAAAGCTTGAGGTGACCTAAAAAAGAAGAGAATGCCAATACTTTGTGATTTTCTGAAATTACGGTTTGAAGCGTATCTGTTATCATCTCAAATTTGCCACTTTCTGATTCCAGAGAAGGATCTGCAAGACAAGGATGGTTGGCAAATTGGCGCAGTGTCATCAATGCCTTGAGTACCATCACAGCGTTGCCCGCGCCAAGATTTTCGTCTTCCAGACTTTCAAGCAGAGCATTGCGCATTCTCGATTTTTCCTCTTCATAAAGTTTTCGCTGCTCATCGCCCATTTCGCAATAAACAACTGTTTCTGTCATTGGAGGAAGTTCGGGTGCAACTTGTGCCTTTGTTCTTCGCAAGATGAAGGGTTTAATTATTTCGATAAGTCTTTCGCGTTCAGGCGCCAAAGGGTTTTTGGAAATTGGCACTGCATAATAACGGTTGAATTCGGACAATGTACCAAGCATGCCCGGATTTAGAAAATGCATTTGAGACCAGATGTCAGTAAGATGATTTTCCAGTGGTGTGCCGGTGAGGCCAAAGCGGAAGTCAGCCCTTAGCTCAAAGGCAGCTCTGGAAGTTTTTGATTCCGGATTCTTTATTTGCTGACTTTCATCCATAATGACATAGCTGAACGCAAAAGTTTTCAGCAGGTCAATATCATTGCGTAAGGTTCCGTAAGTTGTGAGAATAAGTTGATATGATTTGAGTATTTTTTTATTCATCTTGCGCTGAGTGCCGCTGTAGATAAGCGTTTTCATCCAAGGGGCAAATCTGTTGATTTCGTTTTTCCAGTTGTGTATTAACGAAGTTGGCATCACCAAAAGTGCTGGTAAACGACTTGTAGTAGCTGATTCAACTTCTATATGACTTTCCTGAACAACCGGAGGCTCGGAGAAAAGATCAAGTTGATAGTTTAGTTGTTGGTTATCAGTTATCTCATTTTTGTTTTGATCGATCTTTTGTTTTTTACTGCCTTCAAAAAATGCCGTGAGTACAGCAATCACCTGAATGGTTTTTCCTAAACCCATATCATCTGCCAGAATGCCTCCAAGATTTTGCCTTGAGAGATTTCTAATCCAAAAACTGCCATATTCCTGATAGGGTCGCAGTTCTGCATTATTCAACACAGGTTTTTGCCACAGGTCTATGCGCTCAATTTCCTTTTCCAGTGCTTCAATCTCTGTTAACTGAAATTGTTTGAGCGTTCCGAAGTGATGTTTGCTAAAACGCAGTGCCGTTGCATGTTCGCGGCCGTGAATAAACATCTCTCTGTACTTTTCAAACCATGAGTCAGGGATTAAAAACTTTTCACCATTGGGCAAAAAATAAATATTTTCATTTTGCAGAATATGATTTTTCAGTGCGACAAAAGGTAAACTAATGTCGCCTAAATTAATCATGATAAAAAGGTCGAACCAGTCATTTTGCATCTGGTTTTTTATCCGCAGATAGGGTTTATCAAAATTCCATGGATTGGTTTCTTTTTGTTCAATGATGAAACCCTCCTCTTTCAATGCCGCTTTGTTTTCGATCAAAAATGGCAGAAAATCCTTAATATACCTTGATTCATTTCCTAGTCTGAAAAATGATGCGTATTGCTGAAGACCAAGTCCTTTTAATATTTTTCGTTTATTATTTTCCCATTCAGAATCTCTTCGAAAACGTTTAAAAACAAATCCGTTTTCATCTGTTATCAGGGTTGTATAGGATTGCTGCGGGTTATCGCAAAGAATTTTACGGTCGTTGTAATCAAATGAAACAACAAAACCCGGTAATCCTTGAAAATCCTGTTCAAGGGATAAAACCACTTTTGGCTTAACATCCAGATCAATGATTTGAAAACCTTCTGCTTCAATATTCGAAAGATTGACGATCTTTTTGATGAAACTTTCAAAATAAGTCTTTTCGATGCGCTGTGGAATCTGAATGTTTACTTTTTTCAAAAAGGGCGACAAGAGCTTTCCATTGATTTTATCGTCAAACCTGATTAATCTGTTTTTGGAATACAAATAGCAAGGTTCATTGCTGACGATGATATTATTGGGGTTTTGCAATGAAATTTTCGTTTCCTTTATCCATGCTTCAAAGGTGTAAGTGGTGCCTTCCTCTCCACGTTTGAAAAACAACTTCACCTCCGGAGGACTTTTTAAAATCTTTATCCTGCTTTCTTCGTAAAGATGAGGCCATATGTCACCATGATAAACAGGAATATCATTTTCCAGAAAAAGTTCGATGATTTTGGCCGTTTGTTTTGAAACAAAAGGCATCAGCATTTTATCGATAATTTTTTTGTCAGCAGTCTTAAAAAATATTGAAGGGCTCTGTTTTGTCTTTGAAAATCTTCTTACGATTTCATTTACATCCAGCGAACGAGCCAATTCATGCAGAAGTTTTATATGGGGTGTTTCATTAGCTTCGTCAGAAATCTCATCTGCAGAAAACAAAGAAACTACGGTCAAAAAGGACTCTTCCCGGCGGCAGTAATAGGGGAGGATAAGATATCCCAAATGCGTTGTTGACCGTAGAATGCCAACCAAGAAGGCGCCTTCATTCATCTGGAAGTGATTTGAGTATAAATTTGCAAATGTCAAAAAGTGTAGAAAATTCCAACTTGCGAAGGTAAGCTATTCTCTGCTATCGATAGGGCGCTAAAAAACGGTAAAACGTTTTCTTTTCCCGGAAGGCTAAATCCGGCAAGCCCAAAATGCAGGATTTTGGCTATTTTTGCCACAAATTAAAGAAGATGATCTCATTTGAAGAGGCTTATGCTATCGTAACTAAAAACCTGCCCCTCACTGGCAATGAACGCGTTGATTACAGAGATTCTGCCGGTCGTGTTTTAGCGGAAGATATCTTTTCCGACATTCATATGCCTCCTTTTGACAAAGCAGCCGTTGATGGTTACGCATGCAGGATGACCGATATTCATCAGCCCTTGCAGCTTCTCGAAGTCATTCCGGCTGGTTCAACACCTGCAAAAGAAATCATTGCGGGAAGCTGTTCCAAAATTATGACCGGTGCGATGATGCCTTCCGGAGCTGATTGTGTTGTGATGGTGGAGCAAACACGCGAGGAAAATGGAGTTGTATTTATAACTGACACAAGAACCAAAGCAAACATTGCTTATTTGGCTGAAGACATCAAAGCAGGTGATAAAGTTATTTCAAAAGGCACTGTGATTAAACCACAACATATTGCTGTTTTGGCCACTGCAGGGGCTATCAGTCCGCTTGTCTTCAAAAAAGCACGAATCACAGTGATGTCAACAGGTGATGAACTTGTTGAGCCGCATGTTGCGCCGGGGCCTGGAAAAATCCGTAATTCAAATAGCAGTCAGCTCGTTGCGCAGGCCATTGCCATGGGTGCTGATGCGGAATGTGGCGGCATTATCGCTGATACTGAACAGTCATCGCGCCAAATGATTACAGATGCATTGACCAAAAGCGATGTCGTCATCCTCTCAGGCGGAATCTCTATGGGTGATTTCGACTTTATTCCTGCCATTTTAAATGAGATGGGAATAGAGATTTTGTTCCGTTCTGTGGCTGTTCAACCGGGTAAGCCAAGTGTTTTTGCGCGTTCAGGCAATAAATTCGTTTTTGCCCTTCCCGGAAATCCGGTTTCCTCATTCAACATCTTCGAGCTGCTGGCAAAACCATTTTTGTACAAATTAATGGGTCACACCTACAGTCCTGTTCGTTTACGAATACCCATCGGCGAAAATTATTCGCGCAAAGCACTGGCAAGACACGGTTTTGTTCCAGCAATCATCGATGCACATGGCCGGGCGATGCCTGTGCATTATCACGGTTCGGCTCATATCAATGCTTTGGTGCAGGCCACAGCCCTTATCAGCGTTCCGCTTGGAGTGGCATCATTCAACGAAGGAGACCTTGTGGATGTTCGACTCATTTAACAGAAAAATAAATTATTTGCGCGTTTCGGTCACCGACCGGTGCAATCTGCGCTGCACATACTGCATGCCTGAATGTGGTATCGAAACCATGCCTCACGAAAAAATTCTCCGCTTTGAAGAAATCGTTGATGTTGTTTCTTTTGCAGTGAAAAATGGCGTCAGCAAAGTCAGAATAACCGGGGGAGAGCCGCTGGTCAGAAATGGCATTGTGAATCTTGTCGGACAAATTGCATCCATTTCAGGTATTGACGATTTAGGCATGACAACCAATGGTATTCTGCTGAATCGATTTGCAGAACCTCTTAAAGCTGCAGGTTTGCACAGAATCAATATAAGTTTGGATACGGTCAACCCTGAAAAATTCCATCAAATTACCCGAACTGGTAATATTGAAGATGTGTTGAAAGGTATCGATGCTGCGCGTAATGCCGGACTTGAGCCGATTAAAATTAATTGTGTCATAAAGAACAACTCCAAAGAGCCTGATGCGTTGGAGGTAAAAAAGTTTTGTGACGAAAACGGATTGAAAGTTCGTTTTATCAAAGAAATGAACCTCGAAACCGGACAGTTTTCTGTTGTTGAAGGCGGTGATGGCGGACATTGTGCGAGTTGTAACCGCATGCGCCTCACTGCGAATGGCGACCTGAAGCCATGCCTGTTTACAGATCTCAGTTATAATGTCAGGGAAATGGGTGTGGAGGCAGCATATTTGGCTGCTATTCAAAACAAGCCCGTTTGTGGTTCTATCAATCACAAAAATCAATTTAGTAATATTGGCGGTTAACGACAATTTTTTCCTTTTTTGCGGGAATCAAAATAGGGCAAATTCGTAAAGTTTTAACCTTTTATTTCATGTTTCATTTTGACTAATTACCTGATCGTGAAAACATCAAGCTAATCAGGTACTGAAATATCTTTAATTCTTACCTTCCCTAGGGTCAATTTGTTGCGTTTAATTCTTAACTTGGACTTGGCAAATGAAACTAAAAAATTATCTTTGCACCCTGATTCAGTGAAAAACCAAAACCTTATGAACGAAAAACTTCAGGAGTTAACAAGAAAGATCTACGATGAAGGTCTTGAGAAAGGTAAAAACGAAGCCCTTGAAATTGTTGAAAAAGCAAAAATGGAAGCCGAAAGCATTTTGACTAAGGCCGAAAAGGACGCTAAGAACTTGCTTGAGAAAGCCACAAAAGAATCGGAAGAAATGAAAAAGATCGTTCATTCCGAGTTGGCTATTTCATCCCGTCAGGCACTCACTTCCGTGAAGCAGAAAATTGCTTCCCTCATCAATGAGAAAGCTGTTGACATGGCGCTTACCAAAAGTTTTAACGACAAAGAGCTGATGAAATCCCTTATGCTTAAGATAGCAGAAAACTGGGGTGAAATAAGCAAGTCGAGCCAGGGTGTTATTATGTATCTTTCGGAAAAAGACAAACAGGAGCTGGAAGGTTTTCTGCTCAAAAATGTGGCAGGCGTTATCAGCGAAGGCTTCGATATCAGTTTTGAGGAAGGAATAAAAAGCGGCTTCCGTATCGGACCTAAAGATAAAAGTTTCAAAATCAGTTTTACAGACAAGGATTTTGAAAGTTTCTTTATGCAGTTCCTTCGTCCAAGGACGCAGAAGTTTTTCACTGAGGAATCTTAATCATGTTGCTCAATTCCAAGCGGGCTTATTATTATTTAGTCGCCGGGTTGCCCGATCTGTTGCTCGATGAAGGCAAGATAAAAACCACAATGGCCGACATTAGAGAAGAGTTACTGGGTAATTTACACCCGGATGACTTGACTTTGGCAAGGGTTCTTTTTCTTAAATATGACAATGCCAACCTGCTTAATATTCTGTTGAAAAATTTTTCTGAATTTGATGAAAGGGGCATTTATCCCTTGTCATTGATGGAAGAGCAAATAAAAGAACCGGGTACAGGGATTCTTCCTTATCTTTCTGAATTCATTACTGAATTCAAATCAGAAGATCAGGAAGTAAATCCAAAAAGCTGGGAAAACAGACTGGAAGAGAAATTCTACGCGTATCTGCTTTCACTCGAAAATGATTTTATTCGCCAATGGTACGAGTTGCAGCTCAATATGGGCAATGTGCTTACAGCAATAAACTGCAGATACCATAAAATTGCACCTGAATTACAGTTGATAGGCAATAATGCTATCGTAGAAAGCATTATGCGCAGCAATGCAAAAGACTTTGGTCTGACGCAGGAATTTCCGGAGATTGAAACAATACTTTCTGCCTGGGAAACCAATGATGTGCTCAGTCGTGAAAAGGTTCTTGATACCATTAGATGGAATTGGATCGATGAAAACGTGTTTTTTCACTACTTCACCATAGAAAAATTGATTGCGTTTTTACTTCAGCTCGAAATGGTTGAAAGATGGATGAAACTTGATTATGAAGAAGGCAAAAGACTCTTCGTGAAGCTGCTCGATAAATTAGGCAGCAGCTACGAACTTCCAGAAGAATTCACGCCTCAGCATTTAAAAACATAAAAGAATCAGCGTAAAGGGCAACTTAAGTGATTTTGTTGTCTTTTTTGCATTAAAATTGAATTATTAAAACGTTTAACGGAAATATTTTCAAATGACAAAAGGAGTAGTTGCAGGAATCATTGCCAACCTCGTTATGGTTGATGTGGACGGACCGGTGGCACAAAATGAAATTTGTTTCATCAAACTGAAAAAAGTACCCTTGATGGCTGAAGTCATCAAAGTTGTTGGTGAGCAGGCTTATGTGCAGGTTTTTGAAAGCACCAGAAATCTCAGGGTCGGAGATACAGTTGAGTTTGCCGGACACATGCTCGAGGCAACACTTGGACCAGGTATTTTATCCAAAAATTATGACGGCCTTCAAAATGACCTCAATAAAATGGAAGGTGTTTTCCTGAAACGGGGTGATTATACCAATCCGCTTGAAGTGGACTCAAAGTGGGATTTTAAGCCACTTGCCAATGTTGGCGACCGCGTTCAGGCAGGTTCATGGCTGGGTGAGGTGCAGGAAAACTGGATAGCACACAAAATCATGGTGCCGTTTAAGCTGAACGGTAAATTTACCTTGAAAACCCTTGCTGGCCCCGGAAACTACTCACTTAGCGACACCATTGCGGTTTTAGTTGATTCCGACGGCAAGGAGCATGTTGTAACAATGGTGCAGAAATGGCCTGTGAAACTGGCTATTCGCGCTTACACTGCCAAACCACGACCTTTCAAAATGATGGAAACAGGCATCAGAACAATCGATTCCCTGAATCCAATCGTTGAAGGCGGCACAGGTTTTACACCAGGGCCTTTCGGAACTGGCAAGACTGTTTTGCAGCACGCACTTTCAAAACATGCCGAAGCCGATATGATTATCGTTGCTGCTTGTGGAGAACGCGCCAATGAAGTCGTTGAAATTTTTACAGAATTCCCTGAACTCGATGACCCGCGTACAGGCCGCAAGCTGATGGAACGCACCACTATTATTGCAAACACATCCAATATGCCCGTTGCAGCGCGCGAAGCATCCGTTTACACTGCAATGACCATAGCCGAGTATTACCGTTCGATGGGATTGAAAATCCTTCTGTTAGCTGACTCTACTTCACGTTGGGCGCAGGCTTTGAGAGAAATGTCGAACCGTATGGAAGAACTTCCCGGCCCCGATGCTTATCCAATGGATCTTCCTGCCATTATTTCCAATTTCTACTCAAGAGCCGGATACGTTTTTCTGCCCAACGGCACCACAGGAAGTATTACTTTCATTGGCGCTGTTTCGCCTGCCGGTGGAAACTTAAAGGAACCAGTTACCGAATCGACAAAAAAAGCAGCGCGCTGTTTTTATGCGCTTTCACAGCAACGTGCTGACAGTAAACGTTATCCAGCCGTTGACCCTATCGACAGTTATTCGAAATATCTTGAATACCCTGAATTTATAGAATATCTCAGCGAGAATATTTCTCCCGACTGGCTCGAAAATCTACTCTTCGCAAAGAACCTTCTGGTACGTGGAAAAGAAGCTTACGAACAAATAAATATCTTAGGCGATGACGGTGTTCCGTTGGAATATCACCTCCGTTTCTGGAAATCTGAAGTGTTCGACTACGTGATTCTTCAGCAGGATGCCTTTGACCATACCGACTCATCTACACCGATTGAACGCCAGAAATACATGATGAAAATCGTGATAGATATTGTAAAAGGCCAGTATGATTTTGACTCCTTCGATGAAGTGAATATCTATTTCAGAAGGTTGATCAATGTTCTCAAACAGATGAATTATTCGGAATATATGTCCGATGATTTCAAGAAATTTAAAGTAGAACTCGACGAGATTCTTCAGGAGCGTATTGTGGCTGTTACAGCCTGATAAACTATTAAAGCATAAATAATTACAAGAGTATGGAAACTCAGGCATTTCAGAAAACATACACCAAACTGACTCAGATCACCAAAGCTACCTGCACCTTGCAGGCAGCGGATGTTGGATATGACGAGCTGGCATTGGTCAACGGACGTTTAGCGCAAGTAGTAAAAATCATCGGCAACAACGTTACACTCCAGATTTTTGGAGGCACAGAAGGCGTTCCGAACAATGCTGAAGTAACTTTTTTAGGCAAAGCTCCCACGCTCAATGTAAGTGATGATTTGGCCGGAAGGTTTTTCAACGCTTATGGTCAGCCTATTGATGGCGGCCCGGAAGTGGAAGGCCTCGAAATTGAAATTGGCGGTCCATCTGTGAACCCTGTTCAACGCATGAAGCCGAGCAATATGATCTTTACTGGTATTGCCGGTATCGACTTAAACAACTCGCTGGTGAGCGGACAGAAAATTCCGTTTTTTGCCGACCCTGATCAACCTTTCAACCAGGTAATGGCCATCGTAGCTTTGCGTGCCAAAGCCGATAAAATTATCCTTGGGGGCATGGGCCTTACCAATGATGATTATCTTTTCTTCAAAAACGTTTTTGACAACGCAGGCGCTCTCGACCGTATCATCAGTTTTGTAAACACCACAGATGACCCACCGGTTGAGCGTTTGTTGATTCCCGATATGGCGCTCACTGCAGCAGAATATTTTGCAGTAGAGAAAAACGAAACTGTTTTGGTACTTTTGACAGATATGACCCTTTATGCCGATGCCTTGAGTATCGTATCCAACAGAATGGACCAGATTCCATCTAAAGACAGTATGCCGGGATCGCTTTATAGTGACCTTGCAAAAATTTACGAAAAAGCGGTTCAGTTTCCAAAAGGTGGCTCAATTACCATTATCGCTGTAACAACCCTTTCAGGGGGTGATATCACGCATGCAATTCCTGACAATACAGGTTATATAACTGAAGGACAGTTGTTTCTTCGTCGTGACACTGATATTGCCAAGGTTATCGTTGACCCATTCAGAAGTCTCTCGCGTTTGAAACAAAATGTAATTGGTAAGGATACCCGCGGCGACCACGCTCAGGTAATGAATGCAGCCATTAAATTGTATGCCGAAGCTGCCAATGCCAAAACAAAACTTGAAAACGGTTTCGACCTGACAGATTTTGATGAACGTTCACTCAACTTCGCAAAACAGTATTCAAACGACTTGCTTGCTATCGATGTTAATATTGATGGCGTTGGTATGTTGGATCAGGCATGGAAACTTTTTGCGACCTATTTCACACCTGCAGAGGTTGGTATCAAAAAAGAACTTGTGGATAAATACTGGCCAAAAGAAAACTAGCAGACTGAGGGAAGATACGGAAAATAAGGGCTCAAAGAGATTCTCATTTCCGGTTTCTCAGGTAAAAAGATAATTTTAAAACTGTTACGAACATAGTATGGCAATCAAATTCCATTATAACAAAACTTCGCTTCAGCTGCTCAACAAACAGTTGAAAGTTCGTCTTAATGCACTCCCGACGCTTAAAAACAAAGAGGCTGCATTGAGAATTGAAGTAAAAAAAGCCAAAGATGAAGCTGCCAGACTCGATCAGTTGCTCAAGGAAAAAATCAGTGCCAACGATAATATTATCAGGCTCTGGAACGAGTTTAAGCCAGATCTGATCGCAATAAAAGACGTTAAACTTGCATCGAAAAAGATTGCAGGTGTCAAAACCCCGATCCTGATTGATGTTGAATATGATATCAAGGAATACAGCCTTTTTAAAAGCCCTTCATGGTTTCCCGACGGGATAAAAATCATCAGGGATTTGGCACAGATTGCTATCGAAAGAGATGTTTTTGAGCGCAAGACCCAATTGCTCGATTTTGCAAGAAAGAAAACAACACAAAAGGTGAATCTTTATGAAAAAGTGCAAATTCCGGGCTATGAGGAGGCTATTCTGAAGATTAAACGATTTATGGAGGACGAAGAAAACCTCTCCAAAGCAGCCCAGAAAATAGTTAAAAGCCGCATGCAACAAAAAGAAAGTGAGGTTGCCTGATGATTATACCAATGAAAAAAGTTTCGTTTCTGATCCACCACAAGGATTATCATCAGTTCCTGGTTGATCTGCAACAGATTGGAATTGTTGATGTTGTAGACAGGGGAGTGGAACCGGACGCGAAAACAGCAGAAGAAATTGCATTGCTGCAGCAAATTATCAAGGTGTCAAAATTTCTTGACAGTAAGACTGAAGGAAAAGAAATGAAACCTTCTGCGCTGGGATATAAGGAAATTCTGGATACCATTCAGCAAATGCAGTCAGAAAGTGAATCGCTGAAGCATAAAATCAATGCACTCGATAAAGCGTATAAATCGCTTTTACCATGGGGCGATTTTTCAAAAGAAACCATTGAAAAACTTGAAAAGCATGGGTATCAGATCCGGTTTTTTGAGGTAGCTGAAAGGAAGTTTCTGGAATCATGGAGTCAGGAATATAATCTTGAAATCATACATCGTTCCGAAGGTCAGTATTACTTTGTAATAGTTCAATTGCCCGGAGAAAAGATCGAAATTGATGCTGAAGAGGTAAGGGCTCCTGAAAGGCCTGCCTCAGAAGTGCTCAAAGAAAAAGAGGAACTTACGCTCAGAGCCGAGGAAATCAATCGGTATTATAAGGACAATGCAGCAGCTTTGATTCCTGTATTGGAAAAGGCGCGCAATGAAAAGGAAAATGCAATCTCCTTTGACCGTGTGATAGACAACACAAACAAGGAAGCCGCTGACAGACTGATGATTATCGAAGGATGGATTCCAAAGCCAAAAATCAAGGAAATGGAAACTTTCCTCAATGATAAGCAGGTTTTTCATATCATGGATGAGCCGCTGAAGACTGAGAAAGTGCCAATCATGCTTCATAATAACAATTTCAGTCGTTTGTTTGAACCTATTGGAAAGCTCTATTCACTGCCGAAATACAGCGAACTTGACCTGACGCCCTTCTTTGCGCCCTTCTTTATGATGTTTTTTGGATTCTGTCTGGGAGATGCCGGATATGGTCTTCTTTTCCTCATTGGCGCAACCTTGTTTAAAAAGAAAATAAAAGCGCAATTCAGACCAGTGTTGACACTTCTGCAATGGTTGGGTAGTGCGACGATACTTTTCGGAATTGTTTCCGGAACGTTTTTTGGCATCAATCTCATCGAACTTATCGATAAAGGACAATTGACTTTCATGTCTGAAATGCGCGCCTATATGCTTGATTCAGAGAAGATGTTTTATTTTGCACTTGTGCTTGGAGGCATTCAGATTGTTTATGGCATGGTCATTAAAGCATTAAACCTTTACAAACAATTTGGCCTTCACCATGCCATGACTACCATTGGATGGATACTGCTGATTCTTGGAAATCTTGTTTTGTATTTTGTGAAAAACGACAATAACCAAGGCATTGTAAACATCTTTTATTACGTCATCTTTGGTATTTCTGGTGTGTTTATTCTGTTTATGAACAACCCGGGAAAAAACATTTTCATCAATTTTGGCGGTGGACTTTGGGAGGTTTACTCGATAGTAACCGGTGTGCTTGGCGACTTGCTTTCCTATATTAGGTTGTTTGCCCTAGGTGTGTCGAGCGCAATTCTGGGCTATGTTTTCAATGACTTGGCGCTTCAGATGAGTGGAAGTACGCCTGTTGTGAGTCAGTTGATTTTCTTAATAATCATCATTATTGGACATGGTTTGAACATCTTTATGGCAACACTCGGAGCCTTTGTGCATCCTATGCGTCTGACTTTCGTAGAGTTCTATAAAAATGCTGGCTTCAACGGTGGTGGAAAAGCATACAATCCATTTGCAAAGAAAACGCAGGAATTATAATCAAAAGAGAATTTTAATAATTGAAATATCAATTCAACAAATAAACAGCATCAAATTAATTTAACACTTAAGGAGGAAATCTTATGACATTAGCATTGGTACTAACTTACATCGGCATAGCACTGATGATTGCGCTGGCAGGTATTGGCAGTGCTTACGGAGTATCTATGGGTGGCAATGCCGCCATCGGTGCGTTGAAAAAGAACGACGAAGCATTTGGAAACTATATGCTTTTGAGCGCTTTACCAGGAACACAGGGCCTTTATGGTTTTGCTGGTTTTTTCGTAATCAATAATTCAGGAATTATTACTCCTGACATGACTATTCTTCAAGGTGCAGCTATTTTTGGCGCAGGACTTTCGCTCGGACTTGTAGCGCTGTTTTCGGCGATTAAACAAGGAAGCATTTGCGCCAACGGTATTGCTGCCATTGGTTCAGGTCATGATGTTTTTGGTAAAACGATGATTCTAGCCGTATTTCCTGAGCTTTATGCGATTGTTGCTTTTGCTGCAACTTTCCTTATTTCAACAGGATTATAGTAAAAGTTCTAAATCTTATTGGCAGCCATGCGTCATTGAAACCAATGTCGCATGGCTGTTTTTTTGTAAAATCACACGATTCCACTTATACGGTTTTGTGTCAAAATCCATATTCAACTTTGGTTTTTTTAGGCAGACCCAAAACGATAAGTTCATAGGAGCGGTCTATCCAGGCCTTCAGTCGAATGATATCATTGCATTCTTCAACTTTTACCGAAACCCAGTGTATTTTGTTCATGTGATAAGCGGGGATGGCTTCCGGATAATGCTGGAGTCGATCAGCAACTTCATCTGGTGCGGCTTTTAGATTCAGTTGAAGCGGGCCTTCCAGATTGGCCAGTAAAAACATTTTGTCAGCAACTTTGAAAACAAGTGTATCATCTCCAAAAGGCATACTCTCAGTGACATGCGGTTTGAGAAGACAGTATTCGCGGATTTCTTCGATATTCATTATTACAGTATTACGGCGCCAAAAATATATCATTTGAAATTAAAAAACAAAACCGCTGACTTTGGCAACGTTACTCCCTAACCTATAAAGTTGTTGCCAAAAAATCAGCAGTTTTTAGAATATCTACAGATTTACTGTTAAATCATCTACTGAAAACCATAAAACTGTTACCTACTTATTCATCATCATCGTCCATTTCAAATGGGTTTGTCATCTTAACTTCTTCTATTTTTATTCCTGCAGGGACTTCAAATTTTGAGGCCGGCACTGAAATATTTTGATCGAAACTGGTAGCTTCTTCCAGAATATTTCCCAGAAATCCGCCCATTATAATTTCCATTTTGAGCGTTACACCTTTATGGCGCCAATGTTTTCCATTGAGTTTTCCAATATCCATGATGATGCAATCATAGCCCAGGATTTTTTCAGTTCCAATATCCTTTGCATCAAAATCCTTCTTTATGTCTTCTCCCATTTTCTCAAGTTCTGCCTCATTGGTTGTTCCCATAAGCATTTCACCTAACATCATGGCTTCGTCAACACTTGTTTTTGTCCCGGTTTTTTCGATGAGATTAATTGAGTACATCCAATCTTTTGTGCGAATGCTGAGCGTTTCTTCTTTAGTGGTCATACCCATCATTTTGGTAGATGTTTTTTTGTATTCATGCGTCAGTCGACCGTAATCGTCCCACCACAGTGTTTTTGTACCTTTGGTCTTCCCATCAATTTTGTACTCAATTTTTCCGGATTTAATTTCGTAGGGCTTGGCGTCTTTTAACTTGCTGGTTTGAGCACATAAACCCAAAGTAAAGACCAGGACGATTGAGAACAACAGTGCTTTTTTCATATAATGAATGATTTATTTGGTTAAGAAAAATTTAAAAATTTACGCTTGATTCACTTTCTCTTTGCTATGCAGTCTATTTATTTAAAACTTAACAAACTCCACTCTTCGGTTCTGCGCTTTTCCTTCAGGTGTATCGTTTGCAACCATAGGATTGCTTTCGCCGTGGCCTTTTGAGGTGAGACGGTCTTTGGCAATTCCCATTTCCACAAGTTGATCCATAACGGCTTTGGCACGTGCCTCAGATAGTTTCATGTTTAAAGCATCGTCACCATCGCTGTCGGTATGGCCTTCAACAGAGAATTTGAGATCTGGATTATCCTGCATCATTTTCACAACATAATTGATCGTGCCAAAAGATTCTGCCCTGATGTTGGCTTTGTTCACATCAAACTTAATCCCTGTGGTGATGAATTTTCCATCAGTTAGCACCTTGTCGTACAATGGTACAGCACCTTTGGCGATGCGGATATTTTTGATATATCCGTTTATTTTACCTGAAGGGTTATGAAAACCTAAGGTAAGTCCAACAGGATTGGCCTCCATATTGGGGATGTTGATTACACGGGCATCATCAATATAACACTTTAATGCTCTTTTATTGAATGAGATTGAGATGTGCCTCCAGCCCGGCTCGCCGGCACTGCTATTTGCATTACTGAAACCTGGATAATATCCTTTAGAAATATTTCTTCCATCTGCTGAATTCTGATTGAATCGGAGGTAAAACCTGTTGTTCGAATTATTGGAAGGATCCAGATTCTTTTGGTTTTTGGAATCCATGAGATACACCCTGTAAGTATGATTGGGTTTTTCAAACCAGGCATCAAACTCAATCGTAAACTCTTCGGGTAAGTAATCCTCTTTTGTGTTTTTCAGGAGTGGGACGATTCCATCAGCTCCGTTAATATTGCATTTGCGGAACATGATAACATTATCTCCACCGAAATTTGCATTTTCCACTAATCCACCTGCAAGATCCCACTTTGATGGAAACTCCCCATTTTGCTCACCCTCTTGATTGTCTTCGAAGATGATTACATCACCAGGGACAAAATCAAATTTTGACCAGGTGAGCTCAGGTTTTAATGGTTTTTCTTGTTTAACAGGTTCATTTTCTGACGCATTTTTATTTTCGGTTCCTGAATTATTAACAGGACTGCCAGATTCCTTTTTTGATGTTTCTTCTTGACTCTCTTTGGGCTTTTCAGTCTTTTTCTTTCCGTCCATCGAATCTTCAACTTCATCGAGTGCCTTGTCTACTTTTTTGTCAATACGTTTTTCAATGCGGTTTTCAACTTTACGTTCCGTTTTCCTTTGTGTGTTCCTGAGGATTCTTTCAGGGCTGATCTGAGCGTTCAGAATTTGAATTGATAAGATGCTGCACAAGCTCGTTAACAGTGCAATAATTGTAATACGTTTCATTTTAATGTTGTTGGTTTTTATTGGAATTTGGCTACAAAATGAACCAATTTTATTGAATTACGACTGTAAAAAAGCGACAATTACATAAGTATTCTTGCGAATTCATGTAGAGCTTGATTGTATTCAAGAGGCTTTTCGAGACTGAATTTTTGAAAATCGCGGTTGAAATGTGAATGATCATAATAAAAACCGTCCAGAGATGGGTCTGACCAATTGAAGTCAGGGTTGAGATACATTTGCCTTAGCACAAATTTATGGCGTAAAATATCCATAAAGATTTTTGGACGAATTCCAATGTGTTTTTTGAAATATCGCTGAAGATTACGAAGTTTAATTTTACCTTGAATAATACTTTCAAAAGTTATAAGTCCGTTTTTCTCAATAATTTTATCAACGAGATCATCGTAAATACAGTTCCTTCTTTGTTTGAATTTGTGTGATTGTGTTTTAATGAATTCTTTGATTGCATCCAGTCTTTTTTTGTTGTTTGAAGCTGTTTTCAGTGAATTAAGAAAAGCATTGGTTTCCTCAATTCCAAAAATAGCCGAGCTGTCAATGGCAGTATTGGTAAGTTTTTCAGGAGAAAGGCCAAGAAGATTATACAAGCCATAAGGTTTAAAATTTGCACTAATGATTTTTGTGCCATTGGCCGGACGAAGATTTACATGGCGCGTGAACTGACCAATGATGATTGATTTGTCGCGAAAACCATGGTCATGATAAAAATTGCCCTCAATTCCAAAATGAAACTGTAGTACAGGAAATCCTAAAGGAGGAACTTTTGAAATTTCACTGTAATCTAAATCTTCAAATTCGATGATGGTGAAATCGGTTATATAACTTGCAAGAAAACTGTCATTACAAGGGTATTCGCTTTTGATCATGCCTCATTTTCGTTTTGTTTTTTCAGAGACTAAGATACATGTTTTTTTGAAACAGATTTGCAAATGTTGAAGCCTCAAAAAAATAACCCCTGAAAGTTTAAAGGTCTTTCAGGGGTTATTGGTTACTTTAAGGAATTTAAAAAATCACCGTAGAAAAAAAGGATGTTTGTGATGTTTGAATTCTGACAAATTGCCTAAAGCGAAAAAGCTTTACGGATATTATCCACATAATCAGTTTTTTCCCAGGCGAAGAAATCCACAGTTTTGTAGTGCCTAGTGACATTTTTTTCTGTTCGCGATATAGTATTTTCATCATGGTAATAAACCTCAACTTCTTTTTTGTAAGGATCACGTCCGAAATGTCCGTAAGCAGCTGTAGATTTAAATATTGGATTTTTCAGCCCAAAACGTTTGATAATCGCATAAGGCTTAAGGTCAAAAATTCCCTGAATAGTATCAGCAATCTGAGAATCGGTCAAATGCTGCCCACTTGCATCCTTTACTTTTGCTGTGCCGAAAGTATTCACATAAAATCCAACCGGACTTGCAACGCCGATGGCATAAGCAACCTGCACAAGAACTTCATCGGCAAGGCCAGCTGCAACCATGTTTTTGGCTATATGACGTGTGGCATAAGCTGCTGATCTATCAACTTTAGAAGCGTCTTTTCCGGAAAATGCACCACCGCCATGTGCGCCTCTTCCACCATAAGTGTCAACAATAATTTTACGTCCGGTGAGTCCTGAATCGCCATGTGGGCCGCCAGTTACAAACTTACCTGTTGGATTTACGTGCAGCTTGATGTCGTCATTGAAAAGTGACTGAATGTTGGTCGGAAGCTTGGCTTTTACCGCAGGTATCAGAATGTTTTTTACATCGTTGTAAATGATATTCAACATATGATTTTCGTCCTTGTCAAAATCATCATGTTGTGTTGAAACTACGATTGTTTCGATACGAACAGGTTTCCAGCCTTCATTGTACTCAACTGTAACCTGTGATTTTGAATCCGGACCCAGATAGGTCATTTCTTTGCCTTCACGGCGGATTTCAGCCAGTTTTTGAAGGAGTAAGTGTGAAATTTCTGTGGTGATGGGCATCAAATTGTCCATCTCCCGGCAAGCATAGCCAAACATCATCCCCTGATCGCCGGCACCCTGTTCTTCGGGCAACTTACGCTCAACCCCCTGATTGATGTCGGGCGATTGCTCATGAATGGCTGAAAGTACGCCGCAAGAATTTCCGTCAAAACGGTAAGTGGCTTTAGTGTATCCGATATCATTGATGGTATCGCGAATTACGCTTTGAACGTCAACATAACCTTTTGTTTTTACTTCGCCGGCAACAACTGCCAGACCTGTGGTGACCATCGTTTCAACGGCAACTTTTGATTCAGGATCAAAACGCAGCATTTCGTCGAGGATGGAGTCTGAAATCTGATCGGCTACTTTATCCGGATGACCTTCGGAGACCGATTCAGATGTGAATAAATATCCCATAACTTATTGATTAAATAATAGTTAATACGTTTTCGGGAAGCTGTGATTGAAAGGCTAAATATTGCTTTAGCATTTTTTTGTGTGGTTGCAATCAATCAAATCTTTCCACTTGTGTACAAAAAACACTTTTGTACTATTTTCGCGGCAAAGGTAATAAAATGTTTTTGCGGGCTTGTTGTTGCCGCTGTTTTTTTTTATTCGGTATCATTGTTGTCCTGTTAAATTTTACGAAATGTTCTGTAATGCTTGATATCTCTCGTCCCTACGGGACTTCTTTTTAATTGGGGTTACTTTTATCTTCTACCAATCTTTTGTCCCTCTGGGACTGTCCCGTTAGGGACAATAGATTGGTAGTGAATAAGATAAAAATCATTAGAAGTCCCGTAGGGACGAGAGATAATTTTAAACGGACAACAGTGATTCGGTTTGACACAAATAAAAATTCAGAGCAGTAAAAAGTTCTGATTTGAGATGCTGTGTTACTTTCTGGTAAGTCTGTAAAAAGATTCTTCCATGCTGATAGATTTTTTCTTCATCGAAAGAATACTAATGTTATTGCTTGCGGCCCAGCGGTTTAAATCGGCACGGATATCTTTGTTTGTTGCCGGTTCAAGCAACCAGTTATTTCCATCAATTTTGGTTGCATTTTTTAGATGAGGGATTGATTTAAACTGATGTGCAAGAATGGCTTTATCGAATTCAACTTCGATAAGGTCTTCGCCCTTGATGCTGGTAAGGTTTGCTGTTTTATCATCGGCAACAATAAGGCCCTTGTTGATAATGATGACACGATCGCAAACAGCTTCTACCTCCTGCATAATGTGCGTAGAAAGGATGACGGTTTTTTCTTTTCCTATTTCGCGTATAAGTTGCCTGATGTCAATCAGTTGATTAGGATCGAGGCCGGCAGTTGGTTCATCCAGAATCAGCACTTTCGGGTCGTGAAGGAGCGCCTGAGCAATTCCAACACGTTGTCGGTATCCTTTAGAAAGCATACCGATTTTTTTGTGAATCTCAAGTTGAAGTCCTGTGAGAGCAATCATTTCGTCGATCCGCTGTTTGGTCTTTTTGCCCAATTGATGAATCCCGGCAATGAAGTTGAGGTATTCGCGGATATACATATCGGTATAAAGCGGATTGCTTTCGGGCAGATATCCGACAACGCGGCGCACCTCGATCGGGAATTCCTGCACATCGTGACCCATCACAGAAGCGCTGCCTTCATTCGGGGGAATGAAACAGGTCAGAATCTTCATAAGTGTTGATTTTCCAGCACCGTTAGGGCCAAGTAAGCCAACAATTTCGCCCGGATTGATGATGAGCGATACATTGTCGAGGGCTTTTTGAGTGCCGTATTTCTTTGTGATATTTTGGACAATTACCGACATAAACGGAAGATCTTAATTTTAGATTAAAGCGCAAAGGTAGATAAAAGTTGGAAGATGGTGTTTGGAAACACGACAACCAAAACCAGATATGACTTCAGTAAAATGGTTCAGGAGCAGAATGGATTTGAGATGAAAGACTTATTTTTTATACAACAAAGTGTCCGAAAACTTAGGTGTAAAAATTTAAATTTTCCAAGACTGATTTTTATTTGAACTCCCTTTGATTAGATGAATCAGCTTTATTTTTTGAATGAGTCTACCCATAAAACTTCCGGTTTTAATGCAAATGGAGTTCGGCTGTTTTAGATTGTTTTTACAGGATAAAGTAAATAGAATCTTCGGGCATATATAAAATTCATATATTTGAAGTGCTTCAACGCAAAAGAACGGAACAGATAAAATTGAATACTAATAGTTAATAATTTAAGCACCTGAATAAATGGCAATAAATGTTGAATTTAAACAAGAAAACAACTTGCTGAGAGTTACGGCTAAAGGTATTGATGAGAGTCTTGAGCATGTGAAGGAATATGGATTGAAGGTTTTGAATGAGGTAAATTCTTTTCATTGTACAAGGGTATTATGCAACGAATTGGATCTGAAGTATAGCATTCCAACATTTGATATTTATGAGTATGCAAAGTTTCTCTCAGAAAATGCCCCAAGGATTGGCAAAGCTGCTGTTGTATGTTCATCTGAAGGGATAAGTGATGCCAGGTTTTGGGAAACAGTTTCAGTTAACAGAGGGTTGACAGTGAAGGTATTCAATGAAATAAATGAAGCAGAAGCATGGCTAGCTAAGTGATTTTTATTTTAATTTAGGAGCAATACAAATCTTCGATTTTTATCAATAACAATCGTCTGAAGCAATATGTGGTGTAAGAGAACCGGTAATGAAAAAAAAGACAGATCATCCAGCGGAAAAATCAGGTTTGCATCCAAGAAACAAGCACAGACGTCGCTATGATTTCAGTGCACTGACAGCGGTTTGTCCGGAATTAAAGCCATTCATAAAAATGAATGATTATGGTGATGAATCCTTAGATTTTTTTAATCCGTTAGCTGTCAAATTGCTTAATACATCACTTTTAAAACACTTTTACGGCTTGGATTACTGGGATATTCCTGAGAATTATTTGTGTCCGCCTATTCCAGGAAGAGCTGATTATCTGCATCATATGGCTGATTTGTTGTATGAAATTAAAGCTGAGACGCAAATAAACATGCTTCCTGAAACTGAAAAAGTCAGGTGTCTTGATATTGGCGTCGGGGCAAACTGTGTGTATCCAATCATCGGAAA
>JAUXMV010000055.1 GCA_030683155.1 Bacteroidales bacterium
CCTTTAACTCAAAATCCTGTGTGATTTCTATTGGAACTACAAGGCTTAACAACTCTTTAAAAAGATCATCTTTTGTCATTTTGCTTTTTTTATGCTAAGGTAATTATTATCCCCAGCACATCAAAATAATAAGTAGCCCAAATTATACTGAATCCAGATAAGCTTTACTGGGCGAGGTTGAAGCGCATCGTTACACCGGCAAAGGTGTTTGAGTTTCTAAACTGTGATGAAATAAACGGATCTGAAGCATCGCGTTTAAAAAACACCTGTAAATTAAACCTGTTACTGATCATGTAGTCAGCGGTAAAGTATAGATTTGTTTTATATTGCCCAGCAGAAATCTGGCTGTTTTTCTCATCCACCCTGCGTAAAGTTGTTATGTCGGTACGAAACCCAAGATCAAGTTTTAAAATAAGATCGTTTGTTGAACGTGTTCCGGCACCTCCTGTAATTGATGAAATGATAAGCGCCAGATTTCGTATGCGATAACCTGTTCCAATAATAATTTCGTTTCCGGCAACTTCAGTTAACTGATTGTTAAGGAAGCTCATCGTGAGATTGCGTTGTTTCTTGTACTCAACCCTGGCTGTCATGCTGTTGTGTAAACCAACATCAATACCAATAAGCGGTGAAAACTGTTCAGTAACAACAATCTGCCCCAGATTGTACTGACTAATGAAAATATTACTGTTCTTATAGGTTTTAATGAGGTTTTTTGGATCAAAATCAGTATTTGTCCGCCATGAATTTACAGAGTATGTTGATCTGTAGGCATGTGTGATATTCACTGTTTTGAATAATTTCTGCACTGCAGGAATAACTGTTAGACCATTATAACTTAATGTCCAGTTAGGCATCGGAAATTTCGGAAATGGATTCAAAGCGATACTTTTAGCTTCTTTGCCTGAATAAGCAGATATAAATGAGTAAAGCACCACTTCCTGCGAAATTGCACCATAACCAAAAGGGTAAAAATCACCACCAACACTATCATAAACATATCTTTCACCATCTCTGACCCAATCAGGATTATCATATGCCAATCTTTCTGCAACAGCTTTTCTGTAACTCAGCATATTATCGAATAGCACAGATTTTTCGTCAATACCTGATTTGATAAAAGAGGTGTTCCACAAAGCATATGAGATGCTGAAATTACCGGCTTCAACGGGTGAAAAAGATTGGAAAGCTCCAGTGGAATCAGCTCTAAAATACTCAGAGAAATTCAAGGCTGTTGTGCGATCACCATTTACATCCAGGCGCATGCCGGGTACTGGCTCAAGATTGATTCTATAGCCAAGATTTTCTGTATTTTTTCGTGCAAAAGCCTGATTTAGCAATGTGTCACGCGAAAGCCAGTTATTGGCTACAGCAGTATTTCTGATGTCTTTTTCACTTCCAAAAACAAATCCCAGTCCTGGAGCCGATTGCGCAAAATTTAATCCAAAAAGATCCGGTTCAGGCATGAAACCCGGCAGATACTGTCCGTTGCTTTGGGTATAATTTATGCTGCCTCTTTTAACACTCATTGCCAGTTTCAACACCTGATCACCCACAACTTTAAAGTAGTTGATTGATGGTTTTTTATCAGTAGTATCAGACTCTGCACCGCCTTTAGGCTTAGCTTGTTCGACTCCGGGCCGCACGGCACCCGGTCTTGGCGTTGGGCCACCACCTCTGCCTGTTCCTCGGGCAGGTGTGTTGAGTTTTTGGAAATACCCTACTCTATTATACAGCCGCAAAAAGTCAATGTTGGCATTCAACTGTTTGGTGTTCTGATTTTCAATTGAGTTTCCAATTCTCTGCTGAACTGAAAGTGGCGATGCCAGCCATGTGAACATTCCCTGATAGCCAGCTGTAGCACTCATAAAGTTAAAAATCGGGATCTTGTTGATAGGAATATTATAATTAACTTTTATAACCTGGTTGAAACGGTTTTTATTGCCAAGGTTCAAAATGCTGTTCCATATCGTATCGCGGTTCATGTTCCATTCATCCGTTCCCCTGTCAGGATTCCCAGCCGGTTCATAAACATAAGCATTTGCCCCTGCCGAATAATCAAGTGTAATGCTTCGGGTCAGATCAAACTTCAGATCATAGTTTCTGTTCCACGTCCATTGCTTTGCATATATCGGGTAAGTAATTACATCTCCTTCACTTTTATTACGGTATTTCTTTTGATTATCCTGACGGTTCATGTCGGTTCTGAAAGAAATATTGCGAGGCATATAAAAAAAGTTAAAGTCTTTTACCAACTGCATTACTGGCTTACTTGCCCATTTTGCACTTTGAAATGGCTGCACATTTTTGGGATTGCTATTATAATTATACCCCAGTCCACCACGATAGAGAAGTCTTCTGTCATACTCAACGTCAATATTTTTTTGGAATAATTCACTATATGAAAAAGATACATTCCAGTTTTCAACATCATAAATCCTGGCAGCCGACAAATTACCACCAGTTCTTTCTTTGCGCACATTGACAAAGTTTAAATTCTTGCGCATCGTAAAATCGTTTGTAAGATTCCTGATAGAATCCTGATCTTGTTTTGTCTCGAAAGAACGTAAAATATCTTTTTGTTTCACATCAGGATCGAGAGGACTATACTCTGGTTTAATATGGGATTCTCCATAATCAAAGTGCATTGGTATTCTTAAACCAACATCCTGTGGAAAGAACTTACCCAGATCGATGTCGGTTGCAATATCAAAATTCGTTGCTGCTTCGCGTGCTGTTTCATTCACTTTCATTTCGAGACTTCCAAAACCGGGAGATGTATGAGATCCTGAAAGCACAACCCTTCCAAGGTCTGCTAAAACAGTTTCAACGCGGGCCGATGAAGCCCACCCGCCCTTGCTGTTAAAGTCTGAAACACGAAGTTCATTCACCCAGATAATTGCACTTTTTGGCTGACCGTCATCGCTTGAAGTAAGTGTTTGTTGCTTTGGATTTCTGATCCCGATCATGATACCCTTTACATCACTGATGTTTGGATTTCCGATGATTTTTATCTGATGGTCTCCATTGTACTCTATGTATGGGAAATTTATCTGGATGTCGGAATTTGGGTTTCGCATAGCCGTATTCCGATTCATTTTGACTTTTACAAGGTCTTCAAGCGTAATATCAAAGCTGTTTGCTTCAGGCCATATCCCTTCTGCATCTGTATAGGCTGTATACCAAGGGGTGAAAGTCAATGGTATCTCATATTCATAATAATTTTCATTGAAGTCGGCACCCAAACGTATGAAAACAGTAAGTTCGCCATAGTTCATGTCGGGTGATTCAAACATTTTCTCTGCATGAACAAACATTTTCAGTTTTTTGTACTGACGGAAGTCAAATTCAGTTGTTTTGAAAACAGCTTTGGCATCGCCGTCAAGCAGATCAGTTACAGAAATTTGCATTGCCTGCTCATTAAGCCTGACATAACTAGTTGATCCATAGTTAATTTCCCGCTCAATTCCAGGAGGAATCACATAAGGGATGGGTTCCCGGCGACCATTTTCCTCAACATTCACGGCAGAGACTTCAAATTTTGTTGAATTTCCATCATCACCTACCACATATTCGCCTGGTGCCTGCAGATTTTGACGATACTTGCGCCATTCACCGCGTACGAGCTCAAGTGTTGCAAACCTTGCTACAACGGGCTTTTCGAAACCACGCATGAACATTCGGATAAAACGGATGGACCGGTAATCTTCAATATTACCAACAACCTTTTCGGGTTGGCTGATGGGAATGCGAAACTGATACCATTTTACCTCACCCACACCTCCATTTGACAAAGGAATTCCCGTAGCTTCGCGGATATCAGCGATAAAATTCTCACCAATCTTCATACTGCTAGGATCGAGTTTAACGCGGTATTGGAAATATCTTTCTGCTTCACTGAGGGTATTATCACGGTTAATATCTTCAGCATTCGGCATTGAAGTCGCACTTGTAGGATAGCTTTCAGGGTTCAGGTCATCGGTAGGAGAGTTTCCATCAGGGCCATTAAAGTTTTTGTAACGTTCAAGAATGCTGCTGTATTGGGCATCGCTATCCAAACGAGATCCTCTGAAATATTGATAATTATCAGCAGAAGGATCCGCTTCAGCAATTGCATAGGCTATTGAGTTTTCTCCAAACTCATCTCTTACATATTGAAGGAATGCGGCATGAAAACTTCGCTCATCCTCATCACGAAGCCCGTCGTAACCTACATCCTGAAACCTGCGGGAACCCGGCACATTGCTGAATGACTCAACAAGAGCCTGCAAAGTTGGCACGCGACCCCATATTGTAGTGTCAACATTTTCAACTACTTCTGATATCGGCAATCCGTGCTCAAAGAACCTTCTTCCATCGCGCAGAATATCCTCAGAAATATCCCCAAGATTGATATAAAGTTCACCACTGTTGTCAGCATCATCCGCAAAAGGATCCATCATCCAAAACTCGATGTATTCAATGTTTGTGGCCTCAAAATCTGTCGATTCAATGCGACGCATAATACCTCCCCAGCGCGATGATGGATTTGAAAGTGTACCGTCAGCTGCCATCCCGCTCGTGAATTGAGTCGGGCGTACATCATAGTTATACGGCCCCCTTTCATTGGGGTAATAGGCCAGATTAAGCACTGCTATATTTGTAGGAGTGCCGGCTGGAATTTCCTTGTTTGGAAAAACCTCGTTCTCCAATACCTGTCTCACACTGTGTTTGCTCAGTTCATCCTTGTCAACGTTGGAAGGTCTGAGTGTTCCAAAACGATCATAAAACAAAGGATCGATAATATACCATGCCAGTTTGGCCCTGTTTTTTCCATAAAGAAGGCCTGTGCCGGGAGCAGCTTCGGGGAAAATATCCATCTGACCTTGTGGTGTGCTGGCAAGATGCCATGAGCTTACCTGCCTGAGGTCGATCGTTGATTTGGCACCTTCAAAATCGTCAATATAGGATGTTCCGGCTGACCCGATGGCTCTTGAGTGTCCGGGTAAAAAGTGCGCAAATTCACCATCGACATTGATTCTGGAAATCTGATTGGTGCTATAAAACGGCAGCTTGTCGATCATTTTTGTAATCCATTGCGATTCTTTTCTATAGCTGATGTCAAAGCCATAAATCGTATTTGAAATTGGATCGTCGCCATAGTTTACTTTTTGGGTAAGTGGTCGTTCATGAAGGTTCAGCAAGGTAGCGCCAATTCTGAAATCGCGATTGAATTCATGATCAACCCGAAGACCCATCATGCGCTTCTGCTGAATGCTGAACATTGAATTACTTTCGAGGGAGATGTTGATTGGTGTTCCGGAACTTAAAATACCTTCATTGATAATTCTAACCCGACCCAAGGTGTAATCGACTGTATAGTCAAGATTTTCTGTCAACGGGACTCCTCCTGCTGTCACCCTCACAGAGCCTTGTGGAACATTAAGTGCATTTAAGCTGATCTCACTTCCTGACTGCGATTTATAAAACCCTTCAAGTAAAAATTTATTTTTTTCAGGATACTGCTCTGCCCCGGATTTAGTAAGTGTGTAAAGAGAGTCGTAGGCATAACGGTTGGCAAGTTCGGGGTCGTCAGGAAAAATATTATTTCGGATATGGCTCCCAAAAGGCTCAAGAACCGTAAAGAAAATTCGTCCGTTGCTGGCATTAATCGTTCCTCCCTGCGTCGCCGCATTATCAAGAAAATCAAAAACGCCATCACCACCACCTACGGGATTGCCTTGCTGGTTGAGGTTGTCAAGGCCCATAAGATGAATTAATGGAATCCCTTTCACAGTTTCTTTGCCTTCGGTGAAATAACCTGTTGGGATACCATTCTGATTTCCTGAAAAAAGGATATTCAGTGTAAAATCTTCCCTGTTCACCTGAAAAGCTCTGATAGAATAGACGTTTTTCATCATCAGATTCCACATGGGCATCCGCGTATTAAGCGAAGTCCCTTTGAGAAGCTTCACCACAAGTGATTTTGGCGCATTGATGCCATAATCGGCAAACTCTCCCACCTGAAAAATGCTGTCGTATCCGATAACGGTGTACTGATAGGCTACCGCAAGTGTTTGATCAGCTCCGAGATTGGTATTAAGAGAAATAAATCCAAGTTTACTGTTGAAAGTGTATTCTGTCGCACTTAATTTTCTGGCATTTTCAATTTTTTCAAAGTCCTGTCCTGCCACAAAATAGCCTGTCCTGCCAACTGCATAAGGGTCACCGGTGAGATAAGCACTTGCTGTATTGATATTTCTGATACTGCTCGTATCAAGTCGGCTAATCAGATTGTTTGAGTTTTCAGAAGGAAGTGGTGGTCCGAAGGTTGGCTGAACTTCTTTGTTATTGATCCACTCACTCCTGCCCTCGCCGAGGTCAGTGAAAGCAACGATATTTCTGTTGTTTTGCAATGCAGGACCAATATTTGTAACCCAGACTTCCACACGAGTGATATTGATGTCAGAGGTAATAATTGGCAAAGACTGAAGGCCTTTTTCATAATTTTGTCTGAAATACTGACTCAGGAAAAAGTGTCTGTTTTCTTCATAATCCAAACTGGTCATTTTAAACTTATTGGATTGCGCCCCACCTTGAACAGTGATGTTTTTTGTTTCACTCTCCTGTTGAGAAAATACTGCAGTGACAGAAGTGCGGCCAAACTGGAGTTTGGTTTTTAATCCGAACAAAGCCTGACTACCTCTGATGAGCGTGGTGTTGAGCGGCATGCTCACATTACCTGCTTCAATAAGTTTTACGATTTCGTCTTCCTTACCTTCATACTTAAGTGCAAGACGGTTCTCAAACTGAAATGTTGCCTCTGTATTATAATTGACTTTAAACTCAATTTTTTCACCGATTTTGGCAATAACATTCATCTGTATGCGCTGGTCGAAATCAAAGTTGGTTGTTCTTCGCTGACGGACATCTAGCTGTGGGTCTTCACGCAGCATGCTTCTTACACCAAAAGTTACTTCAGCCGACCCTTGCGGCCTGATATCAATGGTATTGCTCCCAAAAATCTGGTCAAATACTTTTCCGCCAACATAGATTGCCGGAATTACTGATGAGCTTGTTGAAGTAGTGCTTCTTTGCGCACGTTCTTCCCAATATTTCCTGATGCCTTTTTTATTTTGAAAATCCATGTATTCCTTTTCATTCATTACAGAAGGCGTTCTGTAGGTGAAATCACCAATTTTATTCAGGAAAATATATTGTCGTGTAAGCGGATCATAAACAACCTCACGCTTAATATTGGGCGGATCACTTAAAAAAAGTGGCGAAGTGCTTTCTAGCTGTTTATTTGGACTTCCGTCATCTTTAGGGATGGGATAAATCGGTTGTGGGATTGTGTCAGGTGGTGCTGCGAAGGCATTAAATACTTCCGGACGGATAAAAGACGCAGTAGGTCTTGCAAAAATGGTAGAAACCAAAATAAGCAACCCTACTACACCAAAAATAAAGTACTGCGTTATGTTCTTTTTCAAACTGTTCAAATGACAATTTCTTTTCATACTTAACTACACCCCATGCTTGAAAGTGGTCATCTACATCACTTTAAGCGCCTCCTTGATTAATTTTTCAACTGGTGCTGAAGGTTCGTTCTGCAACAATCTGGCCAGCACTTTCTCAACTGCTGCCTTGTTAAAACCAAGAATTAATAAAGCAGATAACGCTTCCTCCCTGTTGGTATTGTATGCAAGGTCTGTTTTTTCAGAAGTCAATCCGCCAGTTCTGCTCACTTTGTCTTTCAAATCAACAACAATACGCTGGGCTGTTTTTGTCCCGATACCTTTCACACGTTGCAGCACTGCAACATTACCGCCAGAAATTGCCTCAATAGCTTCACTTGTATTCAAAGAAGAAAGTATGATGCGTGCTGTATTGGCTCCAACACCAGACACAGATATCAGATTCAGAAAGAGGCTGCGTTCTTCCACATCATGAAATCCATATAAAATATGGGCATCTTCTTTTACTGACAAGTGTGTAAAAAGTTTTACATGTTGCTGATTACCAATGGCAGCGAAAGTATTGAGCGAAATATTAATATGATACCCTACGCCTTGAACATCAACAATAACAAAAGCCGGGGTTTTTTTTATTAATTTGCCTGAAATATAAGCATACATAATTCTAAAAGTAAATAATTGAAGCAAGTAGCTGATCGAGCCACAAAAGTAAGCATTTCAGCTTTTCAATTTGAAGTCATTGAAATTAGGTTGTTGAAAACAATAAAATTCTACACAAATCGATTGTGTTTGTTTTAAAAGAAAAATTATTAATTACCTTTGAAGTGTAACAAAACCAAATCTCATGGACAAGCTATTTTACAAAGACGCCCTGAATTATCACGCTCAGGGAAGACCGGGAAAACTTGAAGTTATTCCCACAAAACCATACAGTACACAGCGGGATCTTTCACTGGCCTATTCGCCTGGCGTGGCCGACCCTTGTCTGGCCATCAATAAAAACCCTGACGATGTGTATAAATACACCGGCAAAGGCAATCTTGTTGCTGTCATTTCAAATGGAACAGCAGTACTTGGACTTGGCGACATTGGCCCCGAAGCAGGCAAACCTGTAATGGAGGGCAAAGGCTTGTTGTTTAAAGTTTTTGCTGATATCGATGTTTTCGACATCGAAATTGACGAGAAAGATCCTGCGAAATTTATTGAGGTTGTTAAGGCTATTGCACCCACTTTTGGTGGTATAAACCTCGAAGATATCAAAGCGCCCGAATGCTTCGAAATTGAAGAAGCGCTCAAAAAGATTCTTCCAATTCCCATCATGCACGACGATCAGCACGGAACAGCAATCATTACCTCGGCCGGACTGTTGAACGCTTTGGAAATTAACGGTAAAAAAATTGAAAACATCAAGATTGTTGTAAACGGCGCCGGTGCTGCAGCCATTTCCTGTACAAAGCTGTACATAAAACTAGGTGCAAAACCTGAAAACATTCTAATGTTTGACAGCAAAGGTGTTTTGAATAAAAAACGTAAAGACCTGAATGAGACAAAGAAGCTTTTTGCGCTTGACATTCCTGATATCAGTCTTACAGATGCTTTAAGAGGTGCAGACATGTTCCTTGGCCTCTCTGTAGCTGGTGTTATCAAAAAAAATATGCTGCTTGCAATGGCAGATCAGCCCATTGTTTTTGCACTTGCTAACCCTGTTCCTGAAATTGCCTACAATGAAGCAATGGCAACACGTGAAGATATCATCATGGCTACAGGCAGATCAGATTTTCCCAATCAGATCAACAATGTATTAGGTTTTCCTTACATCTTCAGAGGCGCCCTCGATGTTCGGGCAAGCGAAATCAATGATGAAATGAAGCTGGCAGCTTCGCACGCTCTGGCCCAACTTGCAAAGGAACCTGTTCCAGAGGAAGTAAATATTGCATTCAATGTCAACAATCTCCGTTTCGGACGGGAGTATATCATTCCAAAACCTACTGATCCAAGATTAATTGAACTTGTTGCTCCCGCCGTTGCCAGAGCAGCAATGGAATCGGGTGTTGCCAGAAAACCAATTACTAATTGGGAAGCCTATGGCGAAGAACTTCGCAAACGTCTAAAAACCAGCAATCCGCTTATCAGACAAATAAAAACACGTGCTAAACACAATCCGAAGCGTGTTGTTTTGGCCGATGCCGAAAATTACAAAATGCTCAAGGCGGCAGAAATTGTCATCAATGAAGGCCTTGCCGAACCTATCCTCATGGGCAACGCAGGAAAGATTAAAGCCATTATCCAGGAGCATGAACTCGAATTGCACAATGTGGAGATCATCGATCCTCGCTCAAATGAGCAAAATGGCCGCCGCAAGCAGTTTGCTGAAGCTTTGTTCATCAGACGAAGACGCAAAGGCATGACATTTAATGCAGCAAGAAGCCAAATGATGCACCGGAATTATTTTGCACCAATGATGCTCGCTACTGGATATGCTGATGCAATGGTAACTGGTTTGACACGCAATTATCCAGATTCTATCAGACCTGTTTTACAACTCATCGACAAAAATGAAGGACATAAAATTGTCTCCGGTATGTATATCATCACCACTAAAGATGGGCCTGTATTCTTTTCTGATTGTACAGTAAATAAAAATCCAACCTGGGAAGAACTGGTAGAAATAACTTTACAGACTTGTCAGTCGGTGCGTGATTTCAAAATTGTTCCACGCGTAGCCCTGGTATCCTATTCAAGCTTCGGATCGGCTGATGGTGAAGTTCCATTGAAACAAAGAAAAGCGGTGGAATATCTTCATAAGAATTATCCGGATCTTATTGTTGACGGCGAAATTCAAGCCAATGCTGCTTTAAATCCCGAGCTGCTGACTGAATCTTTTTCCTTTAGCAAACTTATGGGTGGACCAGCCAACGTTTTGATTTTCCCAAATCTTGAATCAGGCAACATAGCCTATAAGCTTTTGCAGGAAATAGGCAAGTTTGAGGTCATCGGACCAGTACTAACAGGATTGAGCGAATCAGTTCAGATCTTACAAATGGGAAGTTCTGTTTCTGAAATCGTAAATATGATTTCCATTGCTGTGATCGATTCACAGAATAAAATGGAAAGAAGAAGCAAAATGTAATTTTTTAAGCTTCTGTCAACCCGGCTTTTAAAGTACTAAGATTGCTTTATGAGCCGGGTTTTTTATTGAATAATGGACGTGTTGAAAAATTCATCCTTTAATTTGGCTTGCATCTTATACTAACAAAAAGTGAGCTTAATTTCAACCAACAACAATTGCAAGTCAGTTTAACCAGATAGAAGGTCGTTGACTAAATCCTTCTGCCTGTTCACGGGAAGCGTAAGTACCGGCATCTCCCGCAATGGTTCAATTATATTGTTATCAAAATATAGCATACAACCCTTATTACCCTCCAACAAAAAAGGGGAGCCATCCGGCTCTCCTTTTTTTAGCATATAAGCTTTACGCTTTTTCGAAGATTATTTCACGATGGTAGCACGTTTTGTAACAATGCCTTCGCTGGTAACGATGCGCAGCATGTAAACGCCTGC
>JAUXMV010000056.1 GCA_030683155.1 Bacteroidales bacterium
GTTGAATTTGCAAAAACAAGCGGAAGAAAATTTTAAACTGGCTATTTATACTTCAGAAAAGAACTTTGGAAAAACTCATTTTGAACTTGCAGTTTCATTGGTTGATTATGGTGATTATCTTTTAAATGCGCGAAGATTTAAGGAAGCAATAAAACAGTTTGAAATCACCAGAGATATTTATTCGAAAGTATCAGGACGAAATGATACTGAATATGCTGACGTTATCAGGAAAATGGCCTATTGTCATTTAATGCTGGGGGAGTTCATTGAGGCCGAAAAAATGTTCAATGAGGCTGAGATAATCTTAATGGCAGAAGATGCAACTGAGAGCGCTGAATCAAAAGGTATAGGAAGCCTGAGAAAAATGCGACTTGCTGATCTCCATTTTGATAAAGGGGTAATGTATAAAAAATGGTTTGAAGAAATTGGAGACTTTGGTCTGTTGTTTAGGAGCCATGCTGAAAACACATCAGCAATGGAGTTGTACGATGTTTTTAGTCAGATAATTTCTGATGAAAGCAGGATGACACTTAACGAAAATGTTCGCTCGTTTTATGCACAGGCAATAGAAGTGTCTTATCAACTATATCAGAAAACAGGCGACAGGAAATACGCTGAGGATGCTTTCGTTTTCTCAGGTAAAAGTAAAGCCTCTGTACTGCTTTCATCTGTAAAAAAATTGCAGGCATTTTCAACAGCAGGTGTTCCGGATAATATTCATAATGAAGAGAGGAAGGTCAGGCAGGACATTATGGCGATTAGTAAAATCAAGCTGGAAGAAAAACAAAAATCAACTCCCAACAATGATCGAATCGCTTTTCTTGAGTCGCGACAATTTTCGCTTGTCAGAAAACACGACAGTCTTTTAAAGTTTATTGAAGTCAATTATCCTGAATACTATTCGCTCCGATACAATCCTTATGTTGTTTCCATGCAGGAGGTGCAAAAAAAATTGAAAAATGATGAAGTATTGCTGGAGTATGTTTTAGGCGACAGTCTGTTATTCACTTTTGCAATTAAAAATGAGCGTTTTACATTTGAACAACAACCTGTAAGTAAACAAATTGAAGTTGCTGTTGCCAGTCTGCGCGAAAAGATAATTCCAGATTTTTCGGAACACCGGACTTCTGATTTTCATGATTTTGTGTTGACATCCGGTTTTTTGTACAAGCATTTAATTGAAAATGTCCAAGAATTAATCTTCAATAACCGGCTCATTATAATTCCGGACGGTATTCTGGGATACTTACCTTTCGAAATTTTGATAGGCCCTGATAATCTGTCAATAAGCGAAGATGCAATCTCTAATTATGGAACTTTGCCTTATTTGTTTCGCGACAATGCTGTTTCTTATGCCTATTCTACAACAATGCGTTTTGCAAGTTTTAACCAACTAAGGAAAAAGAAAAATACTTTAATGGCAGTCGTGCCGGAATACCCTTTCAAAGATTTTTCTTCTTTAAACAAGGGTGAAGCTTACCTGCCTCCACTTCCTTTTGCACTTATAGAATCAGAAGCTGTCGCTTCTGCCTGGGGTGGAAAAGTCTTCTCTCATGAAAATGCAACCAAAGAAAATTTTCTCAAAAACGCCGGAAATTATTCATTACTTCATCTGGCTATGCATGCCGTTATTGACGATGAAAATCCTTTATATTCCCGTCTCGTATTTCAGCAAAACAATACAGATTCTGTAGATTATGAATTAGATACCTACGAACTTTATTCCTTACAACTAGATGCTTCTTTGGTTGTGCTCAGCGCTTGCAATACCGGAAGTGGTCAGCTTCGTTACGGAGAAGGAATTATGAGTCTGACACGAGGTTTTTTCTATGCTGGTGTGCCATCTATCGTGATGACAAGCTGGGAGATAAACGATAATTCCGGGGCATTGCTAATGGAATATTTTTACAAATACCTTAAGGACGGAATGCCAAAAGATATTGCCTTGCAGAAAGCGAAACTAGATTATCTGGAACAATCAAACCAACTGAAATCTCACCCTTTTTTCTGGGCAGCTTATATGGTTATTGGTGATGTAACTCCAATAGAATCAGGTAATAGCTGGTTTCTGCCTGTGATTATTTTCGCCTCATTTATACTTTTGATGGTACTGTTTATCGTGTTCTGGAAAGGGAAAAGGAGATGAAGTGGAAGTGGATAATCGCGCGTTTTTTTGCGATTGTTTTTATCCTGATTGACACTGCTTTCGCACAATCACTCAGCTTTAATCAAAATTGCCGGATAGCTTTTGAGGAAGTGCTCTCTTTGAACTTTGAGAAAAGTAAAAAGATTCTGGAAGATGAGCGCAAAACCAATCCAGATAATTTGATGGCAGATTTTATCAATCAATACACTTTTTTTTTAAAGGCATTTATTACCGAGGAACAGAAAGATCTGGAAATTTTGCAAAATCAGAAAAAGGGGCTTTTAATAAAATTGGAAAATTTTGATGGTGTATCTCCTTATAAAAACTGGGCAATCGCAAATGCACATCTTCAATCAGCCTTTGCAAGATCCAAATTTGACCAGCAATATATGGCCGCAGTGGAAATAAGAAAAGCATATCTGCTGCTTGAAACAAATCAAAAAATGTATCCGGATTTTTTACCAAATCAGCTTGGGCTTGGACTGCTTTATGCCATGATTGGCAGTATTCCTCCACAATATCAATGGGTATTGAAACTTACATCGATGAAAGGAAGTGTTCGACAGGGAACCGATATGCTTTATCACATTTTAGAGGAGAATAAGAAAAATCAGACTTATGCCTACCTGCGCTCTGAAACCTTGTTTTATCTGACTTTTATCGAAATGAATCTGAAGGCTGAATCAAACGATGCAGAAAATTTACTGACCGAATTTCAGGCTTCTGACAGAACCAATCTGCTTCTTTCCTATGCCAGAGCTAATCTTGAAATGAGACTTGGGAAGAACGATGCTGCAATTCGAACCCTTTCAAACAGAATCAAATCAGATGATTATTTTCCTTTCCATTATCTCGATTTTTTGCATGGTGAAGTTTTGCTCAGGAAACTGGACACTACAGCTTTACAATATTACAGTTCGTTCATAAGGCACTTCAATGGCCGAAATTATCATATCGATGCCATACGGAAAACAGGATGGGTTTATTTGATTCGGGGCGATGAAGAAGCATATTTTGAAACAATGCGAAGCATTTCTAATTTAAGTCAGGGTTATTCAGAATCAGACAAACAGGCCTATCGGGAGGCCGCTTCTGACCAGTCGCCCCACCCTGTATTATTGAAAAGCAGACTTTTGTTTGATGGGGGCTACTATGCACAGTCAAAAGCATTAATGCTGAGTTTGTTACCAAGCAGGGATGCTTTGTCAACAAATGAAAAACTTGAGTTTTATTATCGTTTGGGAAGGATTGAGCACTCTCTTAAAAACAACGGAAATGCCCTTAAATACTATAATCAAGCTATTGCTCACGGAGCAAAATCTCCGCTATACTATGCTGCCTCAGCTGCTTTGAATTGTGGCCAGATTTATGAGACCGAAAGCAAAATTCTGGAGGCCGAAAAAATGTATAAACTTTGCTTAAGTCTCAAACCGGAAGAATACATGCAGGGGCTGCATTTTAAGGCAAAGGCAGGACTGAACAGGCTTTCAGATAAGAAGAAATAAAAAAAGGTGCCGCAAAATGCGACACCCTGATGCAAGCAAAATATTTTCACTTCCTAAATGAGATCTTCTATTAGAACCTGAATCTGGTTGTCAAAACGAAATGGTTTGAAGTCATTTCCTGTTTTGTAGCATTGGTTGTAAAATTTTCAGAACTATAGAGGTAATAATCCTGATTCATTCTGCCATTTACCCATGCAAGGTCAAGTCCAAAATTCTTTTCGGAATAACCTATCCCTAATGAGACATTACTCAACATACCATCATTAATATCTTTTGCATAAGGACTGCCATAAAGCGCATATCCTCCTCTGAAATTAAAGTTGCTGTAGCGCCATTCAGTTCCTAGACGAAGGTTGTAGGTGGATGCATAGCTATTGCGAATATTTTCATTTTCAGTAGTGAAATTGTAATCAGATGCTCTGAGACGCATTTTACTGTAATCAACAAACTCATAATCGGCACTGATAAGACCAGATTTGCCAATGATTAATGCAGCACTTCCCGAGGCACGCATGGGTGTTGATAATTCATAGATATAATCACCTGTAGGAGATTTCTTAGTGTTAAAGTCAGGGCCAAGTCTGGCATCAGTGCTTGTGTACCAGAAATCTTTCATTTCGGAATAATATGTGGGTGTGTGAAGCGAAGCTCCGAGTCTTAGCCACTCTACAGGCCAAACGATTATTCCAAGTTTGAGGTTGATTCCCCAACCTTTGGACTCGATGGTTTCACGAAAATTCCATTCATCAAAACCATCAAATTCATTAAACATATCTTTTTCAGTGAAAGTCGATTCTTTGAAATAACGCAGATACGGCAGCCCAAGCGTTGCGCCGATGAAAACAACATCATTTAAGTTTGCTCCTCCCGAAAACAACCATTCATTGGTTGATCCCCAGGTATTTACTGATTCAAACTGTCTGATGCCTCCCATCGGAACCGGACTCGTGTAAACGAGGTCTCCGTTTGCATTACGCACTGTATCAAGCAGATAAACATACCATGCAGGGTAAAGGTCGAATGGAAACTGGTTTTCGATACTGGAAGGACTTACATTCCATACCCGGTCAAGATAAACATCAATTTTTGAATGTTCATCATTGTCACCTTGTATAAAAGAGCGTTGGCTGAAATTGTTGGTGCGGTTCATGCCAAAACCAAACTGATAAAATTTCCAGGGAGTCTGAGTGCTGCCTTCCGGAACTTTGTTTACCAATACGAAACCAAGGTTGCTCAAGCCAAAACTCGACCTGGAATCATCACCAAACATGCCATTATAGGTTGATTCGACACTTCGGTTAAGCAAACCAGGACTCAAACTAAATTCTGAACTTCTGTATAAAGCTATACCGGCAGGGTTCATGCTTAGAGAAGAAAAATCTGCTCCAAGTGCCCCAAATGCACCTCCCATAGCCATGCTTCTTGCGGTTCCCTGATAAAAATTTTGTGAGAAACGCAATGCATCTGTTTCATTTTGCGCCTTCAAAGTGAGTGCTATCGCAGTCAGCATGAAGATAGTAGCTAACTTTTTCATTGTATTGTTTAATTTATTTCTGTTGATAAAAAAACCACATTATCCTCTTACCTGAAGTGGAAAATCAAATTAAAGGATTATGTGGAACGGTGTTTTTATTTACAACTATGGTTATCTGCGGCCACCTGATGAACTGCTTCCTGAACTGCTTCCCCTGCTGCTTCCAGAGCTACTAGAGCTGTTGGAACTTCCCGAAGATGAGTTGGAAGAGCTAGGAGCCGGGCTACTTACTGAAGAGCTGCGACTGGGCTGTGACATTGAGCCCGAACTGTTGCTGCTTCTGCTAGGTTGTGAAACATTGTCAGAATTGCTGCGAACAGGTTGCGAGCTTGGTCTAACGGTTCCGGTTGAACGATTAGGCTGTGACTGTGGCTGAACTGTTGTGCTTCGGTTAGGAGTAGACTGTACTGGATTTACTGTTCTGTTTGTGCCGGAGCTTCTGTTTGGTTCAGCTTGTGGTCTAACATATTCGTTGCTCGATTTTGGCTGACGTACACTTGGTGAAGTGTAAGTTTTTGGCCTTTCGTATTGCTGTGTCCTGTTTTGGGTTTGACCTTGCTGTGTTGCAGGTCGATCATAGCGTTGACGATAATCGTTTACCTTTTCCTGAGCACTTGGCCTTGTTTCACGACTGTTTACAATAGGTCTTTCAGTTCTGTTTTCAGTGACTGGTCTTTCTGTTCTTACAGTATTGGCTGTGCCTCTGTCATTGCGTTCTGTTGAAATTTGTCCTTCGCGTGTGCTGTTTGAACTTGTAGTGCCTCTGTCAGTTCCACCAGTAGTTTTATTCATAGTTGCAGCATCTGATGATCTTACACCTCTGTCGGAGCTGTATGTAGTATTTTGATTTTGCTCAGTTTTGTTGCCACGTGCTGATCCCGAAGGAACAGTTGTCCCACCACTGTTGCTGCCTCTATGTCCGTAGTAGGTGTTTGGACGTTGGTTGGAAGGGTAATCCCACCCGTAACCACCACCTCCGTAATAATAACCATCATAGAAACCATGATTGTATCCCATTCCATAGCTGCCCCAATATCCGTAAGATCTGCGCCATCCATACCCATAGGACCATGGATTATAATAAAAAGGATCATAACCCCAATAAGGTGAGTAGCCATAATAAGAAGGCCATCCATAGTTATAGCCCAACGACCATCCGTAGTTGTAAGGGTATCCAAAACCCATAGACATAGATAAGTGGGAACCTGAGCAGCCAAAACAACCTGTGTTGTAGCTGTCATAATATCCAAATGATGTTGAACCACCATCGCTAAATCTTCTCATGCGTTGTGCATATTCAGAATCGTAATAGGTTTCGGTGGTAGAATAAGTGGTTCCATCAGGTTCAACAACGGTCTCAGTAGTTGAGTAAACAGGTTCAGATGTGATTGTCTGAACTTCTGAAGCTACTCCTTCCTGATAGTATGTTTGATATTCATAGTTTGAGTTGCTGCTAACAGTTTTGGCCTGAGGGCTTGTCTGGGGTGCAGTTGCAATTACTTGTGGAGTTGTAGAACTTCCTTTACGGGAATAGTAAATATCGTCGTAAACATTGCTGCTCGTTGTGCAAGCAGCGAAGGAAAACAACATCGCGATGATAATAAGTTTCATAATTTTCATTTTAGTACCCTCCATATTTATGCTTGAAATCTGCATGGTTTTATTAATTTTGCGCTTTCAAATGCATTATAAAATTTACAAATATTATACCAAACTTCAATGGCGAAAGAATTAAGTTCACGCGAAGATAATTATTCTCAGTGGTACACCGACATAGTAACAAAAGCAAATTTAGCAGAAAATTCTGCTGTAAGAGGCTGCATGGTGATAAAACCTTATGGTTATGCAATATGGGAACGCATGCAAGGTGCTCTAGATAAGATGTTTAAGGATACGGGTCATGAAAACGCATATTTTCCCCTTTTCATACCAAAATCTTTTTTTAGTAAAGAAGCCAGTCATGTTGAAGGTTTTGCCAAAGAATGTGCTGTCGTTACGCATTACCGG
Source organism: Bacteroidales bacterium (assembly GCA_030683155.1). GTDB lineage: Bacteria > Bacteroidota > Bacteroidia > Bacteroidales > F082 > JALNZU01. Next base: position 7,193 of record JAUXMV010000056.1, read on the forward strand.
CTGAAAAATGACGAAAATGGAAAAGGAATTGTCGTTGATGAAACAGCCAAGCTCGAAGAGGAGCTGATCGTTCGTCCTACTTCTGAAACAATCATCTGGGATACTTATCGAAACTGGATTCAATCCTATCGCGATTTGCCACTGCTGATCAATCAATGGGCCAATGTGGTTCGCTGGGAGATGCGTACCAGACTTTTTCTGCGTACCGCTGAATTTTTATGGCAGGAAGGTCATACAGCGCACTCAACAAGGCAGGAAGCAATTGAGGAGGCAGAACAAATGTTGCGTGTTTATGCAGAATTTGCTGAAGAATGGATGGCTTTGCCAGTCCTTAAAGGTGTGAAGTCTGCTAACGAACGTTTTGCAGGAGCTGTTGAAACATATTGTATTGAGGCACTGATGCAGGATGGAAAAGCTTTGCAGGCTGGCACATCGCACTTCCTTGGACAAAATTTTGCAAAAGCATTTGAAGTTCAGTTTTTGAGCAAGGAAAACAAATTGGAATATGTTTGGGCCACATCCTGGGGTGTTTCGACACGTTTGATGGGAGCACTTGTGATGACACATTCTGACGATAACGGATTGGTTGTACCTCCGAAACTTGCACCTATTCAGGTAGTTATTGTTCCTATTTACCGAAATGATGAACAATATAAAGCTGTTTGCGACAAAGGACGTGAAATTAAAAAACAGCTTGAAGCTGTTGGTATCCGTGTGAAACTTGATGACAGAGACACGCAAAAACCTGGTTTCAAATTCAATGAATGGGAATTCAAGGGTGTGCCCGTCAGGTTGGCAATAGGACCGCGCGACCTCGAAAATGGCACGGTAGAAATGGCCAGACGTGATACACTCGAAAAAGAAGTTTTACAAATGCAGGATATTGAACAGAAATTACTGCATTTGCTCGAGAAAATCCAAAAAAATCTTTACCAGAAAGCATTGGATTTTCGAACTGCCAATACTTTTAAAGTTGATACATGGGCTGAATTTATTGAGCAAATCGAAAAAGGAGGTTTCATTTATGCGCATTGGGATGGCACCGCTGAAACCGAGCAGAAGATAAAAGATGAAACAAAGGCTACGATAAGACTGATTCCTATTGAGGGTGAAAAGGAAGAAGGTAAGTGCATTTTTACAGGAAATGCATCAGAACAGAGGGTTGTTTTTGCGAGAGCCTACTAAAAAATTATAATGAAAAAGACCGGTTTTCAGATTTTGAAGGCCGGTTTTTTTATGGCCATGGCAAAAGCCTGCCAGGCCCGGTACCATATGTCTCCAGAGAAGGATTGCCTGTATAATAAACGTTTCCGGTATTGTTAATGGTTACACCCAGGGTATTTCTAGCATTAACATAGCAATCATTTGATGATCTGTTTTCGAGATAAGTGAAATTTGTAAGAAGATTAAGGGCATAGATCGGTCCGAAACCTGCCTGATAAATATAGCTTATTTCCGAAGTACCTTCTACGGTCAGATCAGCAGTTCCATAGTGAAAGTTGAGATAGCTTTTCTGGCATTCCAGTTTCAGATTAATGCTGCCTGATCCCTCAAAAATATTGATGAGGAAAATATCAGATACTATTGGTTCAGTGCAATCAACTTGCCCATTAGAGCGATATTCCAGATTTTCCAGTTGGAAATAGAAAACTTTCGCCGAAATAGGTGTTTTGTAGCTTCTGAATTCATTGCAAGTGTTTTTGTTTTCGATCACAAGCCTTTCGTAATCTTTGTTTATGCCTGGATTAAATCCAATTGAATCACCAGCAGAATCTCTTAGTGTTTCAGGCAAAAAATACTGGTAGGAAACATCATTGCCGCTTGTTATTTTTTCAAGCAGGTTTTTCCCGCCTGTGATTTCAATTTTGATGCTATCAGGTGTTGAAACACGTTGGAAAGTTACATTAATGTTATCTTTGAGCAGAACAGCGCTAAAATCATTAAGGCTTCTTGTTATTGTTACAATTTCACCTGTAGATTTAAAGCAGTCAAGAGGATCTTTTGAGCAAGAAAAGCCAATCAAAATCAGACCGACAACAGTTGTTAGCGATGCTAAATGCCGAAAAATATGTTTATAGTTTCGAGTCATCATTTATAGGTTTGAGGGCTTTTTCCTGTCTTTTTTCCGGTAATACTTGTAATCCCATCTGTATCCCATTCCATAGCCAATAAAATCAGCTCTTCCGCCGTGGGCAGTGAGTGCAATTGTGCCAAAAACCTTATCTGTGAAATGATATTTCATACCAGCTTTTTGATAGGAAATACCGTCAGATTTTTCAGCTCCTCCGAGATGAAAACCAAGTTGAAAAACGAATGAAGTCCGTGAAAGAACCATTTCGTAAATCAAACTCACACCAGGCTTCACAAGGTCAAGGTTATTTTTGTAGAGTGTATCTCCTTCAATCTGACCTCTTTTATCGAGCACACCCTTGTCAGAACCATCATAAGTAAACTCAAATCCTAAGCCTGCCTTGCCTTTCATTGACAAAGGAAACAGAAGATTAAAAGCTGTATTTGAAACGTAATAGCGTTTTCCTAACTGCTGACTCATGTCACGCGTGCCAAAAGATTGTGCCACTTCCACGGAGAACCATTTTTTGTTATCATATTCAAACGGCCTTAAAATTGGGGCAAATCTTAAATCAAGATAGGCATTTGGGCGGTTAATGTGCCAGTTAAGTCCTGCCACTGCAGTGACAATATTTAAGCCGTAGTTTGGTGTTTTGGTGGAGCCGTTGGAAAAATGGGTTAGGCCTGCTGCTGCAACAAATGTAAATCTGCTCCCAAGGGTTTTTCGGTAATCCAAATATAAACTTGCCGCTGCATTAAGATGTGATCCAATAGCAAAATTTTTGTAATTTTCAGTGGGATGGTATTTATTTGTTAAATAGCCAAGACCTACGCCAAGTCTGAAATTTATCCGGTTTTTTACATTATCGTTAAGTGGAAAGTTGATAAAAGGGTAAATGGCATACACTTCACCTATTTCTTCAAAACCACCCATATCAGAATAAAAGGCAGAAATACCTACTATAGGGTAATCATACAATGCCTCCCAGCGCTGTCTTCCAAAAGTGGACCGCTGCAATGCAATTTCGAAAGATGGAAAATGCGCATTGAAACGTTCGAGCTCAAGATGGTGATGAAGGTAAAAGCCAAAATGACTTCTGACTTCAATCTGATAGTTTTCATTAGGTAGGGGAGGTCTGGGCTGTGCCAAAAGACTTGAGCCTAAAAAAATAAAAAACAAGAAAAACGGCAAAAATGCTTTCATATAAAAAATGCCCGATGACAAGCCTGTATAAGCTTGCAAAATTACAACAATTACCTTTAAAGAGACCGGTTTTACAAACGGTAAGCAGTCTGCATTGTTGTGCTGCCAGTCATTTGATGTGACAAATTATTTGTAAAAATCACGTGGTAGTTTGACTGACAATAGAATAAAGACATTAACTTTTTATTAAACACAGTTTAATATCTTTCCTTTTGCAAGGAATGAATGCATTACTTTTGCATCAAAATCATTAAAATGGAAGAAAAACTTGAAGCGTTCGCCAGACTTCTGAAGATAATGGATGAATTACGCGATGGTTGTCCGTGGGATCGTGAACAGACGCTCGAAAGTCTGCGTCACCTCACAATTGAAGAGACTTATGAGCTGAGTAACGCCATTCTCGAAAATAATCTACAGGATATCAAGAAAGAGTTGGGCGATTTGATGCTTCATCTTGTTTTTTATGCGAAGATTGGCTCTGAAAAAGGAGCTTTTGATATAAAAGATGTTTTGGATAGCATTTCAGAAAAACTTATCATACGGCATCCGCATATTTATGGTGAAGTCAAAGTGAATGGAGCTGGAGATGTGAAAAATAATTGGGAAAAAATCAAACTTAAAGAAGGAAACAGATCAGTTTTGTCTGGGGTACCTAATTCGTTGCCGGCATTGCTTAAAGCATACAGAATGCAGGAGAAGGCCGGTGGTGTTGGTTTTGAGTGGAAACGGCGCGAAGATGTCTGGAAGAAAGTTGAAGAAGAATTGAAAGAGCTGAGTGATGAGGTGGAAAACAATGCCGCAATAACAAGAGTGGAAGATGAATTTGGCGATCTTTTATTTGCTTTGGTAAATTATGCCCGCTATATCGGTGTAAACCCTGAAGACGCCCTTGAACGCACCAATAGAAAATTTCTTTCCCGCTTCGCATTTATTGAAGACGAGGCAGCAAAAGAAAATAAGCAGCTTCACGATATGAGCCTCGAAGAGATGGATGCCCTTTGGAATCAGGCTAAAACCCGCGAATAATTTGGCGCGTTGGTTAATCATTCTATTTCTGATATCTGGGTTTCAGCAAAAAGTTGCAGCACAGGATTCTCTTGGAGATCAAATTCCAAATGACTACAGATTGAACCTTGATTACATGAAGTCATATGGTCCGGCTGCACTTCATGTTGTGAAAGCTCCTGCGAACTTTGATACGAAAGACTGGATTGTTACAGGATCTGTATTGGCAGGATTGACTATTCTTTATTTCAATGATTTAGCGGTTTACGAGAAATTTCAAAGTATTTCTTCTGCTCAGGGCCAAAGTTTTCGTTGGACTGAAATCTTTGGAAATGGAGTGGTAGCTCTCCCATCGTTGGCTGCGATCTTCATCTATGGCAGCGTCAAGAATATTGATCATTCACGGAATGTTGCGCTTACTGGTTTGCAGGCTTTTGTTTTTGGAGCTGAAGGTGCTTTTCTTTTAAAGCATCTAACCCACAGAGTCAGGCCTGATATGGAATTAGCTCCAAATCAATGGTATGGCCCTTTTCGCCGTTTTGATGCAGATGCTTTTCCTTCCGGACATGCAATGAGGGCTTTTGTTGTGGCCACAACGCTTGCAGGAATGTATGATGACAAACCATGGCTTGGTGCTGGATTTTATGCACTTGCCAGCCTCACAGCTTATGGTCGTTTGGTTAGCGGTGATCATTGGCCTTCGGATGTTCTTGCCGGCGCCGCTCTGGGTTATTTTATTGGCAGGGGAGTGGTGCATTTCAATAAATCAAATTCAAAACGCAAAGCTAAATTCATTCCGTTTTCTGGCCAAGGCGGTTTTGGGCTGGTTATGAAGTTTTAAACTGTTCAGCTTTTTACCTGATCAATCTCTTGAAATTCCTTAAACTCAATTGATAGGACATTTAAGTAATTAGATATCAATTTATTAAATAATTAAAAAGTCTTTAAATATCGAAAAAGCATCAAAACCTGACAGGTTTGCCCTGACAGGTTTTGATGAAATATTTTAAAAACAGATGAATGCCTATTGAATAAAGATCGGTCCGTCAGGGCCAAGTGGCAGTCCTGTCAGCATCCATAATACAAGCAGCAAAGTCCAAAGAATTGTAAGTATCACCGAATAAGGAATCATTGTTGATATGATTGTTCCGATGCCGTTTTTTTCATCATATTTTTGTGCAAAAGTCACGATAAGCGCAAAATAGCTCATCATAGGTGTGATAAGATTTGTGACCGAATCTCCAATACGAAAAGCTGCCTGGGTTAATCCGGGATGGTAGGGTGGGTCAATTAGCATAAGCATGGGAATGAAAACCGGTGCCATGATAGCCCACTTTGCTGATGCCGAACCCATGAACATATTGATAAAAGCTGACAACAAAACGAAACCAACAATCAGGGGAATGCCTGTCATGCCTATATCCTGAAGGCCTGTTGCGCCTTTTATGGCAAGGATTAAACCCAGATTGCTGTAATTAAAGAAATAAACAAACTGTGCCGCGAAGAAAACCAAAACGATGTATCCGGCCATGCTGCTCATCGATTTAGTAATATGTTTCACAACATCTTTGTCATCTTTAATGCTTTTAGTAGTTATTCCATAAACCAATCCGGGAATAAAGAAAAAGATCAGAATTCCAATGATTATGCCGTCAAAGAAAGGCGAATGTAAAACGCTGCCTGTTTCGGGATGACGGAAAATTCCATTTTCCGGAATAATTGAAAATGCCAGAGCTGCCAAAGTTATGAGCAAACTTATGCCTGCTCTGTTAAGGCCTTTCTTTTCAACAGCAGTAAGTTTTTCTATCGGCACACGAGGAGCGGTGCCTTCATATTTTCCAAGTCGTGGTTCTACAATTTTTTCGGTTATCCAGGTTCCGCCGATAATTACCAAAATAGCAGAAACAAACATAAAGTAGTAATTTACTGCAGGGTTAACTGTTATTTCCGGCATGATAATCTGAGCAGCCGACTCGGATATTCCTGCCAAAACCGGATCGATGGAACCAATGAAGAAGTTGGAGCCAAAACCACCGCTAACGCCCACAAATGCAGCCGCCAGTCCGGCCATTGGATGCCTGCCAAGGGCATGAAAAATAAGTGCCCCCAGTGGTATCAGCACAACATAACCGGCTTCGCTGGCAAGATGTGAGATAATTCCTGCTGCAACGATTGAAGCAGTAATCAGTTTTGGTGGCGATTTTAGTACAAGTGCACGAATCATTAATGTAAAAAGCCCCGATCCTTCAGCAACACCAATGCCGATCATCACAACCAGCACATAGCCAAGCGGCGGAAACAACAGGAAATTGTGCAGAATATTGGAATAAATCCATCGGATACCATCAGCGCTTAACAGGTTTTTTGTGTGAATTTCAACACCTGAAACCGGGTGAACAGCATGCATATTGCTGAGATGACCAATCCAGGAGAGTACAATTACGATCAGCGCAAGCATTGCAAAAATCGTTGCCGGATGGGGTAACTTGTTGCCAATGATCTCAATAGTATCAAGCGATCGCGTAAAGAGGCTTTTTTTGTCTTTGATTTTCATGTTCATATTTTTTTTTCATTAATGATCTGTGTTCGAAGTCGGATCTATTTTGATAAAACAATTTTGCTCACGCAACACCCAAATAGAAAAAAGGGTTGCTCATAATTGACATTAACAAAGAGTTTTTTATATCTCTCTGAATAATTAGGGTGAAATGGTTTAAGAAATGAATTCAGCGATTCAAACGGAGTGCTTTTAAACAGCATATTTTAAAAAAGTCCAAAATCTTTCTCCAGCCTTATGTTAGTTGGCTCAATCCAAGACTTCGTGGCGGAGCGAAACCAGTATTCGCCATCATGCCAGCTATAGTATTTGATTTCAAGTATTTAAAATGCATTTTGTATGGATTTGTCAGAATTGTACAAAGGAAATGGTATTCCTAAGCCTTGGTATTTTATAGAACCAACACGATGCTTCAGGCGAATTTTACTTGTGTTCCTAGTAGAAAGGCTGTTGAAGCTATATCTAATAAAAGTCTCAAAGTTTTTTTGGAAAAATGAAATGGCACCAGTTATTAAACTGAACGACGAAACTCCCAGAAGTTTTCGGAAAAACGCGGGCGATAGGTGCAGAACAGATGGTTTTTTATGAATCATCATGCAGATACCGTCATTATGAAGCAAAGATAGAAAATGTTTGGTTGTTATTGCTGAAATCCCGAAGGGTTCATTGCAACAGTAGTTTTTAGTTCGCTGATTTTTATTGTTCTACACTTGACGTGCTAAATTAATTTAAGAAAAATTAAGCTTTTTTTCTTTTTGATTCTAATCATCTTAATTTAAGCTTTTTAGATGGTTGAAATGCTATGATTCAGACTTGGATACTGGCTGATGGCAACCCTAAGTTAAAAATATTTAAACGTATTTTCGCACCCCTATACTTGATTAAGATTTGAATATTTTTTTCATATTTTAACTTAAAATGCTCATTAAAAAACGATTAACTATTTAACGAAATTTACATCGATGACAAAAACAACGAAGAAAAAATCTGATTTCATCAAAAGGATGCTTGATAAAGTGGAGGTTGTCGGGAATAAGCTTCCCCAGCCTGTGACACTTTTTGCCATCTTAATGGGAATCACACTGCTGCTTTCATGGATTTTCGGAGGCATTACTGTTGACCACCCGGGAAAAGCTGCTGGTCTGCTTGACCGAGGCGGAAACCCTGTAGATTCAATAGAAGTAATCAATTTGCTTTCCCGTGATGGGTTTCAAATGATCATGACAAAAATGATCAGCACTTTTGCAACGTTTCCGCCATTGGGATTGGTTTTGGTTGTTATGCTTGGTATTGGTGTGGCTGAATACACAGGGATGATTTCGGTTGCATTGCGCTTATTTGTCTCCAAAGTGCCAAAATCGTTGATTACTTTTTCTATCGTTGTTGCCGGAATGATAAGTTCAATTGCTGCTGACGCGGGCTATGTAGTGCTTATTCCGCTGGGGGCTGCAATATTTCTCGGAATGGGCAGGCATCCGCTTGCAGGAATTGGCGCTGCTTTTGCTGGTGTTTCGGGGGGCTTTGGGGCCAACCTTTTTCCCACAGGACTCGACCCAATGATTGCTGCTTTTACTGAGCCGGCAGCGCAAATCATCGACCAAAATTATACGGTGAATCCTTTGTCAAACTATTACCTCATGGCAGCTTCTGTTCCGCTGGTTGGTATTGCCGGCACATGGATTACTGAAAAAATTCTTATCCCCCGGCTTGGCACTTATAAGCCCGGTGCCGATGTCGTTATTGAAGAACAAACCCCGATAACTGGCAGAGAACGCAAAGCACTTGCCTGGTCTGCCTTTGCAACAATCGCTGTAACAATTTTGGTATTGCTTACAATAATTCCAGCTGATGGATTGCTGCGCGGAGATATTGACCCACAAACGGGCATTAGAAGCATGCGTCCCTTTTATGACTCGCTGGTGCCTATTATGTTTATAGGATTTTTTGTTGCTGGTTTGGTGTATGGCATTGTGGCCAAAACAATAAAAACCGACAAAGATGTCACGGACATGACCGCCAAAAGCATGTCGACAATGGGAATGTATATCGTAATCGCATTTGTGGCTTCGCAGTTTGTGGCCTATTTCAACTGGTCGCATCTTGGTAGTGTGCTTGCGGTGAAAGGTTCGGAAGGATTGAAAGCGATTGGTTTCACGGGAGGACCATTGCTGGTTGCTTTTATAATTGTTTCTTCAATTGTAAACCTGATCATGGGAAGTGCCTCAGCTAAATGGGCGCTTTTGGCACCTATTTTTGTTCCCATGCTGATGCTAATGGGCTATTCTCCTGAAACAACGCAAGCCGCCTACCGCATTGGCGACTCCTATTCCAACGTGTTAACGCCGCTTTTGCCTTATTTTCCACTTGTGATTGTCTTTGCGCAAAAATATGTGAAGGATGTCGGCATTGGAACACTTATTTCGATGATGCTTCCTTTTGCCATAGCCTTTGCATTGGTCAGGATACCGATGTTGCTCCTTTGGGTTTGGGCAGGCTGGCCATTGGGCATTGAAGGCCCGATCTATTATGTTCCATAAATCCGGGAAATTTCAAGAAGAAAGTTTCTGCGGATAATGAATTGAAATCGTAAAACGGAATTTGATGGCTACTTATTATTTTGATGTGCTGGGGATAATAATTACCTTAGCATAAAAAAAGCAAAATGACAAAAGATGATCTTTTTAAAGAGTTGTTAAGCCTTGTAGTTCCAATAGAAATCACACAGGATTTTGAGTTAAAGG
>JAUXMV010000066.1 GCA_030683155.1 Bacteroidales bacterium
CTCCCGAATCACTTTCAGAATCACTTGTTTTGGGGACCTCCTCTTCTCAGATGGTAACTGTAAGCAACACCGGCAATTCGGCGCTGGAATTTGAGCTTTCAGTGACAACAGGAAGTGTAAAATCAGTTGTATCCACAGCAACATCAGTTGATTTCACTTTACCATCAGGCGGTGACAGAAGCAATCCAACCACAAGTTCTGTTGTAGCCACACCAGTGGTTTGGGCATCGGGCAGTGGCATGATGCGTAGTTCCTTCTCCGAAGGTTTTGATGATATCACCACGCTTCCGGCAGCAGGTTGGGCACTTATTAACAAGAGTGCACCTGTAGGTACCACCAGTTGGTTCCAGGCCAGTGCCACAGCACCATTCCCTGCCCATTCAGGTGCAGCAACATCTTACATAGGCGCAAACTTTAACAATACCGCCGGAACAGGCACCATCAGCAACTGGCTGCTCACCCCTGAAACTACTTTTGAGAATGGTCATACAATGAGTTTCTGGACACGTGTTCCAACAGGATCAAGCTGGCCCGACAGACTCGAAGTTCGCTTAAGCACAAGTGGAGCGAGCCAGAATGTAGGCACCTCTGCCACAGATGTGGGAGATTTCACTACCGTGTTGTTAAGTGTAAATCCAGATCTTACCGTAGGAGGCTATCCTGATGTCTGGACACAATATACTGCTACTATCAGTGGTCTTGCAGCACCGGTAAGCGGCCGCATCGCCTTCCGTTACTTTGTAACCGGCGGAGGCCCAAGTGGCAACAATTCTAACTATATCGGCATTGATTCATTTGAATATACCGGAGGCGGCGTCACCCCACCCGACAGCTGGCTAACAGCCGCGCCTTTGACAGGCACTTTGGCTGCAGGCGCATCCATGGATATCACTGTAGGATTCAGCACAGCTGATTTGACAGTTGGAAGCTATCAGGGCAGTTTGGTATTTAGCTCCAACGACCCTGTTACGCCAACCTTAACGGTTCCAGTGAGTTTAACTGTCACCAATCCTGTGGTATCAGACTTCCCAGCACCACGCAATCTGACAGTTGTAGATGCTATTTTGGCAGCACAGCTATCATGGCAGGCACCAGACTTAGGCGGTGGCACCACAGAAGACTTCTATGAAGGCTTCGAATCAGGAACACTCCCAACAGGATGGGTCACTTATGATGTTGATGGCGATGGCTACATCTGGGACAACACAGCACTTGAGTTCGCTGTCTTTGATGCACATACAGGCCTCTACTGTATGACCAGTGCCAGCTACCGCAATGATGTTGGTGCTTTGACACCCAACAACTGGCTTGTAACCCCACCTATCGCTGTGACAGCCACTTCAGAACTCAGTTTCTGGGTAGATGCACAAGATCCTGCATGGTCACAAGAACAGTACTATGTGAAAGTAAGCACCACAGGCAATGCCGTAGCAGATTTCACCACCACTGTACACAGTGCAATCTCACCCGCCGCATGGGCAGAGGTAGTAGTTGACCTGAGTGCTTTTGCCGGACAGACGATCTACATCGCCTTCCAGCACGCCAATGTTACCGACATGTTCTTCATCAAGATCGATGATGTAACTGTTACCAATACAGTTACCAAGGCGGCCTATACCGCTCCTGTAGCAGCCGGTCCGGGTGAAGGAATTTATTTCCGTACCAGCGGCATGAGCCAGTCAGAGATTGACGCCAGACTCAACCCACAGACGACCTATGTATATGGTGAAGCAGCCGAAACCACAACCATCGGTGGACAGGCACAAATCATTCCTTCCGGAGTTAAACATATGAGTGGAAGCCGTAACCGCACCTTGTTGCACGACAATGGACCATTCATCAACAGCCCCGGCACAGGACCTAACGGCACTGACCAGAGCATACTTCAAAACGTAACATTGGGCATGAACACCCTTGGCGCTGGCATCCAGTTTGCTTCAGGAAATCGCATGGCAGATGATATCGTCGTTGATCAGACCTGGACAGTAGAAACCATTACTGTATATACCTACCAAACTGGTTCTCCTACTACAAGCACCATAACAGGTGGTTATGTTCAGGTATGGGATGGCGATCCAACAGCAGGCGGACAAGTGATTTGGGGTGACGTTGTTACCAACAGAATGGCTTCTACTGCATGGACCAACAGCTACCGTTTGAGTGAAGGTACTCCCGGAACTACTCGTCCAATTATGAGTGTCGTAATGGCTACTCCAGGTCTTGTACTCGAACCAGGTACTTATTGGATAGACTATACCCTTGCAGGAAGTCTGGCCAGTGGCCCATGGGCACCACCGATCACCATCAACGGACAAGCTGTAACAGGCAATGCCAAGCAATTCCTTGGTGCCAGTTCAGTATGGCAAGACTGGTTGGATACAGGCACCGACACACCAGCACAAGGCCTTCCATTCCTGATTGAAGGAACAGCCGGCGGCGGCGGTGGCGGCGATTACAACCTGACAGGTTATAATATCTACCGTGATGGCACACTCATTGCCACCAACGCAACCACACCACGCACCTATCTGGATGCCCCACTAGCACCCGGCACCTATACCTACGGCGTATCAGCACTCTATGACCAGCCATCGGTAGGAGAATCCGATCCTGTAATGGCCACAGTAACCATTTCAAGTGTTGTAGACATCAATATGCAAAATGGCACCATTACCATCTGCGAAGGCAACTTCTACGATTCAGGTGGCGCCACAGGCCAGTATCAGAACAGCGAAAACCTGACCCTCACCTTCCTTCCATCTACAGCCGGAGCCAAGATGAAGTTCAATTTTGTTGAATTCAATACAGAAGCCAACTATGACTTTTTGAAAGTCTATGACGGACCAAACACAAGCTCACCACAGATTGGACCTGCAACAGGCTTCAACGGTGTTGGCGTACCAGCGCTGCTTGCAGAACTTGTAGCCACTAATGCTCAGGGAGCGATTACCTTCCACTTTACCTCAGACGCAAGTGTACAGCGCGATGGCTGGAAAGCCCTTATCAGCTGCTTCACCCCAGCCGACGTTGACCTGGAAGCCAAATCAGTTTCAGGAAACATCACCCCGTCGGTGGGTACAGCCTCTACCTACAATGTAGAAGTGAAGAACCTTGGAAGCACAACCCAAAGCACCTACACAGTGAAACTGATGCAGGCAGGCGGTGTTGAACTCAACAGCGTAGCCGGTCCAACAATTACTGCAGGCCAAACCCTGATGGTACCACTATCATGGACGCCAACAGCACAAGGTCCAACAAGCATTTACGGTGTAGTAGAAGTAGCAGGCGATGGCAATCCACAGAACAACACCTCTCCTTCACTCAATGTCACTGTACAGCCCGAAGGCGTTGTAGCCATTACCATTGGTGTAGGAAACGTATTGCCAACCTTCCGTATTCCATTTGATTTCTACTGGAAGAACAGTCTTTCACAGACGATCTATTATCCTGAAGAACTCGAAAATATCGGAGGAGCACTATTGGGACTCAACTACTACAACAATTTTGCAACAAATCTTCCCGGCAAAGCCGTTAAGATCTGGGTAGGAACCACAGCGATGGCCGACCTTTCACAAGGCTGGGCCGATCCGTCAGGCTTCACACTTGTCTTTGACGGTACAGTAGACTTCCCCATCGGAAGCAATGTCATCTACATTCCTTTCAGTCAGCCATACATTTATGGAGGCGGCAACCTGGTGGTTTATACCAACAGGGTATGGGAAGACGTTTACTTCAACACAAACGACAAGTTCTACGCAACAGAAACGGCCAATAAGCCCAACCGCACACGCCACGTACAGCTGGATGCAACAGTATTCGATCCAATGAATCCGCCTGCACCGGCAGCTGCACAGCTGAAGAACTGGCATCCGAATACCACTTTGTTCTTTAACACATCCGGTCTGGGCGCATTGCAGGGAGTCGTTTCCAGCAGTGGCCAGCCAGTAGAAGGCGTTAAAGTTCAGGTGGATGGCACCTCGACCATGACACATACCAATGCACAGGGACAATACAACTTCCCATACCTGCTTCCGGGTAACATCAATGTTACAGCCAGCAAGTTTGGATATGTTGCACAGACCCTTCCAACGACCATCGTTGTGGATCAGACAACAACCCTGAACTTCAACCTTCAGGGCATGCCAACGGTTACAGTGAGTGGTTTTGTAGCTGGAAGCGATGCTCCGACCGTAGGTCTGGCAGGCGCACAGGTAAGTCTGGAAGGCTATGAAAACTACCAGGCTACAACCAATGCATCCGGAATGTTCAGCATCCCGGGCGTGTATGCCAGCAACACCTATGCTGTTGAAGTCAGCGCAGCAGGTTATGCAGACTATAGCGGCACTGCCGTTGTAGGAACAACAAACCTTGTGTTGCCCAACATTATTCTGCAGGAAGTTATGGCACCACCGGCCAACCTGACCGCTAATATAAGTGCTACCAATCCAAATCTGGTAAATCTGGCCTGGAACATGCAGCAAGATGTCGAATTCCGTTATGATGACGGTGTAAGACTGGCGCAACTTGGGTCATCGACCGGAACCCTGAATACCGTATTAGGCTCTAAACACACTACATCAGCCGTGCTCACAGAAATGAGCTGGCTGCTCAGTGACGCATCTAACGGAGGCGGACCACACAATACCATCAAGATCTATGTATTCGGACTCACCGGCGCAGGCATCCCCAATGGAAGCAATGTGCTCTATTCAGCCACTGTATCCAATACCGATGGTGTATGGAACACCCATACCTTCCCAACCCCTGTGACAGCCAACGGAGGCTTCTTCCTTGGCGTAGCCTATGCTGGTTTTGTCGGCCTTGGCACAGATGACGGAATAGGAACTCCTTATGTATTCCAACCCAACACCCACTACTTTGTAGGCGACTACACAGCCGGTGGATGGGAAACCTGGGAAACCTATAATTTCCTTGTCAACGGAATGATCAGAGGCAAGGGCGTACCTGGAGGTAAAGTATCCTATGCAGTGAATGAGACACCTGCTCCACAGGTTACAACAGCTAACAGCGGCACCTTGGAACTCACCAAACTTGCACAGCCTGTTGCTTCCGGCGAACCAAACTGGACCGCACCGGCTGATCATTCAAGATCATTGCTTGGTTTCAATATTTACAAGAACGGACAAGTGATGGCAGCCATGGTACAGACCATGAATCACTCCTACACTGAAATGCAGATGGGCGTACATTGCTATCACGTGACAGCGATGTATGGTTCAGGCGAATCAGCACCATCGAACCAGGCATGTGTTGACATCCTTGTTGGTATCAACGAGCTTGCCGATGCCAGCACAAGCATCTACCCGAATCCGGCCAAGAGCAGTCTGACCATCGAGTCGCTGCCGATGAGCCGCCTCACGGTGATCAATGCCCTTGGACAGACCGTGCTTGACATGGAAATGAACAAGCTCAGCAGCCTTGTACTCAATGTAGAAGGATGGGATGCAGGCGTTTACATGCTGCGCATCGTTACCAGCGAAGGCATTGTTACAAAACGTGCTACCATCGTGAAATAATCTTCGAAAAAGCGTAAAGCTTATATGCTAAAAAAAGGAGAGCCGGATGGCTCCCCTTTTTTGTTGGAG
>JAUXMV010000072.1 GCA_030683155.1 Bacteroidales bacterium
TAAGAATTTTGAATAAACCTTCTGACCTTATTCAGTTAGTGGTATGAAATGAACAGAATTTGAAATCAGAAGATGTTTTCGATGGGGGTTTTTTCTGCCTCCTCCAATGGAATCATTGCGTTGATGAGATAAAAAAAACTATACTTTTTAATGTCGTCAACGCCGATTATTGCTGTTTCAATTTTCCTTTGCTGAAGCAATAAAGCTCTTTGAACACCTTCCAGCAGAGGGTTTTGCGGACTAAACAAGCCCATATCATTCTTAAAAATGATGTTACAATAGGAGGTGTCTGTCACCAAACCATTTCGAATAATAAGCACATCATCGCAGCCATTTCTTTGATCAAAAAGATTTTGTATGCTGCTGCGGTCAGTCAATTTCAGGCTGTAATCAATATTATTGCTTTCGACAAGACGAAGACTCAGGATATTTTTTTTATGGTAAGGCAAAAATTCCGGCACAGAAAGTTCTTCTCCATAAGTCAGACGACATTTATACAAGCCATTTTGGGGAGGGTTAAAAGTATTTAAAAAGAAGGCAAGATTAAAAAAAATACTTTTGTCAAAAAGCTGTTTCTGAGCCAGTTGCATCCGTTTCTCGTGCAAAGCAAGATTTTGAAAAGATCCATTGAAAACGCGGATAGATTCAAACAGCGGGAAATCGTTTTTCATTTCAATTTCTCAGTTGTTGTTATGCTTAATGGGTAAGTAAACTTTTTGCATCAATTCTGTATATTCATCCGTAAGTTTACTATTTACCGTAATTCCGCCACCAGCCTTAAAGATAAGTCCATCAAGGGTTTGCTCTACAAAACGGATCATGACGGCGCTGTTGAGTGAAAGGCCGTCGAAGATGCCAAAGATACCGGTGTAAAAGCCTCTTTCATAGTTTTCCGCTTCAAGAATGATTTCGACTGTCTTCTTTTTTGGTGCGCCTGAAATGGAACCGGCAGGAAGCAGTTTCGAAATAATATCGCCAATGTTTGAAGCAAAATCTGAGGGCAACTTTCCACTTATATGCGAGCTGGTTTGCAAAATGCGTCCAGCCTTGCTATAAATTTCCTCCACATAGCGAAAACGATCAACACGCACGTTTTCAGCAACCATGCTCAGGTCGTTACGCAACAAATCGACAATGGTATAATGCTCGGCAAGTTCTTTTTCATCGTTGAGCAGTTTTTGCATCGCCTCAGGAATCGTTGCGTCGATGGTGCCTTTCATTGGATGCGCATGAATCATTCCATCCTCTATACGCACAAAAGTTTCAGGCGAAAACACAGTGAACCTGTCTTTAAACCACAGTTTGTATCTTGCATTGCTTCGGTGAAAAATCTGCTCCAGACTTTGATTTGTTTTGAGTTTTACCGGCATTGTGAGGTTCAGCAAGTAGGAATCGCCTCTTTGAAGATGGTGCATTACATTTTGAAATGCCTTTTGGTAACGTTCATGTGAAAGGGAAACAGCCTCAAAAACAACTTCTTCGTCGGGAAAGATCTTTTTGCTTTCGTAATTTTGATGCCCATCAATATGAAACATGATTTCATTGGAAGAAATATCCTTCAAAGGAATTACATAAGGCTCAAGCGATAAAAAATCGATGATGAACAGAAAAGGCACGCCTTGCCTGCCTAGCTTGTTCATTTCAATCCTATAATCCTTCATTTTGCTCATGGCGCAAAGATAATGCATCTGACACTTTCAACGAAACACACTTCACCATCTTCTGTCTTGGGCAAAAACATTATCTTTGGCGTCCAATTTTCTTTTGATGAAGCGATATTTTTTTATTTTTACCCTCCTCTTTCTTGGTTCAAGGATTTTTTCTCAAGACACCCTTACCGTGATGCATTACAACCTTCTTTACTATGGTGAAATTACCGGGTTTTGTAATAACAGCAACAACAGTCTCGAGATGAAAGACCCCCACCTCAGAACAATTCTCAATCATGTGAAGCCCGACATATTTACGGTAAATGAGCTTTCACGCAATGAAGCCATGCATCAACATCTGCTCGACAATAACCTGAATATCAATTTCGTGAATTATTACAAGCGGGCAGCTTCGAGCAATACAGCCAATTCAAATATCGTAAATATGCTTTATTATGACTCGCGAAAACTGCGGTTGAAGGCACAATACACCGCTCAAAATTATGTGCGCGATGTCGATGTTTATGAATTGTACTATAATTCGAACGATCTGGCTCTTGGCGACACGGCTTTCATTGTTTGTGTGGTGGCACATCTCAAAGCAGGCAATACTTCCGGTGATGCCAATGCCAGAAAGATCATGGCTGAAAATACCATGCGATTTCTCGAAACACGCTTTTCAACTGAAAACGTGCTATTTATGGGCGATTTCAATTATTATACAGCTACAGAGCCAGGGTTTCAAACGATGTTAAACTACACCAACGCCAATATGCGTTTCCTTGATCCGATCGGGCAAAGTGGCAACTGGAACAACAACTCTTTTTATGCCGGAATTCACACCCAATCAACACAATCATCCTCTACGGGCTGCAAAGCCGGCGGCGGAATGGACGACCGTTTCGACTTTATTCTGATTTCTGACGAAGTGCGTTTTGGTACCAAAAAAGTCAGATATGTGCAAGAATCATACAATGCTGTCGGTCAGGACGGACTCAGGTTCAACGGATCAATCAACGGCCCTCCTCAAAATATTGCGGTTTCGCAGGAAATTGCAGATGCCTTGTTCAATATGTCGGACCATCTGCCCGTTGCTCTAAAGCTTCGTGTTGATAAGCTGCTGGATATTAATGAAAACACGAGCAGGCCTTTTCTTGCTGAAGTGCTTCCCAATCCGGCTAATGAATATGCAAGGATAAACTTCCATTTGCCCTCCGCAGGAAGGGTAAGTTTTGAATTAATGGATTTAAGCGGAAGGGTGATACAGACAACGGAAGAATTTTTCGGTATTGGAAAACATCAGCACAGCATGCAAATTGAAGGGTTAACCTCTGGCTTTTATCTAATCAAAATTACAGGCGAAAACAACAGGGTTGAAACTTTGAAAATGCTCAAACGCTAAATTGCATATTTTCAGAACTTCTAATGCTGATCGTTATTAAAAAATGGTGAAACTTGCCAGCTACCATTTTTAAAAATCATCATTTCGTTGTAACCTGCAGCCTGCAAAGTCTCTATTGCACGTGAAAATTCCATTTGAATTTCTTCCGGTTGATGAGCGTCAGAGCTGATGATGACAGGTACACCCAATTGCTTCATTTCCTTCAAAATCCATCCCGAAGGATACAGACTGTCGCAACGCTTTTTGTAGATTCCGCGGGTGTTGATTTCAACAATCAGCCCTTTCTGAACGATGAGATTTAAGGTTTCAAAAATATGGTTTCTGTACCATTTTTCCCCTTCATGGAAAAAGCGGTTCTGATTGTGCATCTTTATTTTGTCGAAATGACCAACGATATCAAACTGCTGACTTTGAATCATTTCATTCGTCTGATCGTAAAAAGCAGCTACAGCCTTCCGAATGTCATTTCCATAAAAATCACGCAAGCCATTGTCGTAGATTCTGCTGTCGGGGCCGTCGGTAAACCAAAGATTTTCTTCGGCATCTTTTCCCACAAGATGTACAGATCCAATCACATAATCAAGCTTTGCCAATTCTTTCAGCTTTCCAAAATCCTCCGACATGCCGGGCACAAAGTCCATTTCAATCGATAAGAAAATATCGACCTTGTCTTTAAATTTTTGCTGTAAACCCCTGATTTCAGATACGTAATCGTCTAACAGTTCACTTTTAAGCGAAAATGGATTATCAAACGGCAAAGGAGAATGATCAGAAAATCCGATGGCAGTCATTCCCTGTCGAAGGGCCTCTTCCACATAATCCAATGGTTTGTTTTTGCCGTCAGAATAAAGCGTGTGCATGTGATAATTGATTCCGGTCATTGGATATTATTTTTTATTGGACAAAAATAGTTAAAAGATAAAGCAGGGAAGCCCTCATCTGATACGTTTGAAAACCTTGATGTCTGATTAAAGAACATCAATATACCGCAAACCCGGAATATACATCGGCCAATGTCCCGTAGGGACAAAACATTGGTAAAAAATTAGTTAGGAAAGAACCTCAAGTCCCGTTAGGGACGATAGCATTTTTACCGGATACCAATATTTGAAAAAGACGAAAATTACAATTCGTATAAATTGAAACAAAAAGCCCTGAATGTTGTTTATTTTTGTGTCAAACCAAATTAATCAAATCAAAAAATGTGCTGTTGCTTCAATCAAAACCTTTGAAAGTAAACAGACAATTTCAAACAAAATATCTATGAAAGCAAAACCCGCAATCACAACCTATGAAATTCATCCTTTGCTGAAAGAGCGCTGGAGTCCAAGAGTATTTTCCGACCAAATGGTTGAAACAGAAAAACTTCAACGCATGTTTGAAGCTGCACGTTGGGCGCCTTCCTCCTCCAATGAGCAGCCCTGGAGTTTCATCGTCGGACGAAAAGGCGATGCTGTTTATGAGCAAATATTTTCAACCCTTGTCGAATTCAATCAACTTTGGGCTGCATCAGCGCCTGTACTTATTTTAGCCATCGCCCGAAAATCAAGTATAAAAAACCCAGAAAAAGAAAACCATTCGGCGCGCTACGACCTTGGACAAGCCATTGCTTATCTGACTTTTCAGGCCGCTGCTGACGGACTTTTTGTGCATCAGATGGGAGGCTTCGATGTGAAAAAAGCAGCAGAACTGTTTGATGTGCCGGGCGATCATCTTGTGGTTACGGTCACTGCTGTCGGTTATATCGGAGATCCGGAAATCCTTCATCCAAACCTTAAACCAATGGAATATGCTGAAAGATTGAGAAAACCCCTCTCAGAACAGGTCTTTGGCTCAGCTTTTGGCAAAAGCATTGACTTTGTGGAATAATCCATTGTTTCTGCTTGTTTTCCTGATGCATCAAAAAGTCGTTTGCTTACCTTTGCAATTGATTTCAGCATAATTTGATACAAGTATGAAACCACTGATATATTTTTCTTTGATGCTAATTTTACTTGCATCATGCAATGGAGCTACCCAAAAACAAGCAAAAAAAGAGTCGGCCCCTATCGCAAAAAAAACTTTTGAAACGCCAGTCTTTTCAGCTGATTCCGCCTATAATTTTGTGGCTGCGCAACTGGCTTTCGGACCGCGTGTTCCGGGTTCTGCAGCCCATGCTGCCTGCGCAACATGGTTTGCTGAAAAGATGGCTGCTTTTGCCGATACTGTCATCGTGCAGGGATTCAAGGCCCGGGTTTACAACAAAAATATCTTTGATGGCAAAAACATCATTTCAGTTTTTAATCCTGAGGCCAAAAAGCGGATACTTTTAGCCGCGCACTGGGATTCGAGACCTTATGCCGATCACGATCCCGATCCGGCAAACCATCGCACACCCATTGATGGCGCCAATGACGGAGCAAGTGGTGTCGGCGTTTTGATGGAAATAGCGCGTTTGCTGCATCAGTCCCCTTTGGAAAAAACACTCGGCGTTGACATCATCTTTTTCGACCTCGAAGATTATGGCCCGCACAACGATGAAAGATCCTATGGCGATGAAGACTACTGGGCGCTCGGTTCACAGCATTGGTCACGCAATTTCCACAAGCCCGGATACCGCGCCCAATTTGGCATTTTGCTCGATATGGTAGGTGCGCCCGGCGCAGTATTTCCAAGAGAATATTATTCCCAGCAATATGCTCCCTGGGTGCTCGATAAAGTCTGGAAAACAGCCTCAAACCTGGGTTATGGGAATGTTTTTGTGAACAAACCCGGTTTGCCAATTACCGACGATCATATTCCCGTCAACCGCAATGCAGGCATTCCGATGATCAATATCATTCATATTGATCAAAACAGTTCGAACGGAACCTTTTACGAATACTGGCATACCATGAATGACAACCTGAGCCAGATTGATCCCAAAACTTTGCGCATGGTAGGTGAAGTAGTCGCTAAAGTTGTTTTCGAGGAACAATAAAATCAACCGGCAAAGCTTGATTCAACATAGATGGCTTTATCAAGTTCGGCGTAGTTTGCAACTACGTCGCCACATCACACTGGTTTACAATCAGTTGAAATAACCAAATCTTCGTTCAGGAATCGACGTAGTTGTAAGCTAAATTGAACAAAAAAGAATACGATGTAGTTGCAAACTACGCCGAACAATGGGAGGTACACAAAGAGATAATAGATGCAGAAACAATAAAAACCACCCGATGAAACATTGCCGTAAGCTTCGATTGCCTAATTTTGCCTTCTCAAATAAACATTTCAAAATACTATGGACGATACACGTACCAACATCATACTTCGCAAACCTGAATGGCTCAAAACAAAAGTTCCGGCAGGAAAATCATATTTATCAGTCAGAGAAATTGTTGAAGAACATAAATTACATACCATCTGTACCAGCGGACACTGTCCAAACATGCATGAATGCTGGGGCCGGGGAACAGCCACATTGATGATCCTCGGGGATATCTGCACCCGTTCGTGTGGTTTTTGCAATGTGAAAACTGGCCGCCCTCTGCCGGCAGACTGGGAAGAGCCCGAACGCGTGGCAGAATCAGTGAAATTAATGAAACTGAAACATGTGGTGCTAACCTCTGTTGATCGTGATGATATGAAAGATGGCGGTGCCGAAATTTGGGCAATGACCATCAAAGCCATCAAACGCGAATCGCCGGGAACAACAATGGAAACGCTGATTCCGGATTTCGACGGTAAAGAAGAACTTATCATGAAAGTTGTTGAGGCCGGTCCGGAAGTGATCTCTCACAACCTCGAAACTGTACGCCGAATCACACCATGGGTGAGAAGCCGCGCAAAATATGACTTAAGCCTGAAAGTGCTCGAAACCCTTTCCAAAGCAGGGGTCATTGCAAAATCAGGCATCATGCTTGGATTGGGCGAAACCCGTGAAGAGGTTCTGGAAACCATGGACGACCTTCGCAAAGCAGGTGTCAGTGTTTTAACTATCGGACAATATCTGCAGCCCACACGAAACCATCTTCCTGTAAAAGAGTTTGTGACACCGGAAGTTTTTGCCGAATACGAACACGAAGGCCTCAGCAGAGGTTTCCGACACGTCGAAAGCGGCCCGCTCGTAAGAAGTTCTTACAAAGCAGAAAAACACATCCTTTAAACCATGTCTTCAATACAATTCAACGACCTTGGCCTGATGGACTACCAACAGGCATGGGATCTACAGGAAAAGCTTTTTTCAGACCTGATGGAAAGCAAAGTCAAGGCTGAAACTGATCATAAAGAGCCTCCCGCAGGCACTTTGCTTTTTGTGGAACATCCGCATGTTTTCACACTTGGCAAAAGTGGTGCTCCTGAAAATCTACTCGTCAACGAAGATTTTCTAAAGTCAAAAGGCGCTGCATTTTACAGAATCAATCGTGGCGGCGACATCACCTATCACGGTCCCGGTCAAATTGTTGGCTATCCCATCATCAATCTTGACGCTTTCAAAATTGGGGTGAGGGAGTATATTTTTCGCATGGAAACAGCCGTCATCCAGACTTTGAAGTCATTTGATGTTGAAGCAGGGCGGTTGGAAGGCGCAACAGGTGTGTGGCTTGAAGCGGATCTTCCGGGAAAATCAAGAAAAATCTGTGCCATCGGTGTGAGAGCAAGCCGCGGTGTTACGATGCACGGTTTCGCCTTTAATGTGAATACAGATTTGTCATTCTACAACCTGATCAATCCTTGCGGTTTCACAGACAAAGGCGTTACTTCAATGGAAAAGGAGCTTGGACACAAAACAGCAATTCAGGATGTAAAAGATATCCTTTTGGAGAAATTCCTTAAAGTTTTCAACACAGAGTTAATCTCGGTATAACAAGTTGTTTAGGGTCTTTTAAAAACCCTCTAATCAATTGTATTTCAATTTATAAACTGGATTGTTAGATTATAAAAGTGCCGTCAGAAAGAATGAAAAGCGGTTAAAGCAATGCAGCTAAGTTATAGTTAGTGTCTGTCTTTAATATGGAGTGCCTGAACTTTTAAGTTCGGGGGCAAGGCTTGCAAGGAATGAATGTTTGCCGAATACTTTCGGTATTTACTGTTGTAAATGACTGACATGAATAACGAGCATAATGCAGCCATCGGACTTTAAAGACAAGCACTAGTTAAGTACTAAAAAAGCCAGGGTTTATGCTTTATTAATGCCCGCTGCTGACACTATGGGATTTCTCCCTGCGGTTAAAATGACCCTGGTCTTGGAAGAGAAGAAGAATAAATACTAAAGTCATTCCGACCGTAGGGAGGAATCACATTGACAGAATGATTTTAATAGGTTTTATAGCTATTTAACTCAGCACCACTTTCAGGATTTCATGCGATTGCATCCCTCTGAAACCGGGGACGTGCAACTGATAGTAAACGATGATATGCTGTAAAAGAAATCGTCTGCTTTCAAGGGTCAGATCCAGATTTTCGAGCTGCTCAAGACTTGTGGAACAAAGCTGCTTAAATGCCCTGCTCTCCGCTTCAGGAATAAAATGTATCAGCGAAGGTGAAAAAGGACGAAAAACACCGTTCATCAAATCAAAAACATTGTTTGCTTCATAACGGTCGGTTTTTGGATAAAACCCAAGGTATCGGCTTAGTTCAAGACAAAAATGCAAATGAAAATCAGCGTATTTTCCGTGGCTGAGGTCAAGCCATAAAACGGCGTTATGGACAAAATCAAACAAAGCCTGATTGGGTGTGCTTTCAACGATTGTTTTTGAAAGCAGTTCGCCTATAAAGATGATAATGGAGCTTTTTTTTACATCTGTATACAAGGTGTTGAAAGGTATCTCCACCCCTACCTCCGTCATAAACTGCAAATCGCGTGAAGCTTTGTGGCGGCTCACATATTCGATAAAAGTCAAAGGTTGAAAGAGTGCAGGCCTGAACTTCGATTGACGCGAAAAAGCTCCTTTTATGAGAAAAGACTGCAAGCCGTCTTGCTCGCTGAACACTTTTACGATCAGACTTGTGTCGCCATACCGAATGTGCTGAAGAACGATTCCACGACTGCGCTCGCTCATTGTTTTCGCATCATCATCACTTTGGTGACAAGTTTTTCAATCCCCAAATTATCGGTGATGAAAACCAGATAAATGCCCGGATTCACATGATTTCCATTGATCGAACGGCCATCCCAGATTGCTTGTCCGCCTTCGGAGCGCGTTTGAAAGACCATGTTCCCGCTGAGGTCTGTGATCTTTACAATGGCATCTCTTACCATTCCTTTTATTGCTATTGGACCACCGTATTCCTGTCTGACAGGATTTGGATAAGCATACACATCCGTATTTACCACAGGAGGAGTTGTTGCGTTGCCTTTGAATGAAATGATGCCGTTGGGCGTGCCGAAAAATACTTCGCCATCGTCAGTAATGGCAATACTGTTTACGGTATTTGAAAGCAAAGGGCTGTTATCGGTATTGAAATAATAAATTTCTTCAAGGCCGTCTTTCGACATCAGAAAGGCGCCGTTTTCTGTTCCAAACCATTTCTTATTGGAGCCATCCACGGCGATTGAAAGAATTTTTTCGCTGCCAAGTAAAAAGTCAGCCTGTCCTGTGCCATCGTTGCGCGGAACAAGAATTTGCTGTGCGTCGTAGTTTACACCTGTCTGAAAAATCCGTTCAGGATTGTAAAAAACAACAGGCCCTTTGTCAGTTCCAACCCAAACAGCACCATCGAGATCGACAGCCATTGAAAAGGTTGAGTTTCCCGGAATATTGCCGCTATTGGCTGAAGAGGTTAATATCTTTAGCTGATCGTCGGCAGGATTATCGAAGGTGTTGTTGTCGTTAAAAACCATGATTTTACCTTCCGAGCGACGGATGATCCATTTATTGTTGGATTTGTCAATAATCATATTGGCCACATCAATGCCGCTTGCTGTTGATCCCAGATAAAAAGCTTTCCATTCTCCGTTTGGTTTGCGCATGGATAAAATATTCGATGCCCCTGTGTTGCAGGCCCAAAGGTTGTTGTAGCTATCAAAACCGAGGCCGCTGATATTGACCAGACTTGGGTCGGCCAGCCATGAACCAAGGCTGCTATTGTGTGTTGAATAGATTTCAGTTTTCTCAAAATCAGTGAATTCGATGATCCCTTCCTGCCATGTTCCGATGTAAGCCTTTTTAGGGTTTTGCGGGTCAATGGCAACGCTGACAAAATCGCTTATGGTATCAAATCCTGAAGTATTGGATGAATTGTATGTCCGCCATTGTGAGCCGTCAAAAGAAAAAACGCCATCAATAATATACATTTTTCCCCAGTCATTTCTGCGGCCTCCGGGAGCCACCCAAACATAATTGCCTCGGGCTTTGAGCTCATAAACATTGGTTGTTCCCGGCCCGTTTGGCAGATAGGTTTCTGCAGAAAAGCCATTGTTGAAAGTCTTCAGAAGTCCTCTCTTTCTGTCACCCACCCAATAGTTGCCACTAGCGTCAAAGGCAGCTGCAAGTGGTTCGACACCAGTGCCTTCCGGGGCATAAATGGATTGAATCATATCCAGGTTTTCGTCGTAGATAAAAACATTGAAATGATTCACTACAAGCAATCTGTTTGCGTAGGCGCGCACTTGCCGGTGCAGGGAAGTATTGGGTTTATCGAAATAATCCCAGTTGCTTCCATTGAAAACGAAAAGCGTGTCGGCATTGTAAACATTTCTTGAATAGTTGAGAAAGAGCTTGCCGGCAAAGGCCTCAATCTGCGTATACCGAAGGTTGGGGTGGCGGAGACGTGTATCTTTTGTCCATTGGTTGAAATCAGCCAGATTAGGACTGTTTAAGGGCGCATAATAAACGCCATTTTCTGTGGCAGCATAAAGGGTGTTGTTGAATACTTCCAGGTCAAAGACATTGATATAACTTCCCTGCGGTCCAATGAGATAGGTGTCATAAACCTCTTCACGAACGATATCAATGACGACAATCCCAAATCCGCAGGACAGATAGGCATACTTGTCGATAAACATCACATTGTTTATCGTTTTATTGCCAATGAGTTCCTTATTTTTGATGTCGCTGATATTGATGATTTCATTTGGTCTGATAAGGTCGATGTTGGTGTTGGTGTATGCCACAAGCAAAGTTTTGTGTTCGCTGCTGTATCGGATGGAGCTGACGCCAATGTCACTCAGGCCGTTCACTTTGTTAAGAAGGCTAAGTCTGTTGTCTTCCGTATTATAAATGAAAAGATCGTAAGGCGTTGCAGCATACACTTTTTCGCCGGCCAGCTCAACACCTGTAACCCTTTGGTAAGGAAGGTGTGTGCGCCATTGCCCGATGCCTATTCCCTGCGAAAAGGCAAAAGAAGGGATTAAAAGAAACAGAAAGAAACAATTCAATATGGATAAATGCCGCATGTTTTTGATTTTAAAACGATAAAGATATAAGTTTCCGACAATCTAAGGAACTAAAAAAAAGCGGTTTTATTGTTTTAAGGAAGTCAACACTGTCATTAAAAATATACTAGCAGAGCCAATAGATGGCCGGAATTGAAAATTGAACTGCTCAAAGCTTTGTTATCATTGAGTAACCGAATGACCAATTATAACCCAATATACTAAGTGTTAATATTTTGAAGTTCTCGAAACTGTTCTTCAAGTTGCTCAATTCTTTTTTGGAAGGCCAAAAAGTTAGGCTCCTGGGATTGATTTGTAAGGTTATGAGGATACTCTTGTCCAGACAAGTAAAGGATATCACATTCCAGTAGTATGTGCGGTTTTACCTGGAAGAGTTTTGCAAGCTTGATAAGTCTGCCAATGTCCAGCTTAATACTACCGTTCTCGATACGGCTATAATTGCTTTGGCTTATGTTCAGTTGATTCGCAACATACTCTTGTGAGAAGTTGCGCAATTCACGCATCCGTTTCAGATTATTGTTTTTCATGTTGTTTTGATCCTTGTTTGTTGTTTTCCAAAATCAATGCACAAAAATATAATATTTTGAATAGACAAGTTTTGTTATTGAACAACAAAATGCTTCTTGGTAAAACAAACTTTTTATCTCATGCATAAATTACATAAACTATGTAAGACATACATATTATATGTAATTGACACATAACATCTTAGAGTCAATACATCTTACTTTTACTGAAATTTTTATTTACCAAATATCAAGCTTTATGAAAATGTTAAAATTTCTCCTATTCCTGTTTTTATTTGCAATTGTGCAACAAACAGGTAATGCACAGAGTATTCAGTATGGATATGACAATGCAGGCAACCGCATATCGCGGATAATAGTGGTACAAAAAAGCAGTGAGCTGAACCCTTCGGATACTCTGTTGGACAAAAGCAAGCAAATCAACGATGAGATGCTGGCCGAAACCGGGCAGGTGAAGGTATATCCCAATCCGGCCAGTGATCGCTTACATATTGTTTTACCTCCAAATGAACAATCAACAGGCGAATACTGGCTATATACCACAAAGGGTGTTTTGCTGGAAACCGGACGGCTTGATGCATCAGACAACAATCTGCCAATGGTGCATCTGAGCTCGGGGCTCTATTTGTTGCTCGTGCGAACCAATGAAAAAACAGAACAATGGAAAATCTTAAAAAAATAAACCTCATGAAAAAGCAATACCTACACCTTATATATATAGCTGTCATCATTATTTTAGCACAAACACTACAGGCACAAACAGAAACTGTTGGAACATTGAACGGTAACTTATCCATATCACCCGGTGGAGCAGCGGTTTATACTATTAACATTGACCTGCCGCCAGGCAGGGGAGGCTTGACCCCACAACTGGCTCTACAATACAACAGCCAGGGCGAAACCGGTGTGCTGGGCAAAGGATGGGGAATTAGTGGATGGACATTTGTGGAGCGAGTTGGAGGTACAATGTATTTTGATGAAGTTGAAGTGCCTGGGGCTGTTGATTTTACCGATGATAGATTCTCTCTTAATGGCATGAGGATCATAAAAGTAAGCCAAAATCCTAGTGTTAGCAGATTGGAAACTGATGATGTTACTCGGATTACACAACCACCACGAACAACTGGCAAAACTGCTATAAATACAGACAAGAATAATGGTTGGTATTGGAAAATTCAAACTAAGGATGGACTAACAAAGCATTTTGGGAATACAAATGAATCGAGGCAAAGTAATGGAGAGCATAAACTTCCTGTTAGGTGGCATCTAAACCGATTAGATGATTTATTAGGGAATTCAATTATGTTCGAGTATGATAAAATAGAAGCAAATGGGGAAATTTATCTCAAAAAAATTGAGTATTATCCGTATGAAGTTGTTTTTGAGTATAAAAATATGGACGAGAACTATTGTATGACCTCTTATTTCCCGCATGGTAATGAGATTTACTGGTATTCAGTTAAGAAAATAATGTCGGGTATTGCAATCTACTATAGTCCTACAAAAGAAAAAATACGCGAATACACTTTGGATTATGAGAATGAGGGTATTTTCAATAGGGAATTCCTCAAACAAGTTTCACTGGAAGGTATGAATGGTGAATCACTAAAGTCAACAAATTTCGAGTGGGAATACAATCAGGGAGGTTATGCCGGGCCTGTCTATACAATAAATGAAACAGTTGATGAATATTATTCATTCATAAACTCGACTGCAACTGGTGATTTTAATGGGGATGGCAAGACTGATTTTGTTGAGGATGACGGCCGTGAAGGAAAAACCAAGGTTTATATAAATAATGTAGTTCACAGCATTAACTTCCAAGGTGATTTTATTGTTGGCGATTTTTTTGGAGAGGGTGTTGACAACATATTAATCAGGGAAACCATCGGCCAAAAAAGGCAACGGATATATTCGTATCGTGATGGGGCTTTTGTACAAGTTGGTTCTGAGAGGGTCAACATTCAAATCATGCATACAGGAGATTTTACCGGTAACGGGCTTACTGATTTGATAACTAAGGAAGGAAGTATATACTACATATATCCAGGCACCATTAATTCTGTATCATTTTTCACCACAACCAACAGAAAAGCAATTGGAGACTATCCAAGTAATATAATCAAGACGGGAAATTTTAGAGGGAATGGCCAGATAGGTTTTTTGACTTATGGTAATGGAACAAGTGTCAATTGCTTTAACCTTGAAATTGATAATGGGGTTTATACCATGGAAAGCCACCTAAATAGCCAATATAATCTCGAAGTTACGCCAATAGCATTGGAAACAGGTGATTTTAATGGGGATGGCAAAGACGATTTGATTGTTGCATATGATGAAAATGGTATTAAACAAGCCATATACTATAGTTACGGAAAAGGTTTTGTTAGGAAGAATATAAATCTTGGACACAACTGGTGGGCAAATGATTATTTAATTTTGGACTTAAACAACGATGGAATCACTGATATTTATTATCAATCAATCACAGAGGATTGGGTAAACCAAAAATACATCATAAATTACAAAAGCTTGTATAAGCATAGTGGAGTTAATGCAGGTTTTGTGGCAGAAGAAGGTTTTGAAGAATTATGGTTTCCGAAAGATATTATTGATATCGTAAGACATCCACTGCATTTTGGCGATTTCAATGGTGATGGCAAAAAAGAAGTGTTCAATCATTTTGAAGTAGTTTTTGGTGATATTATAAAAGGTGTTGATAGATTTGAGGATTTTAAGAGTAATCAAACATGGAGAAGAGGTTTTTATTTTCAAAATAGCACCTCCCCCGACGACCGCATCACCCAAATCACCAACGGTCTGGGCATGAACCAACGTATTGCTTATAAGCCCTATAACTCAGGCGACTACAATTCTCTCTTTGATTACCCGGTAATGAAGTACCGCTATCCTTTCAGCACTGTGCATACCATCGAAACACAGGTGCCAAACAGCAAGAACTATTTTCCGCCTACTACTTATAATTATGCCGGCATGCAAGTACATGCGCAGGGAAAAGGTATGCTGGGTTTTCAATCTGTGTCTGTCACTGATGGGAGTAGCAACACGAAAACCAATACCACAAATGATTTGCTGGTAAAAAATATTAGCGGGCAATTGCGCTACTTCCTCCCTTATCCGAAATCGGTAATCACAGAAGACCTCACCACAAACAGGACACTCAGCCAAACCGAAATGCAGATAGACCTGAAAAACCTGACACACGGCGAAAGTATGCACCCGCTGGTGTTTTTCCCTGTAGCTACACAAACCATGGCCACCACCTTCGACAACAATGAGGCCAACAGCATTATCAGCAGGTCAGTGGCACTACAGAGCGTTGATGATATTAATAATTTCGGCAACTCAGTTAAAAGTGTTCAAAGATCTTCAACACTGCAAAACAACCCCCTTGATGATTGGGAGTTCAATACAACCATTGAGGCAGCCTACCACCCGCCAACAACTGAGAATTGGGTCATATTGCCTGTGTGGGTTGAAACAACTGTAACAAGCGCTGAGGATGAGAATAACGAAAAAGATTTGGTTGATAGGGTACAGTTTACTTATAATTCAAACAAATTACTTGAAACCAAAACAGTATTGCCGGGAGGGGAAACAACAGAATTGTTCACAATGGAAACCTACGATTATCATCCTTACGGCAACCTGAAATCAATATTGCTGGCGGCACCTAAAAGCGAAGTGCTTGCACCGCGGTTTACCTCATTTGAATATGATGCGACAAACAGGTTTGTTTCGAAAAAAACCATCCGCACATCTAAAATGGAAAATAACCTGGTTACCGAATACGGCTATGATCCTGCCCTTGGCCTGCTAAAATGGGAAAAAGACATACGCGGAAACCAAACGGTCTTTGTTTACGATGGCTTTGGCAAACTGACAGAAACCTATCATCCAGATGGGACAAGCAGCCACAGCAAGGTTGAATGGATTAATCATAGATACGCGCCGAAAGGCGCTGTTTACCAACTTACCGGTTTCAAACAGGTAGAAAGGGAAATCTGGCACGAATCAACTGTGTTTTTCGATTGTCTGGGTCGAGAACTGCGCAGCCTGAGCTACAATTTTAATGCCGTGCCGGTGGCTGTGGACAAAGAGTACAATGAGTTAGGCAAATTGCTGAGCCTTTCAGAACCTTTTATTTTAAAAGAAGCACCTAGTTTGTTTACCACATACGCTTATGACCAGCTGGGCCGAAACACTGAAGTAACCATGCCTAATGGCACTAAAATCGAAACCACCTACAACGGCCGTACCATACGCACAACAAACAAAGCCACAAATGTGTGGTCTGAAAAGATAAGCAACGCCACAGGGCTTACCGACTGGAGTAAGGATCCTGCCGGCCAGATCAATTATGACTATAATGGCCGTGGTCAGCTCATACAGGTGCATGCATTAGGAAGTATGACCACAATTAATTACGATCTGGCAGGCAACCAGCAAGAACTCATTGACCCAAATGCAGGTACCACTTCCTACACTTACAATGCCTATGGCGAACTTATCAGCCAAACCGATGCCAATGGATACACATATGAAATGTTATATGACAATATCGGAAGGCTTAAGAAACGCCAAATTAGTGGTGGAAAGGATTCAACCACTTATACCTACTACACCACTAGTACTGATAACGGCTTTGGCCTGCTCCGGCTTACCGAGCGCGACAATCGCACCGCCATATACTATACCTATGATGAATTGGGCCGGATTTCTGAAAAAACCGAAACAGTTGATCAAAATAGTTTTACCTTTGCTTACGGATACAATACATCAAGTGGAATGTTGGAAACCTACGAATACCCATCGGGCTATAAGTTGAAATACCTCTACAATGACAGAGGTAACCAGCATGAAATACGCAATGCCACAACCAATGCCTTGCTTTGGAAAGGCATTGAAGAAAATCAGAGAGGTCAATTCAATGTTGCGAAAGTTGGAGATCATACCACCATTAATTGGAGATATGATCAATATGGGTTTCCATGGACTCATGAAGTAACAAAAGATGCTGCTGATAAGGAAAGAACAGAAATAATGGCATTAGCCTACATCTTTGACCCTGTAACTGGAAATCTTACTAAACGATTTGATGAATTGAGAGGTTTTCAGGAAACTTTCACCTACGACACCGACAAACTCCACAGCCGGCTCACAGGCTGGAATATCAACAACGGCCAGGCAGTGATAAACTTAAGTTATCATAACAATGGTAACATTACAAAGAAAACCGATGTGAGCATTGCTACAACGGGCTATTTGTATGAAAGCACCAAACCACATGCTGTGACAAAAGTTGTGAGCCCTACCAGTAGTTTTCAGCAAAATGCTTTTGAACAAAGCATCACCTATACTACTTTCAACAAGTTGGAGTCAATAAACCGGGGAGCCGGAGGAGAAGTATATGAAATTACTTATGGGCCGGATGAACAACGGAAAAAATCATATACCTATACCTACATTGGCAAAACTGCTGTAGGTTTACCTTTAAAGACCAAATTTTATCAGGACGATTACGAGTTTGAGATTCATCATACGACTAATAAAGATCGTGCATTGCATTACCTCCATGGCCGCGACGGCCTCTTTGCCATCATGGTTAAGCAACGCTCATCAGAAACCATGTATTACGTACACAAGGATTACCTTGGCAGCATCACCGCCATCACCGATGCCTCCGGCAACCTGCTTGAAAGCCTGAGCTATGACCCCTGGGGTCGCCGCCGCAAAGCAACTGATTGGACTGATTACAACATCACTTCCACACTATTTGACCGCGGCTTTACAGGCCACGAGCACCTGGACCATTTTGGCCTGATAAACATGAATGGAAGAGTGTATGATCCATTTCTTGCCAGGTTTTTGAGCCCCGACCCATATGTGCAGGCACCTGACTATAGCCAGAATTTTAACAGGTATAGCTATGCCTTTAACAATCCTTTAAAATACACCGACCCTGATGGGGAATGGGCGCATTTGGTTGTTGGTGCTGCAATAGGTGGCTTTGCAAATTGGCTGGCCAATGGTGCACAATTCAACGCCAAGGGTTTAGGTTATTTTGGTGTAGGAGCATTGGCAGGTGGTTTGAGTGCAGGCTTTGGTGCCGGCTTTGGTACCTTAGCTGCTGGTTCGGGTTCATTTGGCTTTATGTCAGCTACTGGTTTAACAGCAGCAGGTTTTTTACCGGGTGCAGCTGCGGGGGCTGGTGCAGGGTTTACTTCCGGATTTGTAACCGGCACAGGTAATAGCCTTGTAGAAGGCGAAAACCTAAAGCAATCCCTTGGCAAAGGCCTGCAATCCGGTGCCTGGGGCTTGGCCATAGGCGGCCTTACCGGCGGCATACAAGGCGGCATCAGGGCTCACAGGATGGGAAATGATTTTTGGTCAGGAAATGCGATAGGTAACAATAGATCAAAACCTGTAATTTATAATTTTGAACACTTTAATTCCTCTGACAGAATTGAAAACGGCTGTTTTGCAATGACGTTAGGGGAATTGGATCCTAAAAATGATGCGAATTATTATAATGAATTGATTAGTAATTTTTATAATGACAGAGGTGTTGATTTAACCTCAATGAGATCAGATTACATGGATGATTTTTTTGAATATGCAGGAATTGATTCGGAAAAACTTGGTTTTTTTAATGGATTAGTTACTAAAGTTCCAAATAACGGTTATAAAAGTGTATTTGGATTCACTGCGGGATGGGGCGAAAGTGGTCATGCAATGCCTGTCTATAAGCTTAAACTGTGGCCAGGCAATAATATAAATGGAATTCCGAAATTCAAAATTTACTTTAATGATTTTGGGAGTAGATTTGTTTTGAGCAATCGAAATGTTCATCGTTTTGGGTTTTACTTTAGATCTGTCACTTTTTAATAAAAATAGCCATGAAAGTAATATTTTTAGTTTCCATAGTTCAGTTCATAATTATCATGAATGTATATACTCAATCTCTCAAAACCAAGTATAATAATTTAGAAGGAGATTACTTGATCTTATCAAATGAATATGCTGAGTTTAGATTTGGTTCAATATTCGGAGGTGGGAGTATCGGCTTTAGAAATGGGCGAACTAATTTTGAAATTAACAATGATTTCAGTTATACTGGACGAACAGAATCTTTTATACTTGAAAGTGCTACTAATCAAAGTGTAAATTCAGGTGTATTACGATTTCAATTATGGACTGAAAACTACACCCCATTGCCATCAAGCGAGTTTGTTATTTATGCCAGAAAAAATAAAAGGGCTACGATTTTTGCAGAAAATTTAAAAGCCGATGGCATTGCAGAAATGCATCTACAAAGATTACCCATTGACTCAATGATCTATATTGAAGCAAATAACCTTTATCCATTGAAAATTCGTTTAGATGATATTACTAGCAAAACATATACAATTGTTTTGGTCGAATCTAAAGGGAGTCTCCTTTATTCCAAAGATGAGTACACTAAAATAGTTTGTGAGTGTATTAATAATGACACACTTAGATGTCTAATTTCCCAAAGGTGGCACAAGAAAAAGATGAAGCAATTCGAGTCAATACTTTTTAAGGAATCGGATTAAAACAATTGATCTGGAGTGGGTGAACTTCATCAAAGCCTGGAACGTTTTTGTAATTTTCTAAATAATAAATTTATCATGAAAAACCTACGTAAGCTTCTATTGTTTTTAAGTTTGATGCCATTATTAACGGTTTACACTAATGCAATGAAAATGAATAACAAAACAGAAGAGCAGAAGCTGGAGGGAAGATTGCTTGAGCTTCTTTACAAGCAAGATAAGTCACTAAAGGGCAAAGAAGTAAAGTTTGTTCATTTTCACTATGTTGAGTATAGGGGCTTTGACCTGAAAATTGACCTTGGCTCAACATCGCTTTTAAGAATGCTTAACCCTACGTATTATTATGGAGTGGAAAAAGGAGAGTCCTACATCAGAACAGTTTCCTTAGTATTTAATGATAAATCCGAAATTTTGGCTTTTGGTGATGCTCGTAATATCATGGTATTAAATGAAGAAAATTTGCCACTTACGATAACAAATAGATTAGATTTTGCTCTAAAATACCCTGATTGCGGGATGTATCATTTAATGGGCATAAGTAGGGGAAATTACTTTGTTGCCTTTTGCAAGGATGGTATGAAGTATTTTAGGTCAGAAAAGGAAGGATATGTTGAAATCACCAAAGAGGAATATATTGATAACCTATAAGCGTTTATCGTGAAGCAAATATTTTGTGAAACAGGCTTTAAGCTTTAATTTCATAACTTTCCCCCAGCCACCATCGGCCGGGGGGAAGTTTTTTTCCTACATTTGCCCATAGCAAACCAAAACCCAAAGATGAACCACATTCCGGCCATCGGTAACACCAAAAGCGGCATCCATGCCGGAGGGGATGTGTTGTGGGCGGCGGGGAGCACCGATGCCTCGGGCAACCTGCTTGAAAGCCTGAGCTATGACCCCTGGGGCCGCCGCCGCAAAGCAACTGATTGGACTGATTACAACGTCACTTCCACACTATTTGACCGTGGCTTTACAGGGCACGAACATCTGCCACATTTTGGCCTTATAAACATGAATGGAAGAGTGTATGATCCATTTCTTGCCAGGTTTTTGAGCCCCGACCCCTTTGTGCAAGCCCCCAACTACTCCCAAAACTACAACCGCTACAGCTATGCCTTCAACAACCCGCTGAAGTACATTGATCCAAGCGGATACAACAATATCAGATTAGACGAAAACACCACTGCCATTCCGTATATTGCCGGTTCGAGCGGGTACTTAAATAACTGGAATTATATCACAAGCGGCATAGGCCCGGGATCGGGCAACCACTGGAGCGACCAAAACAGAAGTGAATGGGGTAACTTTATGCTGGGAAACAGCAGATCCTTTGATGGAATGTATGGGCAGGGAGCATGGAACAGCTTTTATACCAGCATGTTTACCAAACAGGCAACTAACGGCAGAGTAAACAGCACTATGATTAACGACAGAACAAGCATATCGATAGTTGTGGGTTGGATGAACAGCGGATTTAACCTGACCATTGTTTCCGCATTCGGTAGGAATAACCTCATTGGAAGTATGGGTACCATCGGTTCAATGAGTTATGGTACCGGCGGCGGGCTAATTTTTTCAAACCAGACTGCCGGAATGGTTGTGGGAGAAGGTGTTGTTGGAGTAGGGGGATTATTAACTGCTAAATTTGATGAACCACAATCCCAAGATTTTAGCGGATTCTGGGGAGCTATGAACTATTTTTTGACTGGAGGCAATATAGATGGTTACCATTATAATATGAATGGTATTGTAACAGGTTTTGCCCCAACCATGGGTGCGCCCCCATCTTTCATTGGAGGACAACTAAGAAAAGGGGAGCAAGCATTAAAATTAGGAAAGTACTTATTTAATCCTACAGCTTTACACGGTGTTAAAAAGGGGGTTCTGTCTTTTGCAAATCCAAAAAACTTTTCACATATCGTAGGCACGAACCCTGATTTAATGTTTAAAGGAGGGAAGATATGGCTTACGGGAACTAAAAACAGTGGTCACTTTGGAAAGTCATATGAGACAGGAATGACAATTACTGAATTCTTGAAATTGTTTTAATATACTTCGATGGAAATATTAACTTATGAATTAAGAATTAATACTGAAGAAAAATTTTATGAAAATGTTTCTTCTATTGTTGAGTTACAACCTAAAAGTTATAAATATGGTTGGATATATGAAATTGTATTCGAAGAACAAAAAGAATACTATGATATAATTGCAAAACTTTTAGATTCCTTAGAAGGAAAATATGAAAAGTTGCAAGAATTGGGGATAGAAAATAATGATATTAGCATTTGGTTAATTTATGGATATAATAACCAGTGTAATATGGAATTTGAGCCAAGTACTCTTGAGCGTGTAGGTAACAAGGGAATAAAATTATGTATATCCTGCTATGAAGCAGGTTCTGAATAATAAACAAAGCCCGGCAAGTCCGGGCTTTTTGTCTTTAATCCGGTAACAAATTTTTTTCTATGTTTTCAAAAATCATTTTACCTTTACCCCGCCAACAAATCAAGCTTACAACATGATATGTAATTGTGTGCATAGGGAAAGCTTCAGCATCACCGCCATCACCGATGCCTCCGGCAACCTGCTTGAAAGCCTGAGCTATGACCCCTGGGGTCGCCGCCGAAATGCCAGCAACTGGAATGACTACAATGTGACTTCAACGATGTTTGATAGGGGATTTACAGGCCATGAACATCTACCACAGTTTGGACTTATAAACATGAACGGCCGTGTGTATGATCCTTTCCTTGCTAGGTTTTTGAGCCCTGATCCTTATGTGCAGGCACCGGACTACAGCCAGAATTTTAACAGGTATAGCTATGCCTTTAACAATCCTTTAAAATACACCGACCCTGATGGGGAATGGGTGCATTTGGTTGCTGGAGCTGTGATAGGTGGGGTTATCAATTGGGCTACCAATGGAGCTGAGTTTAGTTGGCGTGGATTAGGATTCTTTGGAGTTGGAGCTGCAGCAGGATTCTTGGGAGCAGGTGTTGGAGCTGGTTTTGGAACTTTGGCATCAGGTGCAGGTACATTTGGCTTTAGTGCTTCAGCAGGGCTATCAACAGTTGGCTTTGGGGCAGGATTTGCTTCTGGATCCGGTGCCGGTCTTGCATCAGGTTTGGTCTCAGGAACGGGAAATAGCATGTTGTTAGGAAATGGTTTTAAGCAGTCACTCCAAAATGGTGTCGAAACTGGTTTGTGGTCATCCTTGGGCGGCGGAGTGTTAGGTGGTTCGTTTAGCGGCATTCGTGCCATTGCAGGAGGTAAGAAATTCTGGAGCGGGAATGGCACGGGCGGAAAATTTGGCAATATTCCATCCTTTGAAAAAGTTGGACTTAACGACAATGGATTTCAGTCAAAATTGAATTCTTCGGGTTTGCGTAGCCAACTTGACGACCTTATTGAACCGGAACTTAAACCTGGTATCTATGGCAAAATCCAATATCCCTCTGAAATTAGGATGATGGATGCT
>JAUXMV010000108.1 GCA_030683155.1 Bacteroidales bacterium
ATCCAAATTTCTATTGCACGCAAATAGTTTTAATGGCTTGCTTTTAACAAGCAAAGACTGTCTGAAACTGTCCTTTTGATTCATTTTCAATATAGTCCAATTTCTCAACCTTTGACAGATTGTTTATCAATTTTCAAGTAGTTTCGGTTTTACTCCCAAATCCATAGGATAAAATTTGGTATAAGCTGTTCTTCTACCCTATCTAGTTGCAAAGGGGGTCAGTATGCCGGAATGACATTGTAATTCAGCTCCTCACTGGGGTCAGTATGCCGGAATTTCAGTTTCTGGTTTTCGCCACGGCTAACCGCTAGAGTTATGATTGTTTATGTATTTTGAATAGAAAACAGAAAGCTTCACACTCCTGAAATAGGCACAGGTATTATTTATAATAGATATCTTTCAAAATTTTTCTTGTCATCCGTTCCATATCATCAGGCGAATTTGCGCTATAATTTCTTGTCTTGTATCTATTGTAGAATATTATTTCATCGGTCTGCATGTTAAATACAATCAATCTTAAATCCGAGCGTGGTCTGGCAGCCGGAGTATAGCTCCAGGTATTTGCCATTGTGTTTGCTCCTATAGCAGTAGTTAATGAATTATATTCTGCATGAAACACAATAATCATGGCAAGCTGATTATTCTCAATTTCTTTCAATGCAGGGAAAAATGTCTGTGGAATGATCATCGTACTTACTCCAGATAAGTTTTCCAATTCATTGAATAGTGCTAATAATTTACCTTTATCCAATTCAGGCATTTCTATGTGCTTCAGGACATATCTTGAGGATAGCACCTTATTTGTCGACACTGTTATTATCTCTCTATTCTTTTCGGCCAATTCACTGTCTGCTGTTCTCACCCTGAAGTCGTAGGCAGTTATCTCCAAATGAGGGCTTATCACTACTAAAGTGTCCGCTTCTCTTTTCATTTGGCGAAATTCAGAGGATTGTCTTGTCGGAAAACAGCTTGTCATTAAAAATAAGCCGCAAAGTAGTCCAATAATTAAGGAATTCTGTTTCATGTGACTTTGATTCTGGTTGTTTTACTTGTGGCTAAAGCTTGCTACTAAATGCCATTAGATTGTATTTTACTGAATTTCAATAATATAGAATAAGTTATACTTTTGAAAAGGGTTGTGCGAATATCAGCAAAAAACATTAACATCCGCAAACATTTCCATTTGTAAAAAATTTGCTTTTTTCTTCGCCAGTGCGTGCAATGAGGTTTTTCATCATCACAAGATTGGATGATTTATCAGCTGCACAGGGGCAATGATTGCGTGTAAGGCATGCGAATTTGGGAATAGGGATGATCATAGGCTGAGGTTGATCAGGGTTATGTCTTGTTTAAGGTCATGAATTTTCGGCGTTATCAGTTACCGGAATAATGCTGTACATGCGGGCATCAAGGCTTGTGATGCCATTTACATAAAATGGATCGCTTCCATACCAGAATTGGGGTTCTGACCAAAAGTATGCGTTTTGAGGATCTCCGGGAAAGAAAGCTGTTCTGAAACCAAGCTCTTCTGCTTCAAGACGTTCCATTTCGTCTGCCAATAAAAGTACTGAGCGGGAGATTGATATGTTTTCTGTTTTTATAAAGGTGGCGAGCTCTCTTAAACGATTGATAATCTGATACGAATAGATATGTTTCTGTGCTATCAGGTTGTCCAGTTTTATTTGTTCGTCTGCTGACAAAGGATTAGTACCAAAGAGAATTATGGGGACGTTTCTTTCTTTGCATCTATCCATGAAAGCAGGGATGTTTTCGAGCACTGCTTCCGGAAAGGCTTCTTTTCTTTCGCGCCTGATAAAGTATTCAGGTTTATTTCCTTTGAGAAAGTTATAAAGTTCTGCAATAAACCGATTGAATCTAAAACCCAACCAATCAAGTTTTTTGAACAATTTGGTTACAATTAGCAAGATAAGAATGACAGGCAGAAATGGTATGGCAAGCATCATTTTCCAGAAACGATCCTTTTTTGTTGAATTCAGCTGGGGTGCAACAATTTTGGTGATTTTCCAGATGTCTGATTCTTTGATTTCTGGCATCGCCTTTTTGTTTATCACAAAGCCGTGATAGCGGTCGAGGATGATGTCAAACACCGGAAGAAATATCGCAGGACGACCGGGATCAATCCGGGGAATATGCTTCCGTTTGATGTCCAATTTTGGAATGTTTATAGTGAATAAGGTCATTTGGTTGGTATTATGAGGTTTGATTTGTTGATGGGATGATGGATTGATTTGAAGATTCAGGATTCAAGGTGGTTGAAGTGTTTGGTGATGAGTGC
Organism: Bacteroidales bacterium; assembly: GCA_030683155.1. Taxonomy (GTDB): domain Bacteria; phylum Bacteroidota; class Bacteroidia; order Bacteroidales; family F082; genus JALNZU01. Next base: position 2,297 of record JAUXMV010000108.1, read on the forward strand.
TGCTATTACTTTTTGCATCATGCCTGAGGCGAAGCTGTCGTTCCAGGCGCCGTCGCAGAATCTGTCGTTGCGGGCGATGGCAGTGATGAGTTTGGATAGCTCGACGGGTGAAAGGAGTGAAAAGTCAAAATCGGGGAAGGATGCCAGCCAGCGGCCTTCATCCCAATGGGACCAGCCGAAATCGTATACTATCTTCATTTTGTAAGCCTGCTCCTGGATGCGCCAAAGGATACTATCTATAATTTGATTTTTGTATTTTCGTTTGCCGCCTTTTAAATCATTTTCTGCACTAAAAAGCTCCTGAAGCATGGCAGAAAGTGCATTCCATTCCTCTTGCTCAATTTTATTGAGTTGTTCGATCTGGTTTTGATTCAATGATTCTTCACTGGCTTTGTATGATTTTTTTCCGGACAGCCTCTTTTGCTTTATAGCCTGCGCTATAGGAAGAATGATTTCAGGGTCTGCAGTGAGGGGATGAAGTGCTGTAACCGGATAACGGTTGCAGAGATATTGCACTGCTTCATCCAGTGTGTTGAAAACTTCTTCACTGCTGTACCATTCATCTTCCAAATATGTTTCACCGGTTGATACCTGATAGTTTGTGACATCCTGGTTTAGCATGCGCATCAGTGTGATTGATCCGCCTTCGGCACCGAGTTCGAGAAGAAGCTGGTTGGGATGGTTTGGGTTTTTTGATTTGCGGGTTTTTGATTTCATGGGAAGAGGGATTTAGGATTCAATGTGCTGTTGGCTTTTGGCAAGGACACCGGCGAACAAAGGGTGGTGAGTTTGGTCGACTTATTAATGACAAGAGCAGAATGTAATTTAAAGTATATCATATGATTATATGTCTTTAAAAATTGAATTTAATTTCCGTCAAGTTTTAAAAAGATCTGGGATGCTATTTCTCCATTTAGTTTTCCGCTTTCATCAAGTACATGTACGAAAGCAATTTTGCAGTGGTTCAGGCCATTTTTACCTTTGTGAAACTTTCCGAAATCTGAATCAACTGCATGTCCGTATTGCGGATACAGCAATATGCTTTTGGGGCTGTTCCAGTACATATTGTACACATACATCTGCTTGAGGTCGTCGTCGGAAGGTTTGTTGGCTTCGATAAGTTTCCACTTGGTATCGATGATGGTTGTTTCCCATGCTTCAGGGGGTGCATCATCAGGCATCATGGTTTCGTTGCATCGTTTGATGACGATATCGGGATAGATACGTTTGTTTTCCCAGAATAAATCGTTGTCTTGATAGCTTACTTTAAATGCTTCGTTTTCTTTCGATTTGAGTTTCTTGTAGATGTATTTCTCCCAAAGTTTATTCATGTCGAAAAGCAGTGCGAGCATATTTTCGTCTCCTTTGGTGATGTCAGGTGCATAATTTAGGATGAGCATTTTAGCGATGTTGATTGCTTTGGTGTAATCGCTGGTTTTACGCGTAAGCCTGATTTGACCGAAAGCCTCTCTTGTGATAGGTATTTCTTGCATGTCCGGGAAAAAGAATAACAGCTTTTTTATATTGTCGCGCATGAAGCTGTCTGTTGCAACGATATCGAGGATCAATAAGCCCTTCAACAAGATTTGATTGAGCAGATGTGCATGGTCATATTGCTGATGGGTAGTAAAAAAACGTTCCTGGTGAATAAGATTTTGCTGGATATTTTTTGCAAAGTTGAGCCGGCCTTTGAGGGATTTTACGTTGGAGGAAATATGCCGGTATTTCTTTACCAGCCCTTTACGCATCAGTTTATCTATTTCGTTGAGGTAAATATTAAAGTACAGATCGAGGAGATTGGTTCGTTTTTTCAGACTGGCATCAGAAACCGTTTCCAATTCAAGTTCACCACTGATGGCAAGCATTTTCATCAATACCTTTTGCCATTTTTTTGCCTCGAATTTAAATTCGCTTTTGGTAAATGTTTCTTTATCTGCTTTTGGTAAAATTTCGATTGTGAGATTTCCAATCTGAATGACGCCAACATACTGGGCAAACTTAATTCCATTCCGGATGACAGTGAAATAAAGATTGTCGTTTTTATCGTTGAACTGACATAGTTTTTCAAACTGGATGGGGGTCAATTTTCTGCCGAAATCATCCTCGTTTGTTGTCAGGCGATCATGTTCAAAAACCTGTATATAGGGCATTGTAATGAATTTTACTTTAGCTGTAAATTTCTTTAAAGTTGTCGATGGACCAGCTTTCGTCTGATGATATCTGATACACCTTTCTTTCTTTGAGGTCGGAAATGATATCGCGGTCAAGGCCATTGAAAGTGGCGAATTTGAAGTTCTCCTTAGATTTTTCAATCACAAAGGCATTCCCAAGAACCAGTCCTATTTTTCCGAAATCGCCATAGAAATATTCTTCCAGCAAGGGTATCATTTTATTCTTGAAGACCTCTTTCAAATCATCAAAGGAAAATGCATCAAGGAAGTAGGAATGCCCAATTTGGTGATCTTTATCGATCAGCTTTTCAATACGTGTGTTGATAACTGAAAGCAATTGAACCAAATCTATGCCATCAATTTCGCCTTTGGATTTGCCATGAAGTTTAATGATTTCAGGTTTTGGTGGCATTTCCACGAAAGTAAACCTGCGCCTCAAAGCAGTATCCAGCGCCTCGATACTTCTATCGGCGGTATTCATGGTGCCGATGATGTATAGGTTTGGGGGAACGCTAAATTCATCTTTGCTGTAGGGTAACTTAAGTTTGATCACCTCTTTGCATCCCATTCTTTTGTCAGACTCTATAAGGGTAATCAATTCGCCGAAAATCTGAGAAATATTCCCTCTGTTGATTTCGTCAATTATGAGTACATAATTTTGTAAGGAAGTTTTTGCCGATATTTGAGTACTATAACTCATTAATTTTTCCAGCACTCCTGGATAGTAGATGCCTACACCAGTATAACGGACTTGACGCTTTTTATAATAATAATCCTTTAATGTGTTGATACTTAGCGTATGGCCAGTGCCGCCACTTGCTTTTACAAATTGAATAGAACTGTTCGTGAAACCAGTAATCTTAAATTCGTATCCTGCAGTTTTAAGAGGGAATAGAATTGAATTGTTTTCTTCCCAATCGTCTTTTAGTTTTTCAAATGCTTCTTCAAAGTTCAACTTCCCGGCATTTTCAGTTTTTGAACTTTCATAATTTGATTCTGCTTTTTTACAGATAAGTTTAAAAAGACCATCCAGAATATCATATTTTAGATAATCATTGCCAGGATCAGGTTTTAGCGGCTTAATCCCTTCTATAAAATCCTCATAGCTCATGCTCTGATGGAATGTAATAAATTCAATGATGCCTTCATCAACTAAACGCTCATACTCCACTTTCAATAATTCCCTGGAAGTATTGATATCAAAAGACGGGTTAGCTATTTTAACAGCTTCATTTATGGTATTAAATGTTTTACCAGTTCCGGGAGGGCCATACAGGATTTGGTTTAAAGGATGATTGTACATTATGTTGTCTGATTTAAAAATTTTATCCAATATGTATTGACGATATTCAGCATTGACCACAGCTTTATAGAACATGGGATTGTGTACATCCTTATGGCTTGATTTTTCAGTTCGATCTAATTCCTTACCTACAGCCTCAAGCCATGCATTTATCATTGTTTCGTTATCCGGAATCGTATATTTGTTGAAATAAGTAAAGTAAGGCGGTTCTACATTTAAAGATTTTGTTTTGAATTCGCCAAACTTAATAAAGCCTGGCTGATTTTGAAATATATCTTTGTCTTTTTGTAAAGCAATTAAGTTGAAGAATGCAGCAGGACTATTTGGTTTCCCGTCATTTACAAGGGTAATCACATATCTTTGACCGACATTTATCGCAATCATTGTTATACTACCTTTTGGGGTTGAAAATGAAACCCTATTATCATTGTCCATCAGATCATACTTTGCAACCATGGTATTGCATAGATAAAAAAGATGCTTGATTTTTATTTCATCCGATAATACGGCCAGACTTTTTAATAATCGATTTTCCCAATAAAGTTCAAGTATCTTTTCATATTGTTCTTTTGTTGCGGAATAATTGGTTCCCTGATTTCCGCCCTTAAAATCGGCAAACTCCGGCAAAATCAATAATTCGTCTTTTAATATTGGCAGGTCACTGAAGTTGTGTTCAATTTCGAGAGACACTCTATCATGACTTTCATTCTTACTTTTATCAGTATAGTATTGTTGCTCCACCTCATCATCCTTCCGGTTTTCGACTTCAGAAGTGACTTTACAGAGAGCATAACAACCTGCATTTTCACCTGTGACCCATAGGATGACTTTATCGCCCGGCTTAATTTTGTCTTTGTGTGCAGTAACAGTCCATGATTTTAAAGCATTCGCGCTGAGGGAAGCTACCACATCATAGATTTTGGGGATGCCCTGGAAAATCCAATAAGAAGATGGCTTGTTTATAAAGTCTTTGTAATAAACAACGCAGAAAAAGATAAAATCCTGGACAAGCAGATTCAGGTAAGTGTCGCTGTAGTAATCAGGTTCATCAGTAAATTTTCTGTATTGCACCATAAAATCATTATCAGACTTGATAAAATCCCTCACCTGATTGGCAATTTCGAGGAAGTGAAGGTATTTACGCTGACCACCGGAACCTATTTGTTTTCCATTAAGAATATTTAAAAAAGCAATGTAGTGCCCGCTTTTATAGATAAAGTACTTTTCGGGATATTGCAGACTGAGGTACAAAGAAATCGCACGAATATCTCCGTGAAAGTGATTTGCCAGATTTTTGTCAGGAAAAAGCTTAGCCATTTCTGCACGCATTTCTTCAACCTTCAATACAAATGCTTTCAGTCTATCCTGTAACAAGATTGATTCATCAAAGAGCAAACTCATTGTTTCACTGGCTTTATCAGGAAAAGCCTGCAACAAATCCTTGTACAATGCAATTGGATAAAAATGATTGCTGGACCAAAGATTTTGAGGACCACTAACTTTAAATGCCTCCTCAAATATGGTCTTAAAATCGCTGCTTACATTCCATTTCCATTTCTCAGAAACAAGTTTAAGCGCTTTCCATTTATAGGATTCATCTTCAAATATTTCGCTGTTGTTGAAATAGGTCTTGTAGGCCTGCCAGTAAGGCATTAATTGTTCTTCAAACTCACTCATAATGCGGTTGTAAATTTTGATTTATTTCGTGATCTAAAGGTATTCATTTTTCAATTAGCTGAATTGATTTTTACACAGAGATGGTTTGTTACGATGATCCTATTCATCATTCAGACTTTCCAAGCAAGTGGGATAAAATATGAACTCCCGGCGCGTTTTTTCTGTAAAAGACCCAACATTTCTGGCATTATTCATTGATATTCAAAAACATGATCTTTTCTAGTCAGTTGCCTGTACCGAGTTTACACGATAGCCAACGGCCAGGATTGCTTCGAGACGGTAAAAGTTGGTGGTATAATTTTTACCATCTGCAGCAGTATGTGCAATTTTTGCACATACTGAATACTCGTCTAACTCATTTGTTGCGAATATGTTTTTCAGGTGTTTAGTAACAACAGACCGTTCTGCACTAAACAATTCAGCCATAGTTTTTTGCGTTAGCCAAAAAGTGCCCTCGCGGAAAAAAACTGAAACATTTACTTTTTTATCCTGTGTGCTGAACAACAATAAGTCGCGTGCTTTCATTTTGTTTCATTTTAATTCATTCGCTTTGTTGATGACCTCAAAAAGTATTTTAATGCTTTTGCTCTGCAAACACTGCCGATTATACTTTGAGCTGGGCTTGAGCTTGTGAGACTTGATATTGTTTATTGATGAGAAGGGTTGGCTTACTCATTCAAATAATCTTTTAAGTTCATAATATTATCTATTGCATAATTAGAGTTCATTGCCTGAAACACTTAGGCTCCATTTATTTTTTTCTCTTATTATCTGTTTTTTTTAGCTTTTTTATCTGGCTTTCTATCGCTTTTATTTCTTCAATATCTGCATTGACAGCTGTTAGAGCTTCATAAGTTTTCCTTCGGGCATTAAACTGTTCATAAATTTCTGCAACCTTCTGTTCCATTAGAGCATTAGAAATTGTACCCGCACCTGACAGGATTTTTTTGTCGTTAAACTGTAAAATACGGTCAACGTTGTCTTTCCAAAACGACATGGTTAACTCGATTCTTTCTTTTGCACGCAATTCGGCTGTTTCTAAAAATATAACCACCAAACGGTTCAATGTGTCAATCTCGTCGGCTGTGAGATAATTTTTGGAGATATAAATATCTTGTTTCCTTACAACAGTGCCTCTCCATGATGAAAGTGCCATGTTTTCTTTTGAAGAGTCAGCTCTCGATAGAATTATCTCGGCAGCTGTTTTTCCGGTTACGGCATAAAGTAACTTATTTTGCGTTTCTGCAAAAAACATCTGGGTGGCTTTGTCGGTAGCATCGTAATCGGTACTGAGGGCAAGCAAATCGCGTACTTTTTGGTAAAAGCGTTTTTCCGATGCCCGAATATCGCGTATCCGCGCCAGCAATTCATCAAAATAGTCGGGACGGCCATCGGGATTTTTCAAGCGTTCATCGTCCATAACAAAACCTTTTACCATATACTCTTTTAGGTTTTGGTTGGCCCAGATGCGGAATTGTGTGCCACGCTTGCTTCGTACACGAAAACCAATGGCCAGAATCATTTCTAAGGAATAAAATGTTACTATGTATTCTTTCCCATCCGATGCAGTTGTTAAGTAATCCTTAATAACTGAATTTTGTTCTAACTCGCCTTCTTTCAGTATGTTAGTTATGTGCATACTAATATTTGGGACGGAGGTGGCAAAAAGTTCGGCCAATTGGTTTTGGTTCATCCACACCATACCATCTTTGGCATAAAGCGACACCATTGCTTTGCCATCGGCTGTATTGTATATAATTATGTTCTTATTTTCGTTTTTCATAATTAACTCATTAAAATAGGTTTAAGAATATCGTGGCTGCCTTCGGCAAATAATTTTATGCGGTTAGGCACCTCGCTATCGGGATCGGCTTTCCAGGTTTTTAAACCCATATAGAGTTTGGTGGCATCAGCTTCGGAACAAACGATCTCTGCGACGGTTTGGCCTTTAACAGCCCAGTGCAGCTTGTTTTGCACTGCAGCAAAAAAGTTTCTGGTTTGTTCGCTGTGCTTGTCATAATCGGTGCTTAGGGCATACAAATCCGTGATTTTCTGATAAAACCTGCGTTCGCTTACACGGATTTCTCTGATGCGCTCAAGCAATTCATCAAAATAATCCTGTCCGAAGTTTTTGCCTTGTTTTAAGCGATCATCATCGATGATAAAACCTTTGATAATAAATTCATTGAGGGTTTGCGTAGCCCATTTACGAAAGTCAGTGGCCTGAACCGAGTTTACGCGATAGCCAACGGCCAGAATTGCTTCGAGACGATAAAAGTTGGTGGTATAATTTTTGCCATCTGCAGCAGTATGTGCAATTTTTGCACATACTGAATGCTCGTCTAACTCATTGGTTGCGAATATGTTTTTCAGGTGTTTAGTAATAACAGACCGTTCTGCACTAAACAATTCAGCTGTAGCTTTTTGTGTAAGCCAGAAAGTGCCCTCGCGAAAAAAAACTGAAACATTTGCTTTTTTATCCTGTGTGCGGAACAACAATAAGTCTCGTGCTTTCATTTTGTTTCATTTTAAATCATTCGCTTTGTTGATAACCTCAAAAAGTTTTTCGTGTGCGTTGGCTTTGCAACCGCTGCCGACAATGCTTTGGTTTGAGCTTGGGCTTGTGTTGCTAGACAATTCTGAAGGATTGGCATCAGTTGTGTGTGGCTGCTATTTTGGCTCATTGGTTCTGATTTTTTTTAAAGTTTTCTGCTTGTTCAAAAATCTCAACATATACTTCGTCTCTCTCAACTGGTGGATAATCAAACTCGTCTAGCAAGAGTATGAGTCCAACTTTTAAAGCCGATTTTATATCCTCTCGCTTGTTCCAGTCAGGGAATTTGGCTTGGCCATCAACCAAGTCTTTCACGGCCTTTGCCAGTTCAATCATTATGTCATCGGGATATTTGAAGTCATACTTTACACACAACTCCTTTAGAATATCGTAAAATGCTTTTTCTTCAAAGTTAATTCCTAATTCATCACCAGCCGAAAATTCTTTGTGTACTTCCCAAATCAGGTCGGTCAAAGCATTGGCCATTTCCTCATACACTTCACTTCTCAAAATGTCGTTTTCGTCACGTTGGTTATAGCGTTCAACCAATGCTTGCATCTTTTTGGTAAAATCAATGCCTTTCATCCGGTTAACTTTTCTGAATTCGCCAATCACTTTTGCCAGGAGTTGTTGAAGCAATTTGATTTTGGTATTCGGCAATTTGATTTTATCGATTTTCGCCAAATAATCTTCATCAAAAATATCCTGTTCGGTTTCATTTTCGTCACCGAGTTTGAAAATCTCCTCCACTCCCTCACTTTGCAAAGCATCTTTTATCATTTCACGAACTTTAGCATTCATCTGTGCTGTGTCGGGTGCATTGCCTTTTGTAAGTTTGAAAACGATTGAACGCACAGCCAAATAGAAATGCGTGTAATCTCTTTCGGTTTGTGTTAATTGTTCACTACCAGCACAAATATCATAAGCGGCTTTTAGTCGTTTTACCAAACCCATAAAACGGGTTTCAAATTCTTTGGTTTTTTGAACAAACTCAGCAGCAAGATTCAAAGTATTTAACTGCTGAATGGTTGTGCCTTTGAAATATTTTGAGTTATCGAAAGTATGAAAAAGTTTTGCCAACAGGTCTAAATGATTTCTTACAATGATGATGGATTCGGCAATGTCTTCAAAATTGTCTTTGTCGCCTTCGCTGTATTGCTTCAGCGCCAGATTCATTTGGTTTTTGATGCCAATATAATCCACAACCAAGCCTTTGTTCTTACCCTCAAACTTACGGTTTACGCGTGAAATTGTCTGAATTAAGTTATGGCGTTGAATTGGTTTATCAATGTAAATGCTATCTAAGGAAGGAATGTCAAAACCTGTGAGCCACATATCTACCACAATTGCAATTTTGAAATTCGATTTTTCATTTTTGAATTGACGGTCAAGTTCTTTGCGTTGCTCTTTCGCCCCTAACAAATCATACATTTCTATCGGGTCGTCTTGTCCTCTGGTGGCAATGAGTTTGATTTGGGTGGGGTGAAGCTTCTGGGTGGAATGTAGCTCCAGCTGCATTCCTCTATATAAGTAAGCAATATGTTCCTTTGGCAAATTAGCTTTTACAGGATTATTCAAAATATACCTTACTGCATTATTAAAATGCTCCTCATCTCTTATAAATCTATCCCAATATTCAGGCATCCAAAACTGCTTTGCATCCTTGTCAATTCCAAGATTAAACTTTTTGTTGTTTTGTAATGCCCATTTTCCGGTGAATGATTTCCAAGATTGTACAATTCGGACTAAATCTCCGGTAGTCTTGATTAAAACGTGAACATGGTTTGGCATTATTGACCAAGCCAACAAATCATACATATCACCTTTGTGATGTAGTAATGCCTCCTGCACTACTTGAGCCATTTCTCTATTTGCTAATGCACAACAGCCTAAGCCTTTGTCAAGCCAATATTCATACTTTTTTCTTTTTTCAATATCTCGTTTTTCTTCGGAAAGATGTTTAATTTCACTTTCTATTTCTTTCAAAATACTCTGTGGTAGGCTGTCAGCAATACGAAAAGTAATGGATTGTATAAGTCCTTCTTTATTGCGATGTGGAAGATTTCCTCTGTGCCATTCTTCGGGGTAGCCGAAGTTTTTGGTGAAATACTGAGCGTAGTTGGTTGTTTCTATTTGCTCGAAGCAGGAGCTTCGAGCCCCTAGATAAGCAATGATGTTTTTATACAACTCATAAGCTATTTCACGAGTGCTGCACACAAACATTGCTTTACCTTTTACGGTTGAACCTTCTGAAACTCTTTTCTCATAATGGATTACAAAATCTTCTGCAACTGCTTTTAAACGGTCAGGGTCGCCAATGATGGCATACATCTGTGCCATTTCTTTTTTGCTCTGCTCAATCTGATTTTCATTGCTGCCAACATCAGCACACTTGGCATAATAGTCTTCTATCTCCTTAAGTTTGGCATTATTCAACAACACTTTTGCGGCTCTGCCTTCATACACAATCCTCACAGTGATTTCATCTTTTACCGATTCCGTCATTGTGTAAGCATCAACCACTTTTCCAAACACATCAAGCGTTGCATCTATTGGTGTTCCCGTGAATCCGACAAAAGTGGCATTGGGTAATGAATCGTGCAAGTATTTAGCAAAACCATAAGTTTTGGTAACGCCTTTTTCGGTTACTTTCACTTTTTGGTCAAGGTTTACCTGACTCCTATGTGCTTCGTCTGAAATACAAATGACATTGGTTCTGTCGGTAAGTAATTCTGTATCTTCTGTAAACTTGTGAATGGTGGTCAAAAACACACCGCCGCTTTGTCTGTCTTGCAGTAGCTCCCTCAGATTGGCCCGGCTTTCAACACTTACAACTGTATTGTCGCCAATAAAGTTTTTGGCATTGGTAAACTGTCCCGAAAGCTGGTCATCTAAATCTGTGCGGTCGGTTATCAACACAATGGTCGGACTTTCAAAGTACTCGCTTTTCATCAACAACCTTGTGAGGTAAAGCATAGTGTAGCTCTTTCCGCTGCCCGTTGCGCCAAAATATGTTCCGCCTTTCCCGTTTCCTGAAGGCTTTTGGGCTTTCTTTATATTATCGAACAAGGCTCTGGCAGCATAGTATTGCGGGTAGCGACAAACAATTTTCTCATTTTTCTTTGATGAGTCAGGAATGTAAATGAAGTTTCTGATAATGTCTCTCAGTATTCTTTGATTAAACATCCCTTGTATCATCGAGAACATTGAATTAAAGCCATCAGCATCAAGTATTCGCCTGTCCGGCTCGGACCGCCAGGCATAGAAAAATTCGTAGTGTGCAAAAAACGAACCTGCCTTGTTGTTCACACCATCGCTGATGACGCAAAAGGCATTGTATTTAAATAGTTCCGGAATATCTCTGCGATAACGAACCGTTAATTGCTTGTAAGCATCGTAAATAGTGGCTTCTTCACGAATGGCACTTTTAAACTCGAACACCACCAACGGTAAACCATTGATATATACTATGCCGTCTGGAATACGTTTTTCTGTTCCGAAAATTTCCAACTGATTGACAAACTTGTAAATATTGGTATCAATTGAATATTCTTTATCTGGGTGGGCTGCAATTGAAAGCAGTTGATCTGCTTCAGGTTGACGGTGTTTGTTGAGCCCTGTGTAATTGATTAACTGAATGTAAATATCTTTCTGGCTGCGGTCTTCTCGTTTCAAAATAAAACCATCTGAAAGCATCTTTATAAATATTTTGTTGCTTTCATAAAGGTCAGAAGCAGGTAGCGATTTGAGCTGAAGAATGATAGATTTGGTTTCGTTTACAGTAATTCCCTGACTGGCGTATTGCGATAATAGAAAGTTCTGCAAATCTTCTTCTATCAATACTTCATCGGACTTGCGGGCAATGGTAATACCCAAGTGATGGGGAAACCCTTCCTGTTCCAGCAATTCGGTAAACGCTTTTTCTAATTTTTCTTCGGTGAATTTCATTTCTTAGGTTTCAGCTTTTTAATGTCTTCTTCCAACTCTTTAAGGCTTTGTTCATTTTCCAATGCTTTCTGAGCCAAGCGGTATTTTTCAAATTCTTCACCTGATTTTTTGAGTGCCATTTCGTGGCTGATTTTGCCTGCATGCTTGAGTAACTCCCGGCCGTTCAATTGTAAAATGGCATCAAGCCGCTCAATCCAATCCCTCATGTACATGGGGGTGCGCTGTTGTGCCATAGTTTCTGCAAAGGCCAAATACTGTTCCACCAATAGGCCGAGCAATTTTAATTCATCTTCGTTCAGGTAGTTCTTTGCAATGCTTATATCAGATTTTTTTATGGAAACTGCATTTCGCTTGTCGAATGACTGCATTCCCATTAGCGGCAAACTGGCATCTACTCTCCGAAAAACCAATTCTGCGGCAGTTTTTTGACTGATTGCCCAAAGCAGTTTGTTCTGTACAACCTTAAAAAATTCTATTGTTTTTTCGTCTTTGGGATCGTAATCTATACTGGTGGTGTAGATGTCTTTAATTTTCTGATAAAAAAAGCGTTCCGAAATTCGTATTTCCCGAATGCGTTCCTGCAACTCATTGAAATAATTCATGGAGTTGCCTGTCTTAAAACGGTCATCGTTCAAAGCAAAACCCTTGATAATGTATTCTTTTAACCGCTGTGTAGCCCAAATTCTAAACTGTGTGCCTTGCGGTGATTTTACTCTGTAACCAACAGAAATAATTACATCAAGATTGTACCCGTTTACTTCTACATCTTGCGTTTTCCCTGCAATAGCACCATGTTGAGTGGTTGTCCGGAATTTCCGGACAACCACTTTTTCATCTAATTCGCCTTCTTTAAAGATATTACCAATATGCTCGGATATAGTACGCTTATCTTTACCAAACAATTGCCCCATTTGTGCCTGCGTAAGCCAAACGGTTTCTTCCTCCAACCGCACATCTATTTTGATGTTGCCATCAGGGTTTTGATAGATGATTATTTCGCTGTTCATTTTATGTTATTTTTAAATACTTCGTCTGGCTTACGAGTTATCGTAATGCCCAAATGGTGGGGAAAGCCTTCTTGCCCCAACAACTCGGTAACCGCCTTTTCTAATTTTTCTTCAGTGAATTTCATTTTTCGTAAAATTTATCCTCTGCCCATTTTGCAGGATTGTTTATGATATATTCCGAAATTCGTTGGTATGAATGCTCGTTGCGGATAATGTGTTCATGGTAATTACGTTGCCATAATTTTCCCATCCTTTTATTCTTTGCTTTGTAAATATCCAGACATTCATTCGCCACCAACGACTTATACGCCCCAACAATGTCCCCAACTGTTTGGGCAACCCCGGTTTGGGCAACCCTCGCGGTTGCCCAATTATCTACTACCGGATTATCCCGTTGGGGCAACCCTCGCGGTTGCCCTGAATTGGTTTGTTGGAAATTTGATTCCCCGTCTCGCGGTTGCCCTGAACGCTGCTGCCCTAAATTGGTTTGTTCAAAAATCCTTTCCCCGTCATGCGCCTGCCCTGTATTCGTCTGTCCCGAATTCGGGACAACCGAATCCGTTTGAACGGATATATCGTTTGGTGCAGGGGTAAACCCTGCCCCTACGATTATATCCGTGGGGGTATTTTGGGCAATCCACACGTTTGCCCTATTATAAACTATCGAATTGGTTTGTTGGAAATTTGATTCCCCGTCATGCGCCTGCCCTGAATCCATTTCCCCTGAATTCATCTGCCCCGAATTCGGGACAACCGAATTCGTTTGAACGGATATATCGTTTGGTGCAGGGGTAAACCCTGCACCTACGATTATATCCGTGGGGGTATTTTGGGCAACCGCGAGGGTTGCCCTGACCAACGCAATAATTCCGTGCATATGGTTGGGCATTATCTGAAACACATCTAATTGCATATTTGGAAATCGTTCGGATAATTTCATCCATTCATTGTATGCAATTTGTCCAAATTCATTCAGCACCATTTCACCTTTTACAACCTGACCAAAACGGCTGGCCCTATCCTGACAGCATATCGTAATAAAATACAACCCGGCACGCGAATAATCATAACCTTTCAGGCGGATGGACCTGCGGTGGTGGATGTTTGGGTTGTATTGGTTCATTTTGGGTTTTATAAATTTTATTCGATGAATTTCATCTAAATATTGATTAGTATTATCCACTTTCCCCTGGTACTACCATCTCTTTTAATTGCACCTTTTTCTTTCAATGCCTTTATATGATCGCCAACCGCAGATTCATTAATAGAAAGTTCTTTCGCAATAGCTTTATAAGACGCTTTATTATTCTCTTTGATAATAGTAAGAACGTCTTTTTGCCTATCTGTTAAAGAATCTATTACACCACCTATTACACCACCTATTACACTACCTATTACACCACCATCTTGACCACCTATTACACCACCATCATCATCACCTTGAGGAGCTTTATAAAGAACAACCATAAAACCACCATCTTTTTCCATAATATCAGGCTCAGGAAGTCCATGTTCTTTACATGAATTATATATCTTAAGCGTTCCTCGTCCCCATGCATCAATATATCCGGCCATGAAACAGGCTTTTGCTATTTTAGGATTACGTGGTCGGGAGTTGTGCTCGCCTTTTAATTCTACCAAAGTTGAACCACAAAAACCATTCAGGTAGTCATCGTGCCAGCTTTGCTTATATTCTATATTTTGTTGTTCGGGCATTTTTCTGATTTTACTTTTATAGATTACATTATGTGTCAATTTCATTTTCAAATTTAATCCCCATCATTTGATTGTAATGCCCTAGCTGACCATTTGAATCAAAGATGGCACGAAAAACATCTTGATAATGAGTAACAGCATCATCATTATCTGATACGTGAATTTCATCAGCAATGTCATGTGAGCCATCATGAACCCAACTAATCAAGGATTTGCAAATCATTTGTTCTTCAATGGTTTTAAATCTATCGGGAAGATTCTTAATATTGGAAAATTGACCAAATACTGTGAAGTAATATTCCAATATCCTACGCATTGCATTTTTTAGCAAAACGCTTGACTTGTTGTTTTCTAACTTTAATTCACTCCATAAAAGTTCATAAGTGCTTGAAATCGGATTTTCATGACCATAGGATTCAATATAAGTCCACTTTCTGCCTTTTCTTAGAATCCAAAAAGCTGTATCAGTACGAGATTGATTTCTGCCATCCACAATTGCCATCTGCTTGTGGAAATATGAATTGTGAGTAAGCAAAATCAATTGAATAATGTTTCCTTTTTCAGACCTTATCTCATCCAAATACCTTCGTAATAGCGAGCTCACAACAAATAGGACATTGCTATCTAGACTTGAAATAGGATCATCCACTATTAACACCCTTCTATCATTTACTTTGTCTTCTTTATATCCTCCCTTTGCTAATTGATAGAAATAAAGAAAAGTGATAAATGTAATTTCTCCTTCACTTAGTGTGGTCTCAACTAAGGTTCCATCTTCACGTTGTATTTGATAACAATTTTCTGCTTTAGGTGATTTGACAATTCTGAAACTGTTGAAACCATATGATTCCAAAACTTTATTCATTTCCATTTCAGAAAATTCCACTCCTGTTGTACCAGCGGTAAGTTCTTCAATTTTTTTCTTTAATTGAATTCCCTTGTTGGTGGTATCCCTTTGAGTTGCTTCTAATAATTCTTTAGCTTTTTTAATTCCACTGACAGCCTTAAGATGTGCCTCAAGAGTGGGGTTTGCTTCCTCAATTATCCATTTCCAAGTGGATTGAACCAAATGCCTATGAGCTGTATTAAAGTTTTTTACTATCTCATTGTGTGCTTCAATCGCTTTATTGGCTTCAACAATACGCACGTTCAGATGGTCATACAGGTCGGTGAGTACTATTACTGAAAATTTCCGACTCGGTTCTTTAAATTTATCGTTCATCACCGACTGACTTTCCTTCAACCGGCTATCCAACAATTCAGTTTCAGTTTTAAAATTTGACCACTCTAACTTTGTATCTGACTTTTCTGACTCGCGTTGTTCAAGCCGATTGATTTGAGCAAGTAGTCTATTGGATAACTCTTGATATTCAACACCAATTATTTCTACTTCTTTGCGCTTGTTTTTATAAGTCTCATCAAAAAAATCTTCCAGTTGCTTTTTAAAATCAGAATTTATTGTTTCCTGTTGACAAAATGGGCATGTTTCATTTTGAATGAATTTTTGACCTTGGTTAACCCAATCACTATTTCCCAACTTATTATAAAGTTCGGCGATAGAGACATCATCCTTACCAACGATTGCTGTTCCCCATATTTCTAATTCTTCAATTTCTTTTATTCTATCCACATCCAATAATGGTAGCGACTCAATTACTCGTGGTCTTTCACCGAATATGGTTTTTGCTTTCTCAATAAGTTCGATCTTTGAAATCAGTTTTGAATCATTGTTTTTGTACTCTTGCAATAACCGGTTCTTAAATGATTCTTTAGTCCCACAATTCTTAAATGCTTCTTTAAAACTGGTTTTATTTGGTACACTGAAGGAATTCCAAACTGTTTCTTTAAATCTGTCGGTTTCTCCTTTGAGTTGTTCCTCAAAGCCCTTTATGCGCCTTTTTTCTTCCTTGGCAGTTTCGCGAAGGGTTTTTATTTCCTCTTTCTTATCATCCAGTTCTTTCACTTGCTCAGCAGTAGCCCTTCCTAAAGTGAAAACTCCTGGGATATCTCCTTTGAAAAAACTTTGCTCTCTAAACTGTTTGTTGTATACGTATGTCGTAAGTGGCTCATCATTTTCCCATTCTAATTCACAACTTCGGTATTTGGAATCTGATGGGTTAAGAATGAAATTTGAAATGGTAGTTTTACCGCTACCATTTGCACCATAAATAAAGTTGACTTTTTTTAGACCTTCAATTTTAACTCCAGTAACTGAGTCAAAGGTTGCAATGTTTTTAATGAAAATAGTTTCAATCATATTTTTTTAATTTTCTACTGCCGCCAACTTAGAAAGAAGCAAGTCTTTCAATTCCATTAGATTTTGGTTTTCATTAGATTTCAATCTTACATTCTCAAAAATTGGTTTGGCTGTTTTATCAAACTTTTCCATTTGTTCCGTATTGACTTTGGGAAGCAGAAATTCTTCGAGATACTTTTCGTGAACCCTTTGTCTACCCGATGATCCAATCATACTGCTGATTGCATATGATCGGAAACCCTGGTCTTTGGCTAAACAATATACCCAAAACGGACTTACTTTCCTCTTAGCTCTCATTACAATAAATTCCGTTGAGCCCGCTGCTACTTCATTTTCTTCAAGATTGTTAACGAACCCAGTTTTTCCGTTTTCTAAACAAGGTGTTATTCGTGCAAGTAGGGTATCATTATTTCGAAATCTTGAACCTCCTTGATATTCTCTTTTAACTTTCCCATTGATACACATTGATATCTCCGAAAGGTTTGCCATTTCGATGTAGTTGGATAACATTCCCTTTTTTAATTCAAGTCTTGGATTAGTTTCAATATATTCCTTAAGAAAAACTTTATCATCAGTTTCAAACTCTACAAACCACTCCCTATAAATCGCCTGTGCGGTTTCTTCCAGTTTTTGTATCAGCTGCTGGTTAAGGGCAATGCGGTTTTGGATAACGTTGTATTCTTTTACAATTTCTCGTTGTTTGGTGATGGAAGGAATGGGTAAAAGTGTGTTGCACATTTCGTCCCAATCAAAAATTTCTCTGGCACTTCCGTGGCTTTTAAATCGTGCGTAGCGGTCAAATTCCGGCCGGCGAAACCACATCATTAAATATTCGGGGTCGAGTTCGATGTTGTCTTTAACTTCAAAAGGAATATAAGCCTGAGAAATTAAAGCTTTATCAAAATCATTGAACAAGGCTATGGTAATTTTATCGCCATTCCTTGAAGTTACAGGACCATAAGCAAACTGATTTTTTTCAATGATTCTATATGTTGACATATCCGTTCCAATGGTATTGGCTATGGAAGGGATAAACTTTTTTTGAATACTTAAACCCACCAAAGGCAAATCGCCCAAGTCATTATTTCTCCCAACTACGGGCTGAATGTATTTGCCCAATCTTTTATAGTGCTTTCTCATAGCCGCTTCAATAAACTGGTGATTAGTTCGTTGTCTTGCATTAGTGAAAATGCAAACATTTTTTTACCTAAGTCTTTCAATGAAGCACCAATATGATAAAGCCGTGTCTGGTCAATCAGTAGAAAACGATCGTGTATCTTATCGGAAAAATCAACGCTAAGCAGGGGATATTGTTGATTGAATTTTTGAATATCTGTTTGCAGTAAACTGGTTTTTATATTTGTAATCAAGCGTACCATTACATTATCTTGTTTTTTTGAAAGCATATCCAATACGCTTATGTCAAGATAGTTATCTATTATAACAATATCGGTTTTCGTCGTTTCAATCAATCCGATGATAAAACTGTAAGCATCGTAAATCTGCCCGTCATAAAAGATTTTTTCCTTTGGTGTTTCCCGCTTCTCCTCCAAAGCATTGAATATTTTTTCAAATTTTTCATCACTGGCTTTTTTATCAATTAGTTGCCGTATTTCAATGGTATCGATGCGACTAAGCAACAAAGCATTTGACGAAATGAATTTTCGCATCTCAACAAAAGCATTCATAACCTTAATACTCATTTCAATTGCAATATCACTTCTGATAATACCTGTGAGCATGGCAACACCTTGTTCAGTAAAAGCATAAGGAAGGTATCTTCTACCTCCATGTTCACTTGAGGTAACATCTTGTGACCTCAAGTTCCTTTTATCCCCTTCAATTTCTAAGGTCACAATTTGTGACCTCAAAATACTAAATTCATCTTTGGTAAGTTGAAATCTGAAATTATCGGGAAATCTATTACTATTTCTTTTTACAGCCTGATTAAAAACCTTGGTTTCAACTTCAAATAAATCAGCTAAATCACTATCAAGCATTACCTGAATACCCCTGACTGTGTATATTAAACTATTCACTTCCATAGTCTATTCATTATTTAAATCAAGGGTAATTGGGAATCCCAATTCTTTAAATACGTTTAGTAAATCATTTTTGCTCTGTGCTTCAGCTTTCAGTAGTTCGGCAAACTCACTTTGCAGGTTTTGCATTTTTTCGTCAAAATCAATATTCTCATCACGGTTTACAAACTCAATGTATTTGCTTGGTACCAACGAAAAATCTTTTTTGGCTACTTCTTCAAACAAAGCGGAATAACAGAACTCAGGAATGTTTTCAATTTCCTTGTTTTGCCATTGATGGTAAGTGCTTGTTACTTTTTTAATATCATCATCAGAAAACTGGGTGTATTTCTTTTCAAATGGTTCGCCCAACTGTCGCAAATCCATAAACAGAATTTCTTTTTCACGTTCACGGTATTGGCGTTTTTCATCGCCAATGCTTCGGCTTTGTGCTTTTTTGTTTTTATTCAGAATCCAAAGCGTAACACTTATATCGGTGGTATAAAACAAATTGCGTGGCAATACCAAAATGGCTTCCACCAGATTATTTTCAATCAGCTTTCTGCGTATTTTGTATTCTTCGCCACCACCACTCAATGCACCGTTGGCCAGAATAAAACCTGCAATTCCATTTTCTGAAAGTTTAGAAACCATATTCAAAATCCAACCATAATTGGCGTTGCTTTTGGGTGGCACATCATAACCTCTCCAGCGTGGGTCGTTGATCAATTCATTTTCTGCCCGCCAGTCTTTTTGATTAAAAGGCGGATTGGCCATGATGTAATCGGCTTTCAGGTCTTTGTGTTGGTCATCGCCAAAAGTGTCTGCTGCTTTTTCGCCCAGATTACCGCTTATGCCGCGTATGGCTAGGTTCATCTTAGCCAGTTTGTAAGTGGTGTTGGTGTATTCCTGTCCGTAAATAGAAATTTCTTTTTTGTTGCCGTGATGGGCTTCAATAAACTTAATGGATTGAACAAACATACCACCCGAACCACAAGCAGGGTCATAGATGATGCCTTTGTAAGGTTCAATCATTTCGGCGATCAGGTTTACAATGCTTTTTGGCGTGTAAAACTCTCCTTTGCCTTTTCCTTCAGCCAATGCAAATTTTGAAAGGAAGTATTCATATACCTTGCCCACCACATCGTGTTTGGGGTCTTTGGTGGTGTCAATGTCGTTGATGGTATCGAGCAGCGAAGCAAGTTTGGTCACATCCAAACCCAAACGGGAGAAATAATTATCGGGCAAAGCACCTTTTAGAGCTTTGTTGTTTTTCTCGATGGTATGCAGTGCGGTATCAATGAGCAGTGCAATGTCGTTTTGCTTCGATTTTTTGATCAGGTAACTCCAACGGCTGCTCTCTTCCAAAAAGAACACATTGTTCATATTGTAGAAGTCGGCCATTTCAATGTATTTTTCTTTGCCTTCGGCAATCAGTTTGGCTCTGTGTTCTTCAAACTTGTCGCTGGCAAACTTCAGGAAAATCAGTCCCAGCACAACGTGCTTATATTCGGCTGGTTCAACACTGCCTCTCAGTTTATTTGCTGCTTCCCAAAGGGTTACTTCAATTGCTTTTTCTTTTATTTCTTTTTTTGCCATTTTAAAAATCTATGCTGTAAAAACCAAAGTTCCAATAAGTACATTTTTCTCAATCATATTACATTTTCTTTTCAAAAGTATAGATAATAGTTCGTTTTTCATTGCGGTTCGGCAAGATTGCAATCTTTGACAAAGCCCTGGTTTCAGCGTTGGCTTGTGGGCTTTTGACTCCGAAACATTCAAAATGTGCAATGTAGGTCATCATTTCAAAATTTTTGTGTGGTGCATATCAAAAACACATTCAGATCGTTTATGTGTGCTTGTCTGTTGGACAGACAGTTCGGGTTATTTGTTTGTCAGTTACTTTTTTCATCATAGGTTTAATATTCAGTTCTCATTGCTAATTGCTGTATCGTTGTCTTTTTATTGCAGGTGCACAACGCCTCGCTTCTAAACACCATTCTTTTGTCCACCGCGGTGGATTGAATTTCATGAACAAAGCATTGAACATCGCGCGTAAATATGCTATGCGAATATAAACAACTAAATCCGGATAGCACCAATTGTACAATGGCCGGGTTTGATTTTCTATTGAAGGAGTAGAATTGATGTTCATCCATACGCCAGAATGGGATGGGATTATCCATACATCCAGGAAGGAGAAAGGTTCGGGAAGGGGAAAAGCAAAATGCGTCAAGGCATTGCCTTGACTGCAAAGCTCCGGTTTGGGGCGCTGTTTCCTGCTGTTATTCATCTGGACGACTTTTAGTTTAACAATTAAAAAAATGCGCCCAAAATTCTAATACAAGCAGCCGCCAGGGCACAACAAGGAAGGAGCTGTAAAAATATTGGTTTTATTCTTTGGTTTGACATGGGAGGGGGAATTCTTTTTTGATTTGAGGGACAGGGCGACTTGAGCGACGGGAGGCTTTAGCGACGGAGCGACTTTAGCAGTTTGTCACACGGGATTTCATTGTGATTGCCTATCATATCTTCTCCCGGACATCAGTTAGGAGTTTTCATAAAACTGTATCATTCCTGAATAAATCCTGCTGCAACTTCAATTGAAATTCATTGAAAGTAAAAAATAAACAAATTATTTCTTTAAGTATTTATTGGTTCTGTTTTCGGCATTTTCCCTTATATTAAAGTAAAAAAAAGGATAATCGAAGCCATGGTAAATACCCAACATACCACCGGATAATTGATAAATAGCACTGTCACTCACGCTGCTACAGATTAAAACCCCTTGCGCTAAATCAATACGGGCATCTGCATAATTTAGAACTTGTTCAAAGTTTGTCATACTGCTGACTGGCATATAGGAACCAAGGCTTTCGCTGGCAGGTACTAATGTCTCGTCCTTTTTCCAGTTGATTGGGTTTATCACAAGGCCAATATTATTTCCAACCACGATGTTTGCCCCGGGTGCTATATCAGGAGACTGCGTATTGTAGGAAATTATTACTGTCTTGTCCTGAAATAGGTTTACGATAAAAGTAATTTTCATGCGTTCTCAATATTTTACACTACTTTTGTTTCCGGCAATGAAGTCTGCCATTAACCGCCTTTTTTTAAAGACTAATGACTTCTACCATAAAAGAGTTTAAGATTAAAATTTTGAATTTATGGTAAAGTCATTGTTATTAGTTGGTTTTGGAGGTTTTATCGGTACTGTTTTCCGCTTTTCGATCTCCCGTTACATTCAGGTCACGTATTTTTCAGTATTTCCATGGGGCACTTTTCTCGTCAATATTCTGGGAAGTTTGCTGATTGGAATTATTTTTGGACTTTCTGAAAAAGGAAATTTCCTCACAAATGAATGGCGTATCTTTCTTACTGTTGGTATTTGCGGAGGATTCACAACATTTTCAAGTTTAGCAGATGAAGCTTTTATATTGTTGCAAAATAAAGAATGGCTTCGTTTTACTGTTTATCCCACTTTAAGCTTTTTTCTAGGGTTGAGTGCTGTTTTTATTGGACGAACACTGATTAAACTTTTTTGATATGCAAAGTAATACTACTGCAATTTTATTGCGAATTTTTATTAGTTCTACCGATAAGGCTGATACTAAAGTATTATATGAAGACATAGTATTTAAAGCACAAAAAGCGGGACTTGCCGGAGCAACCGTGTTAAAAGGCATGTTAGGCTATGGAGCCAGTTCAATAATCCATTCTTATAAATTTTGGGAGGTAACCGAAAAAATACCGACCCTTATTCAAATCGTTGACGAGGAAGAAAAAATCATGGCATTTTTCGAAACCATTCGTCCAATATTAGAATCTATGCATTATGGATGTTTGGTCACTACTCAACAAGTAAATGTATTGTTATATAAATCAGGTAAAAAGAAAATATTTGACCTTTAAAAAATTTAAGTATGAAAATCGAAAAAGTAAAAGCTATTGAAATTCTCGATTCGAGGGGCAACCCTACAATTGAAGTGAATTTAAGTTTAGAAAATGGCATTCAAGCAAGGGCTATGGTTCCTAGTGGTGCATCAACCGGTGAGCGCGAAGCCTGCGAATTGCGTGATGGAGACAAAAAACGCTACGGCGGAAAAGGTGTATTAAAAGCCGTTGAAAATGTAAATGTAACCATTGCTAAAGAACTGACAGGAAAATGTGTTGGTAGCCAGCGAGCGTTAGATTTGCTGATGATTGAACTCGATGGCACACCGAACAAATCGAAATTGGGTGCAAATGCTATTCTTGGAGTATCTATGGCATATGCCCGAGCCAAAGCAATAAGCACAGGAATACCACTTTACCAATATCTAGGTGGAAACAATGCGCATTTATTGCCGGTGCCTTGCATGAATGTTATCAATGGTGGAAAACACGCTGACAACAATGTAGATTTTCAAGAATTTATGATTGCCCCACACGGAACAACTTCGTTTTCCGAATCAATTCGAATGGGCGAAGAAGTATTTCATGCACTTAAAGGTGTACTCAACGCCAAAGGCTACAGCACTGGAGTTGGTGATGAAGGTGGTTTTGCGCCTAACCTAAAATCGAATGAAGAAGCTGTGGAAGTTATCCTCGAAGCCATTACCAAAGCAGGATATAAGCCGGGTGATGAAATTAGTATTTGCCTCGACCCTGCTGCCAGTGAACTTTGGGAAGATG
This sequence comes from Bacteroidales bacterium, assembly GCA_030683155.1. Lineage (GTDB taxonomy): Bacteria > Bacteroidota > Bacteroidia > Bacteroidales > F082 > JALNZU01. The sequence continues at coordinate 25,625 of JAUXMV010000108.1, forward strand.
GAAAATACAAAATGTTTAAAAGTTCCGGCAAATTTATGTCAAGCGATGAAATGGTTAAACTTTGGGAAAGCTGGGTAAATCAATATCCAATTGTATTACTGGAAGATGGACTGGCAGAAAATGATTGGGACGGATGGAAGAATCTTACTCAAACGCTTGGAAGTAAAATAGAAATTGTAGGAGACGACCTGTTTTGCACCAACAAAGCTATTTTGGCGGAGGGAATTTCAAGAGGTGTAGCAAATTCCATTCTTATCAAACTTAACCAAATTGGAACTGTCACAGAAACGCTGGAGACCATTGAACTGGCATATAAGAATTCATACAACTGTTTTGTTTCTCACCGAAGTGGAGAAACAATTGACAGTTTTATAGCAGACCTCACTGTTGCTGTAAATGCAGGGCATCTGAAAGCTGGAAGCGGTTGCCGAGGCGAACGGATTGAAAAATTTAATCAACTGATGCGAATTGAAAACGAATTAGGAAAAACAGCTGTGTTTGCAGGAAAAAAAGCTTTTAAAAATGTGAAATAATTTTTTATTGCCCAGACTGCGTGAGGGCTGGCATGGTTTTTAGTGAAAAATGAAGAGTGATGAATGAAGAATAGCTGGCGCATCTCTTCGATTACCATTATTTCAAGACGTCCGGCAATGTCAGCAAGTTATTTTCCTTATTTCAAAATAAAAAATAAAAAATGATTTGATATTGTTGAATTGATTACGTTTGCCGCCCATTTAATAAATTTACAACATGAAAAAAATTGGTTTATCTACGATTCTGGTGCTTTTTGTAGCACTTTTATCTTTTTCACAAACAACTATTACAATCACAAACAAAACGAGTGAAGATCTTTATGGTCTTTACACAAGTGGTACCAGCGGAGATCTTTTACCGGAAGATTTGTTGGAAGTGAGTACCTCAGCTGATATTACCTATCCTGAAGGATATGATTGTGAGGTGGTTATTACAATAACCAGAGATGTTGAAGGAGAAGAAGAAATTGCTTATACGTTTGAATTGGACATCTGTGAAGCTGAAACGCTTGTAATTTACGAATCCTATTATTTGCTGAACGGCACGAAATTCAGGTATGATGAATAGCATTGATTGATAGCATTGAATCAATGTCTGATTTATTGAAAAATCCTGTTGAAATATTTATTCAACAGGATTTTTCGGTTTCCTGCACCGTGGCATTCTGAAGGGAATCACGTCTTGTCTTTTCTGGCTTTTAGCTGTTGGCTGTTGGCCGGCTAGAAGACATGTTTATTTGGTATTAAAAGCCCCGGGTTTACCAATCGCCAAAAGCCAAGAGCCAAGAGCCACTAAACGCCAAAAGCCCCTCAAAAACCCAAACCTCCTCTACTGCTTCAACACCGCTTTCGTAAAAATATAGGCCGGAATTTCCTGATCGAATTGAATTTTGGTGATTTTGAATTCGGTTCCATCGCCTTGTTTCAGCATGTCTTTATAGACGACCGTTGAAGGAAACCATCTGCCCTGAACCTGAATCACGTCTTTCATTTCCATCTGTTTCAGCAGCTTGCCGCTCTTGGCATACAGTTCCTGTTTCAATGGCACAAAGCGTTCGCTGTCAACCCACATTTTTTGTGAGTGGTACGACACATCCTCCACTTTGGCTGTAAGTTCAAGCAAAAATGCCCTTCTCCCATCGATCGTCTCCTCCCCTGCTACCGTGGCCACATACACATCCGTCAGCTTGCGGTCGTCCATCATGTCTTCGTAGGAAAGGTCGCTGCCCATGACAGACTGCCGGAGCATATGGCCTGAAATCTGAATCGTCCTGTCCGTGGCAGGTGAATAAATCCACAGCTGATTTTCGAGTTTCAGCATTTTAGTCCCTTTCTCCGAAGCCGGTGAAAGGTATTCGGTAAACGACTTATTTGTCCCTTCGGAATGACTTCTTGAAGTAATGGTGCGACTGCCTCGCATGCCATGGATGGTCATTTCAGATTCAAAAATTCTGTTGTCGGACGACATATTGGCATCGACTTTTTCGATAATCTTATTGGCATCCTGTGCGCTCACCGAGAGGCTAAACAGGATTAGTACTGTTACCAGGTTTATTTTAGAGAGTATTGTTTTCATATAGATTTCTAATTTCATTTTCTAATTTCAGACCTCTGACTTTCCGACATTCAGACCTTCAGACCTCCAGACTTCTATTCTCATGCTTCGAGTTCTTTGAACAATCTTGCTGTTTGTCTTTTGTATATGCCTATGCCTGAAAGCATAGTGCCTATCACAGTAGAAATAAGTCCGGGAATAAAGCCAATATAAAAATCAACCGGCGTAATCCTGGCCCTGATGACAGTCGGCATCATCATCGAAGCGCCCTCCATCATTCCGGAGATGTCGATGCCATAGGTTTGTATAAGCCATGCCAAAAACAATCCAAGGGCTGTTCCAACGATGGACCCGGCAATGCCGATAAAAACGGATTCATAAATCATGCTTCTGTAAACATGGCCTTTTTCTTCGCCCATAGCGAGCCGGATTCCAATTTCTCCGTAGCGCCGCAAACCGCCCAACAGACCGGCGTTCCAGAGTACGAGTGACATGGCAAAAACAAAAATCAGCGAGATATAGAGCGACCACACTTCAGCCATCATCACATACTGACCCATAGAACCCTGCTGACTCAGACTTTTCATCACTGGCGAAAATTCATCCTCCGATTGCGTATTAGCTGCATTGAAGGCATCTGCCATCTGCATGGCACGTCCATTCTCATAGAAGCCTTCACCGAAGAAACCTAAAATTTCGCCGGCAGCATCATGCATGTTAAGTGCCATACGAACGTCTTCAATATCAGCGATAACCGAACCTCTGTCCATGATTTCGACACCAAAAGAAACTGTTCCCGACACAATGAAGTTGTACATAATCATGCTGCCGTTCATATCCGTACTGATCAGTGTGACAGCCTCTCCAATTTCTGCTTCAAGCTTCCGGGCAAAATGTTCACTAAGAAGGACTTCACCCGCCTGAGCCGGCAATTTTCCTCTGACGATTGAATTTGTTATGTTCATCCGTTCAGCTTCCTTTGAGCCGGGAGACAATAAATCGATTCCAAAACCTATGGACGGGCCTTGTGATCGTGTTTCGCCCTTTTCGTCCGGCACATCGATCAGGCCGCCAAACTGAATGCGTGCAGCCCATTCCATATCCGGATTGTTCATTTTTAGCGTTGCCTGCAGCTTGCTCACATCGGTCAAAGCAAGGTCAATGGGCAACAAATCCATATTTTCGGCATAAGCTTTCGACATCACTTTCACATGACCGTTGCTGAATTTTGCATTCATTTCGATCGTATCACCCATAAATCCAGTGATATAGGCATGCATCCAAACCGTTAGCATCACCCCGATAGCAACCACAAGCACAGGCATCAGACTGCGGCTTCTGTCGCGCCAAAGACCTTTTATCAAAAATAGTATCATTGTAATTTCCCCCTTAAAGCTTCAGTTGGATTCATTTTGGCAATTTTGCGTGCAGGCAGGTAACTCACGACTGCAGTGGTTAAAGTTACTACAACCACTGTCGAAACGACTAGCCCGAGACTGTAAACCGGATAGAGTGTCTGTGCGATGGCCATGCCAAATTCGCTCGCATCGATGGGCATGGTCCAGCCAACTTTTGCTTGCCAAATTAGAAATGGCATACCATAAACCATTGATACAATGGCCGCTAAAACGGCGTGCATCGTTCCTTCAACCGTGAAAAGTCCGACCACCTGCTGGCGTGTGTAACCCAAAGCAATATAGGTTCCGATTTCTTTCTGTCTGCGGAAAATTGACAACACCTGTGTATCGAAGATGGCCAGCATTGCAAGCAGAAGTAAAATGACAAAAAGTATCGTCTGTCCGGCTGATTTGGTTTTGATCATTTCATCCACCTGCCTCGTTAGCATGGATTTTGTTTTCAATGTCCAGCCGTCAATCTCAGGCCTGCTTTCTTTGCTTTCACGAAATGTCAGGGTGGTAACCTCGTCAGCTAAAATCATCATTTCCTGCAGTTTATCCAATGCTATATAAAGCTGAGATTGTTCTATCGCAGGTACGTTTGACGAAAATATTTCTACGATCACAATGTCAGCTGCATCGAAAGTGCCGTTCGTATCGCGCCAGCGTAAGGTCACAACATCGCCGGTCTGCAACCTGCTATTTTTTGCCATGATGGCTCCAATAATGGCAGGAATGGCATCCGTTGACGTATCAAGTTTTTGTGTTGGAATCCTGAAAATGGTCTGCTCGGGATTTATACCTTTTATGACCACAGACTGCATCCTTCCTTCCGGAAAAATGGTTCCCTGTGCGATGAGCAGCGGCACGACATCTCCGGAATTTATTTCTGACTGAAGCGCTGCCGGTATTGGCGCATGACTGTCGAGCAGGGTGAACGGATCCAAGGGATCGTAGTTTTCATGCCAGTATTGACCGCCACCGATTTCCCAGTTGGTCATATCTGTCTTGGCCTGATAATCCCAGCCTGACATGATGCCTTTGAGCCAGATAATGACAACAAACGAGAACGAAAGCACGATCACATTGAGCCAGGTTCGAAGCCCTGCACCGATGAGATTGCGATAAGCCAGTTTTAATGCTAGTTTCATGATCTTTCGTTTTGGTTGATCCTGATTATTTCGTCCTTGTCAACCCTGCCGTCGAGCAGGTAAATTTTTCTTCGCAGATAGCTGATTACTTTTTCATCGTGCGTTGCAAAAATAAAAGTCGTATTGAGCTCTCTGTTAAGTGTTTCCATTGTTTTCAGAATATGATGCGAATTGGCAGCATCCAGATTGGCCGTAGGTTCGTCAGCCAGCACAAGCGAAGGTTTTTTCACCATGGCACGTGCAATCGCCACACGTTGGCATTCGCCACCTGACAGTTGAGGTGGTTTTGAATGAACTTTTTCGGTGAGACCAACCCATTCCAGGGCATCCATCACCATTTTATGCCGCACAGATTTGGCGTACTTAAGCAAAAGGAGTGGAAATTCAACATTTTCAAAAACAGTATGCACTTGCAGCAAATTGTAGCTTTGAAAAATGAAACCAAGACTTTCTTTGCGGAGATGGGCGGCCTCTTTTGTCGTTAATGATCCAATGGATTTGCCCAATACATAAGCTTTTCCCTCAGTCGGCACATCGAGCGAACCCAGAATATTCAGCAAGGTCGTTTTCCCCGATCCGCTCGGGCCAATGAGGCCGGTAAACTCTCCTGTTCCAAACTTCAGGTTGATGTTTTTGAGTGCCGTGAAACTATCTTTTCCCATAGGAAAGCGTTTCACAAGGTTTTCGATGGTGATGATGGATTGATTTTCCATGCTTTGAATTTTTTTATTTTTAGTTTCAGGTTTGAAAATATTTTGGTGTTTTTGATCACTTAAAAGATGGATTGTTGGGCATTTTAAATACTATCTGTCAAGCTGCTAAATAATTCATATAATGTACGTATTTTCAAGTTTGGTTTAATCTTGCCCAATGACCATTATTTATTGATTTATAGCTTCATTAATTTCGTCAATTGCTCTTTTAAGAACCACATCTCTTTCACTTAAATAATCATCAATCGTTGGCTTAACTTCTATGTCAGGCTTCACTCCACTGTTTACAAATCTTTTTTCACTTATTGGATAGCAAATACGTCTTGTACAAATTCTGGCATATCCTCCACCAGGTAATTCAGATACAACCAACGGAGAACCTGTTGAACCACCTGTTTCTTCCCCAATTAATTTTGGCCTGTTGGGTACTTCATAAATATTAACCAGAAAATCCTCTGCTGCTGAAAAAGTAAAGCGACTAATTAATATTACTGTAGGACATTCTATCCTTTTTATAGAGTCAGTAACAGATACCATCAATGGTTTCTCGAAACGCAATGCTTTATTTAAAAAGTAATCTTTATATTCTTCTTTCCAATTTCCATTTGCTTTCCGCACTCCATCACCAATTCTTGTTTCCCAAGCATAATTTAGAAAGCTATCCCCTTTCGTTAAGTATTTTTGAAGATGCCATGCAACTTCAGTTGATCCTCCTCCATTTTTACGCAGGTCTATTATGACCCCTTTTGCATTTTCTATCTTTTTTGCAATCTCGTCAAATTGTTTAATAGCCTCTTCTTCTGGCCAAAACCGATTAAAACCAATTATTGCAATATTATTTTCTGCCCATTCCAAATCAACTAAATTTCTTGCATAGCCGCGAGACACACCCCAATATTCATCATTTGGAGTTCTTGTAGCTTCTCCATTTCTTTTCAAAACAATTTTTTCCGTTGATCCATCTACTCTTCTAATTGTTCCATTAAACATTTGTTCCTTTAAGCCACCTTGGATTCTAATTACTGATTGCATCCACAAATGTTGTTCTGTTGATGCTGAAATATAAGGGAATACCATGTTTTTTAAATACTTATCAATTGGAATGTCATCTATTTCAATTAATTCTGCCCCAATCCATGTTGAGTCAAGATTAGCATTTTTTCTTACATGGGTTATATATATCTTTTTATTAAAATCCTGCAATGCTATTGGGATATAGTCTGTATAAGCAAAGAATTGTCCACCATCAAAAACTTGTGTATGCCCGTCCTTCAATGTTGCAAGAAATCTGGTCAATAATTGATAATACTCATAATCATTTGTTGTTGCCAGCACTTCTGGAATTAGTGTTTTATATAGGCTGTCCAGATCAAACGTCAGTAGATCCATATTTACAAAATTATATTTTGTTTCAGACCATATTTGACTAATCCAATAGAGCTTTTCTTGATCTGTTATTTTATTCGGCAGGTTCTTTATTCCAACAATTTCTGTATAGGCTGTATCTTTGGAGCTAAGAATAATTTTAAATCTGATCGTATCGTTGTTGCCAACAAAAAATGAAATTGTGTCTGTATCTGTTTGAAATACAACTTCATTCCTTTCATTCGCACAATAAACTTTTAATCGGTCAGGTTTTATTTCAGGAGTTATTCTCCAATCTGTTTGTTTACCATTTACATAAACCCTTATGTTTGATTTTGTAGAATTGATTATTTCGGTTTTCTTAACTCCCGTACTAAAAAGCAGCATCAATGGAACAATAAATAATAGTTTTTTCATATGAATATTACGTTTTTGTTAATGTCATGCAACTGTATTTCTATTCAATTTTCTTGTGTCTCTTACAATTTTTTCAGTGGTTATAAACAAACATTATTTGAATTCCTTTGCCTGCAAACATGCTTCCTGACTCAGCCTGATTGGGGATCAGATATTGTTTTGGATTCCACCAACCCATCAGATGCAGATCGACTTTGCTGAATTTTCGTTGAAAACTGATAAAATTATAGGTGTTATTGCCCGACCAATCATAGTAGATAATGGCATTCAGATTGTCGAACATGCTGAATGGATAGGAAATCGTCAAGCCTGAAAAAGCCAGGCCGTTGGTGAGATCAATACGTTTTTCGCCGGTTGTGACAGCCAATTGTTCGACCATGACATGCAGGCCGTTTCCAAGACCAAAGGTGTAATCAGCGCCAATATTTGCAAGCAATTGATTTGTAACAAGATTCATGTCTTTGTTTTTGTGGATGTAGGCAGCTTCAAACCAAAGACCGACGCCAAGATCCCATTTCCCGTCAAGACCAATTCTGTTTTCGGTAATTTCATCAAAGACAGGAAGCTCAAAGGCATTTTCACGACTGTCGGCAACACGATGATGATAGGATATTGCGATTTCACCCCGTTTCAAAGGCTGTTGAAAACGACCTCCAAACTCAGGAAAACTGCCGTTTGATTTGATCAGCTCCCAGGTTTTTGGTTTGTCGGAAGGATAAAGCACCCAAAGCCACAGGTTGGCATTGTTGAGAAAATAGTAGCGCCCGAGCAAACCCCACACGCCATCAGTCAATTGCAGAGGGTCGCGTGGATCAACCTTGTCAAACCACATCAAGGGGCGCAACATGGAAGCGGAACCAAAATTGATTTTTTGCAGTCCTAATCTTAGCTCAAGCTGATCGCCCGAATACCGCGCCCAAAAGCGATAAGGCTTCAGGTTGGCATCGGCTGAAACTGAGTCGAAATTGAAAAAATTCAAAGCCCCATTGATGTTGGCCGATGCTTCAAAGTCGAATAGATTTTTCTTCTTTTGGATTTTGTAATTCAGTTGAGGGATATAACGGACGCCTGTCCATACCAGCTTCTCATCGTTCAATCCGGCCCATGCCGAAGCCTGTCCGGCAAAAGAAAGCGACTTTTCTTCCTGTGCACTGCAAGTGATTTGAAACGTCAGAAAGATCACTAATAATATCGTTTTTAGATAGACAGACATCATTCTATTCCTTTGAAGCGTAGGGTGAAATACCATATGCAAACAACTTGGTCATTTCCATAACGACCTCCTGAGGGCCTCCGCAAAGCTGCATGAGATAGGCATCGTTGAGCAAATCGGCGAGTTTCTGAGAAAGATAAAGAAAGACTTCCGGCTTAAAATCCTTGCGAAAAACGCCTTTTTCCTGAGCTGCCTTATAATCGTTGATGATTTCCTCCCATAATGAAGCCGTCTTTTCAGCAATATACTGTTTCAATCCGTAGGTTTCATCTGCATAAAAATCATTCAAAAATTCCTTACTAATGTCATCGACCGACTCAGATTTTATCTTTAGCAAATTCTCCATCTTTACCGCTGCTGTTGTGTCGGCAGCCATGATCACCTTAAATTGAAGCAGTCCCTTTTCAATTTCTGCATCGTAAACAGCCTTTGCCAATGTGGTTTTATCAGGGTAGTATCTGTAGAAAGTCATTTTACTGATGCCGGCAGCTTTGCAGATTTCTTCAACCGAAACCCTTCGAAAACCGTATTTCCAGAAAAGCTCACGGCCGGATTGCAGGATTGCTTGTTGCTTTTTAGTCATCTTTATACATGATTAGTCTACATATTACGAATAAAGTACAATATTACAATATTCGTAATCTTTTGTCAAGGGAAAAATGAGAAAAATTAAATGTTTCTTAAAAAAAACGGGAATAAACAAAAAAGCCTGCCACAAAAATATTTGCAGACATACTTTCTTGAATAATACCATTCGTGCTTACCTCAAAGAGGTCATACGTTTTTAAGAATAAATTCTTTGTGTAACTCTGTGCCTCTGTGCAATAGCCTCTGAATTCCACTACATCAAAACATATAACCAAAAACTTTGTGTCACTCTGTGCCTCCTTTGTGGCACTCTGTGCAACAGCTCTGTCACAAAGAGATATCGATTCAGAATTAACAAAAGAAATCCTTTGGATATCACATTCCCAAACCCCTCTTAATCAACAATTTTAATCAATCTTACGGCATCGAGCATAAAGGTGTTCACATCGAAATTCATATTTTCATTTTCGGGGGATATGAAATCAAGCGAAAGATTGTTTCGTCCTTTTTGCAGTGGCACATTCAACATATTGCTGTAGCCCCAGTTTGACCATTCATCGATTCCGCGCTGAGGCAAGACTACCGCACCAACGCTTTCCGAATTGGCAAAAAGTGTACGGATGCCACATTTATTGTCTGTATTCACAGGTCCTGAGCCATTGGAATACCTGAAAGAAATGGCATAAATGGCTGTTTCATCAACATTTACAGTAAAGCTGAAACGTGTATTTTCGGTTTTGGTGAAGGCTGCAAAGCCCTTGCCAGTGAAGCCTCTGTAGGGCAAAGCTGACGAAGGAGCAAAATCTTCTGCCTGAATTTCTATCAAAGCATTTTTTGGAAATCGCAAAAGAGGTTCACAGGAAAATGATTCAAGCTTGTCGCTGTTCAAAGCCGTCACCATGTATTCCTCAAAAGCCGCAACCGGACCGAGACTTAATTCACGCTGAGATGTTCTTGTAAGTTCAACGCCATTGCGATAAACAACAAATTCAGCATTTTCATCCGGATGCGAAATAATGAGTGTTTCGTTAACAATTTCGCATGCAGGCGCAAGGGCAGAGAAGGGTACTTCAGTTTTGTTGAAAGAATGTTGCATCCTGCTTCCACCCATTTTGATGATCAGTTTGTGATGACCTGTGAGTTCGGCAGGAATGAAGTGACGATCAGTTTTTTCTCCGTCAAGCTCGAAAGAAAGCACCTCATGGCCTGTGCCAACAACTTCAATATCAAGCGTAGCATTGCGATACGGGAAAGCCTTCAGCGATTTGTTTCCATGAAGCGTTTCAGGTATAAAAGGCTTAAAATGAAGCCCGTCAACCTGATAATCCATGCCAAAATAAACCTTTAAAACCAATGAAATGTTGGCAGCCACACTCCACAACTGACGATCGGAATTGATGGCCGTTCCTTTATAATCGCCAGTGGTGGCTACGAAATTCTCTTTATTCGTTGCAAAGAGAGCAGCTTGTCTGTAGATGGAAGCGATACTTTGAATTACAGCGGCTTCATTCTTTGTTTTTGCAGCTGCGAGGATCCAATAGCCCTGCACAAAAGGCCAGATTCCATTGTTGTGATAGGGTTGAATGCCCGGAATCTGCGGCCATATTGAAGGAATTCCAAATTCCGAAACAGGGGTTGATGCAACAATTTTCTGCTGTCTTTCAGCATCCGGAATATCAAAAAGTATGGACAAAGCCTCACCAAGTGCTTCCGCTCTTGGAGAAACGATCATGTGGTTTCTGCCATAGATATATTGCGCGTAATAGCCTTTTTCAGGCATCCAAAGCTGATCGTTCATGCCATTTTTCACCCTCGAGGCCATTGACTCATAGGCTTCATAAGGCTGATTGAGTTGCTTTGCCATCATGGCCAGAATGCGGTTCATCTGATAATGTGCGGCATTGGTTCCAAGATTTTGTGACATATAAATATCCACCGGAAGCATCCATTTCGGATAGGTTTGTTCGCGCCAGTCGAGGAAGGAAGACTCGCCAAAATATAAACCTGTCTTGTCATTAAAGGCCACTTTTAAATCATCATTCCACGTGTTTTGCAAAATCTCAAATGCCTCTTCGAGCCAGTTTTGATCACCGGTAACAAGATATACTTCCCAGGCTGCAATGGCCCAAACGGTGCGGTCGGTCGAAGCAGGCCACGACCCGCCGGTACCGGTATCCTGAATGATCCGCTTGTTTTTCACTTTGTGCATCAGACTTGCCTTTGAGGCTTCAGGATGCATGGCCGCAAAAGCCAGATGAATGGCATAACTGATGTCGCGCGTCCAGACGCCCCCCCACTCTTTTCCGGCCATAAATGCGCCATCGGGACGGATATTCAACAGCATCTCATCAATTGACATGCGGTAAAGTGCGTCTATAAGTGATTGATCAGAAGTATATTGTGGAAATCCGGAAATATCCTGCGACAGTTTCCATGTTCTATCAGCGACTTTAACACCGTCGGGATTCATGTTGATTTCTAGCTCAAAGATGCCATCTCCATCAGGATCTTTTAGTTTATAGCCATCATTGTTCAGCAGATTTTCAAAGTCCCATGACAAGGCACTCGTTCCGCCGGCAATGAAAACACCTTTGAAATCTTCCTTATACAATCGGTCGCCATTAAAGAAAGTGAAATAACCATCGGTTTCAAAAGCTTCAAACACATGGCGCATATCAAGTCTGATTTTCCAGATTGTATTCACCGGAATATAGCCTTCAATGTCAATGGTATCAATGGATTGCTCGCCAAAACGAATCAGCGGAGAGACACTTAGTCCGTTTTCAGGCCGGAGGGTGATTAGGTGATCCTTGCCGGGAAGCATTTCATTGTCGCGGCTGTTGATGCTGAACTTGAAACCAAATGTGGCATTCAAAAAAGCATTGACCGGGCTTTGGTAATTGGATACGATTTCGTTTTCTGAAACCACTTTTGCAGTGTAAGGCCCCTGCTCTACCCTGTCAGCATAAACAGTAAATTTCTCTGATTGATAAAGCACCTTGTCTTGTTGACAGGAAGCAAAGAATAGCAGCAAAATCATCGGAATTAGGTGGCTTATTTTCATGTTATTATTGATTTATCGTTATTTCTTGTTTTAGCAAATCATCTTTCAAAACGATCACACAGACTTTTTCTTTTTCATCCCATGTCCAGAATGCCTTGTTATGTATTTCATTTACAAAACTTTCGGCTTTAAGGCTATTTCGGCTTTTCAGCTTCTCCCCGTTCAAAGATACGGTTTTTGGTTTGGCAGGAATATAGGTTTTAAGCACAAAATTTCTGTCAGGTGTCTTTAAAAAACCATTGTTGTAGTAACTGTCTATGCTTATGTTTACAAAAGATTTCAAATTTTTAGCACTGATTTCTGTCTTTCTGAAAACATCAGATTTGTAATCATTTGTTGTGCCATCATCTTCGTAAAAAACGAAAGATGAAGTGCGACCTTCAGTAGGAGTAAATACTTCAAAAATAATCGGATAGCCCTTCTTTTCGCCAATATATTGCATCACAGGCATTGTTGGAATGATTGCGCCCTTTTTTATAAAAACCGGTATTTGTTCCAACTGCGTTTCAATTTCAATCCAGCGTTTTCCTTTGAATACATTTTGTTTATTGTGATAGTCAATCCATTCTCCTTGTGGCAGATACACATCCTTGGATGTTGCATTTTCTTCAACAACAGGCGCAACAAGCATTTCGGCACCAAGCATAAACTGATACTCAGCTTTGACGGCTTCTTTATCATCGGGAAACTCAATCAGCATCGCTCTCATCAATGGAAGGCCGCTTTCCCGCGCCTCGCGGGCATAGCTGTAAAAATACGGATGCAACCGATATTTGAGTTCTATGTTTTTTTTGACGATCGCTTCCGTTTCCGGACCAAAAACCCATGGTTCAACGGCATTATCGCCTTCATGATGTGCTCTGCTCAAGGGGTTGAACAAGCCAAACTGCATCCATCTGATGTATAATTCAGAGAAAGCGGCGTAATCATGAATATCGCCACAGTAGCCGGAAATGTCAGTTGCCCAGAAAGGAATAAGTCCCATTCCGGCCGAAAGCGCCATCGGAATCTGTCCGGCAAGACTGCTCCATCCATCATTGACGTTGTGACCGTTGCCTGCATCGCCGGACCAGCCAAAAGTATAGCGCTGTAAGCCGGCATAGGCTGAGCGGGTCATCTGAAAAACACGCTGGTTTGGATTGTGTTTTTCGAATTGCTCTGTGACAACTTTGTCCCAGGTCAGGCCATAAACATTATGGATTTCATCATGCATACCCAAATGATGCTTCATGAACAGGCGATCAACATCCTCTTCATTGCTCCATGCAGGCTCACCCATATCCGTCCAGAAACCTTTGACACCAATAGAAACAGGTTTTTGCTGATAATCGCCCCACCAATCAGCAACTTCGGGGAGTGTAAAATCTACGATGCCACAATTTCCCCCCCAGGGCCAGGGCATGTCGTATGATTTCTTCGTTCTTATATCTTTGGTAAAAAATCCAAGCGAATCGGCTTCATTCCACTGCTTTACATTTGCCTGTGAGATTACAGGATCTTGCGAAACAATCATTTTAAAGCCTTGATCACCGAGGTCTTTAAGCATGGCAGCCGGATTCTGATAGTTATTTTTGCGCCATTCGAAATCCTGCAGGAATTCTGTCCATCCGATATCCTGATAGATGATATCGCAAGGAATTTTTCTTTTCCTGAACTCATTGGCTACTTCTCTGGCCTGCATTTCTTTGGTGTACAAACCCCTGCTTTGCGAGAAGCCAAAAGCCCAGTCGGGAGGCATGATAGGTTTACCTGTCAGCACTGTATAACGACCAATGATTTGTTTGTAGGAAGGTCCAAAAATGAAATAGAAATACATCTCGCCATCTGGAGCACCAAAACTAATGCGGTCAGGCTGTTTTTCGCCAAAATCAAAGTGACTCTTATAGGTATTATCAAAAAAGATTCCATAGCCAAAATTGCTCATAAAGAACGGAATACTTTTATAAAGCGGATCTTCATCGGGCGCATAACATGGTTTGTCGCTGTTCCACATCAGGAAGCTTTTTCCGCGGCGGTTGAGGCTTCCACCCTTTTCGCCAAGACCGAAAATTGCTTCATCCGGTCTGAGGGTCATCGAAACCTGCTTGCTTTCGCTTTCGCTGACAAAACCCTCGGCAAGTGTTTCAAGCAGTAACTTCTGGTATTTGTCGTAGAATCTGATCTGAAATGGCGATTTGATGATTCTGATGATCAGTTCGCCTGTGTAAATCTCATAACTGCCTGTAAGCTCGGCAAGATTTAGCTTTTGGGGATTGTCAATGTCTTCGCTCAAAACAGCAAAGGATTTGTTATTTCGTTGAAACGGTCCATTTTCCATCCATACACTGATGATGCCCGGACTCAATTGCTGAAGCATAACCTGAATGCTGTCGTTGCACTTAAAAACAGCTTTGTGACCTTCCACCTCAACTGACTCACAGGATTGAAGAATTCTCTTTTCAGATTCCTGTGCAAATGAAGTGTAAAATAGTAGAAAAGTGATTGTTAGGGCTAACAAATATTTATTTTTCATCTCTTTGATTTCTTTGTTTGATTTTGAAAAGGAATTAAACTAAAAGGGCAATTCAGCTTCTTAATTCATAATAATAAGATGTAAACCGCTTAGAACAGCATAAAATTCCAGCCTTATAAAGCGTTGATCAGACTAATACTCCAAAACAATCATATCCCAGAAATACAATTCAGGAATTCTAACGGATACTGTTTCACCACTTTGGGTAAATTCAAGTGGTACGGGGACGCCATGCCTATGGTCGGGCGAAGCAAACCAAATGCTTTTTACAGCACTTTCTGAAGAAATATTAAGTGCAATATCATTATACCGCTGCGGATATGGCTGTGTGCCATTGTTATCGCGCCAAAGCATGGATGTTGCAGAACCGAAATTGATCAGATGAATGACCTGCTTATCGTTCAGCAAACGGCCAAAAGCAGCAACTTTGCCCGACTGCGGAGGCCATGCTGACACCTGAAATTTATTATCGGTACATTGAACAGAAAGATGATTCATTTCACCACCATCTCTGAGAATGTTTTGATAAGCCGTCTGAAAATCATAATAAGCAACCATTGCATCGCGCAGGTCACCTCTCATCTGCAGATTATTGTTTGGAAAGTATTCTTTTCCAAGCATATGCTCACCCAATTCGAGGTGGCTTCCTCCAAAAGAAAGTATGACAGCATTGGTAAGAAGTACGCCGGGCGTATTAAAAAAGCCCTGTCCCGAAGCAAGGTCGTAGTTCATATAGGCGGCCAAAACAGAGTTTTTTGTGTTAGCCGAAAAAGCATCATTGTCAGAAATAATTTGTGCCAGTTGCTGAAAACTATTGTTTGGATTCCACACTTCAGAGTAAAGAAAATCAACGGGTGAAGTTGCAATCTGCTGTTGGGCATATTGATTCACTGCATTCATTACATGATACTTAGAAGGTGCTGCATTTTTCATTGCATGGACAAAACTGTTAAATGCTGGAGGTAAATCAACAACTTGCCCGTTGTAATTGTAGAGATTTTGATTTCTGTTTCCAAGCTGATCAATATGAAATCCGTCAAAATCCAGCACCTGATAAACATCATTATTTCGTCCGGCAAGATAATTCTGCCAATCCACATTAGAGGGGTCGGTCAAATAGATATTGCTCCGAAACATTGGTGCAGGAAGCGGATGAAAATCTTTATTCGTGTGATTGGAATTTTTAAACAGATACCATTCTTCTGAAACGCCATCTGCTGCAGCTGAATTCAAGGCGCCATAGGCAAGGTTATAAGACATTGATTTAATGCCCCTTGACCTTGCTCCGGAAATATATGCTTTTACGGTGGAAAAATAATTATCGCGGTTGGCGATATCCTTCCAGACTGCTGCTGGTTGATACACCTCGCCTGCAAGGGGTTTGTGATGATCAAAATGCCAGTCGTAAAACTGAATTCCATTGATGCGATGCCGCAAAAGATTATCAAGGATATTTGAAACCGACTGTGAAGTCATTTCCGGAAATTTCGACAGGAAGCCATAACGCGGAAATTTTGTCCATTCGGATGAAACATCAAAGGCAATACTCGCCAAGACCACATCTACCTGATTTTCAACAACAAAAATTTCAGCCAGATAGCCTTTAAAATCCGTTGATGGTGGTGTCCATTGCCATTCAGAGCCACTGACAGCGTTTTCTTCAAGCACTTGATTCAGATGGCGGTATCTTATTTTTGCACCTTCAGGAATATTTTTCAATGCTTTAAAAACAACCGTTTCACCGGGTTGGTAAGCAGCTTTGTTGGTCAAAATATTATGACCGTTGAACAATGTTCCCGGGGGCACAATTTCTTTTGGATCATCTTTTTTGCAGGCAAAAAGGGTGATGAACAAAAACAAAAGAATAAATGGTTTTAAAACACGCATAGTTCGAAATACAATTTTGTAAAATTAATTGAAAAAGGGTTGCCTTTCATTAAGGCAACCCTTAACCACATTGAACTCACTAACCCCATTACCTTTGCTGGATACTGATAGCCAAAGTTTCGAGATTGGCTACAATTCTATAGTTTCCTGCAGTGGTAATATTCCATTTATTATCGTCAGGGTCGCCCCCCTTGTGACGATACATTTCAGTATCACTTACCCTCATATACATATCCTGACCCCAATCGCTCCGCCTGTTGACAGGGAATTTGAACTCACCTGCAACCATCGGTCCTTCATAGGTAAAAATACAACCATCTTCATTGTCTTCAAGCAGTTGAATCGAATTTGTAATGTCCCATTCAATCGGCGTTGCGCTTCCAACAATGTACAATTCCTCACGGTGAATATCAATACTTAAATCTGAAAGATTGAGCGTTAAAACGTAAAAACCTTTCTTTTCAATTGTCCATTTATTGTCGTCCGGATCGCCGCCATGATGCAGGTACATCGTAGAATCTGTTTCGCGCATAAACATATCTTGGCCCCAATCACCATTTCTGTTGACAGGGAATTTGAACTCGCCTGCATGAAGGACTCCGATATACCTGAATAAGAATGGATTGCCTTCATCTTGCTCCAACTGAATGGAATTGGTTATATCCCAGCCATTGGGAGAAGCAGAGCCAACGATATAAAGTGCATCGTAAACCGGCAGATCGTATTTCGTAACTGAAATTGTGAGATTAAGAAGATCTGCAACAATTTTATAAACAGCACCTTCAACGATCTCAAATTTATCATCCGGCTGTGCATCATCAGTGCGATAAACCAAACTTGTGCTGTTGGCGCCCTTATTGTAAGACGGCAAAAACTGTCCGCGCGTGGTGATAAATTTAAACTCACCTGCACCCAGTGCGCCTTTGAATTCGAATACTCCCGGACTATTGGCACGCGGTTCCAAAGCAATGGCATCGTCAGCACTCCAACCATTGGGAGAAGCACTTCCAATAATAAACAATGATGTTGAAACAGGCACATAAGAAGCTATCGTAACTGTTTTAATTTCAGTGATCTGCGTGGTTTCGGGGGTGGTCAGGACAGTTGCAATTACTCTTACTTCAAGGGCAACTGATTCACCGGGCTCCACTCCAAAATCCTCATTAAGGCGTTGATTTAGTTCAGCAACGCTGAAACTTTTCTCATACACTGCTTTTCCAAGATTGAAATTCTGAGGGGAAGCAAAATTGTTTCCTGCTTTGTCCATCTGAAGCAGATAGGAAATAGCGGCACCTGTACCTTTATTTGATCCTGTAGTCCATCGCACTGTAAGTCCGTTCTGCTGATCAAATTTCTGCTGAAGCACTATATTCTCCCCGGAGGTAGTAACTTTCAACTCATCTGCAAGTTCAACTTTGTATTCTTCGTCTTTTCCGCAGGAACCCAATAAAACCAACAGAAGCAAGCCTGAAACCCAGAGATTCAGAAATGATCGGGTCATTTGTTTTTGAAATATATTTTTTGTTCTCATATCATGATATTTAACAATCTGACAAAATTTTAATTCTAGAATTAAGCCTTTAAGCAGATTAGTAACCTGGATTCTGACTTAAGTTTGGATTGGCATCACGCTCCTTCTGCGGAATGGGATACAACAAATATTTTTCTGACATATTTGTTTTTCCAATTGAATGCAGAAACTGTATTGCGTATTGTCCGTTGTTGACCCTTATCAGATCAAACCAACGCTGACCTTCAAAAGCAAGTTCCATGCGGCGTTCGTTCAAAACTTTCTCCCTAAAGGCTGTTTGCGACAATCCACTCACTGCAGCTAACCCGGCACGGGCGCGCACCAGATTGAGTGGTGCTTCTGCCTGTGAAGTATTTCCAAGTTCATTCATTGCTTCAGCTTTCATTAAAAGCACATCAGCATAACGCAAAACAGGGAAATTCATCGGGCTGTTGTCATAGGATGCCGAAATAGCTTTTGAGACCAGAAATTTACGCAGATTGTAGCCCGTCAATGAATAAGATGCCTGATAAGCTTTTCCGTCAAAGGAAGGGCAGCCTTCAAACAAGACTGTTCCATCTTTTCGCAGATCGCCTGCTTCATATTTATTCATAAACTCCTGCGTTGGCTGATTCCATCCCCAACCGCCGGCCACCATGTCAGCGCCTCTCGGACCGGTGAAAGTACTTAGCCATGATGCCTGATTTTCATTCGACCAGAAATTGTTTCCTGCATTGGCAACATATTGAATTTCAAACAGCGACTCATTGGAATTTTTCTTCAAAGGATTGAAGTTATCTGCATAATTTTGGTTCAAGGCATAACCCAAACCATCGACAAGTATGCAGAAATCAAGTGATTGCTGCCAGTTGCCCAAAGTAAGATGCACCTTAGCAAGCATACCATAAGCACTTCCTTTTGAGGCCCTTCCAATATCTGAACCGGTGTAGCTTTCCTTCGGAGGAAGCAATTCTGCAGCTTTGGTAAAATCAGCAATAATCTGTTCGTAAACAAGATTTTTGGGCGTCCGGAAAGGCCGCAAATCATCACCGGGTTTCACAGGTGAAAGCACCAAAGGCACATCGCCAAAAAAGCGCACAAGAATGAAATAATAATGCGCTCTGAGAAAATAAGCCTCACCAAGCACCCTGTTTTTAACGGCATCTGAGATCTCCATGTCCGGTACATTTTCCAAAATAATGTTAGTGCGCAGAATTCCAGGCCAGGGACCTCGCCATAAATCAAGTACGCCCTGATTATCTGTTGCCGTAACAAAATTGGCGTTGTCCTGCGTTTCCTGTCCGTCAGAACCACCTCCGGCACCTACAATGCTGTTGCCGGCCATGATATCAGTGGTCCACATGCGCATATTGTAAAGTTTTGGCCATTGAAGGGGTTGATAAGCGCCGTTGATGGCAGCCACAGCATCAGCCTCAGTTTTGAAGAAATTTGCTGTATTGATAGAGTCTTCAGGTGATTTTGTAAGAAAATCCTTTTTACACCCTGAAAGAATCGTCAGACTTATAATAAGGAATGTTATAATTCTTGTTTTCATCTTTTTCTTTTTTAAAATTAAAGTCCAATATTCACTCCGATGCTGTAGGTAGCAGTAACAGGATAGACGCTGTTATCTATTCCATTTGTACCAACTTCAGGATCAAATCCGGTGTATTTTGTAATCGTATAAAGATTTATTGCAGAGGCATATAGCCTAACTGAACTTATCTGGAAGCGATTCAGCAGTCTTTCGGGCAGTGTATATCCAAACACAAGACTTTTCAGGCGCAGATAATCACCGTCTTCAACGAATCTGTCGGAAGGACGGGCATTTTTGTTGGGGTCGTTATACACAGCACGCGGAACGCTGTTGCTCGTTCCCGGGCCTGTCCATCGTTCGAGTGTATTCACCGTCTGATTTTGTGCTACTGACATGGCTTCGGCCCATATGCGGTTGGCATTGAGAATCTTATTGCCTGCAACACCTTGCAGAAATATTGTCAGATCGAAATTTTTGTAATTGAAAGTGTTGCCAAGCGCAAACATGAACTTCGGATTAGGATTGCCGAGAAAAACACGGTCTTTATCGTCGATAACGCCGTCATTGTTCATGTCTTTGAAGCGAATATCTCCGGCAGAAGTTCTGTTATAAGGATCATTTCCAGGAACCTGCACCGCATGTCTGTCAACTTCGTCCTGCGACTGAAAAATGCCATCCGTAACAAATCCAAAAAACTGATTTATTGGAAAACCAGCCTGAATCAATGCCAGGTTGTAATTGAGGCCAATACTTCCACTAGTCATTGGCACCGTGTCGTTCAGGTCAACAACTTTATTACGGTTAAATGAGAAATTCAGATTTGTTGTCCAGCCTAAAGGACCAGTGAGATTGTGAGAATTGACAGCAAATTCAAAACCTCTGTTTTCCATTTTTCCAGCGTTGATTGATGAAACATAAACATCAGAATAACCTGTCGAAACAGGCACGCTCATTGGGACAAGCATTTGCTCGGTATTCTTCACATAAGCATCCACAGCTACTTCAATTCTATGATTGAAGAAAGTGGCATCAACACCAATATTGGCTTGTTTTTGCTCTTCCCACTGTACATTTGGATTGGGCATCACATTAGGCACAACTGCATTGACAATCTGTCCGTTAAAGTTGTACAAAATTGTCTGAAGTGCAGATGCAAAAGAATAATTTCCGATTTCCTGATTTCCCGTGACTCCGTAGCCTGCGCGTACTTTCATATCGCTCAGGAAATCGAAAGACTCCATAAATGACTCTTCTGATATCCTCCATGCGATGCTGGCTGAAGGAAATGTTCCCCACTTGTTTCCTTCACCAAAGCGGGAAGAACCATCACGTCTGAGTGTTGCTGTAGCCATGTACTTCCCGTTGAATGAGTAGTTTGCCCTTCCCATTAAGGAGAGCAATGACCATGAGCTTGTGTTTCCATCAATGGTTGGCATGATGCTGCCGTTGGTCATCTGCTGTGTGAGTTGGCTTGAAAAACCCTGAATTGAACCGTTCAGAAAATTATAACGGTTTTCCTGCGCACTCGTACCAGCCATTGCTGTAAAACTGTGCTTTCCGACATTTTTTTCGTAAGTGAAATAATTGTCCCAAACCCAGGTAAAATTCTTGTTATACCTTTCGTAGAGGTAATCATTTTCGTTGATGGTAGCATCCCATTTGTAGGATGGCGCCCAGGTGCGGTCGTTCCAGAAGTTGGCTTGCAGACCGAAAGTTGATTTAAATTTCAAGTCTTCCATGAGACGCAATTCACCAAAAACTGAACCCAGCAGGTTGTATCCGTGGGTAGAATTATCCACATTTTTTGCCAAACCGATCGGATTTGTGATATCGCCATCCCATATAGGTTGCGCAACAGGGCCGGAATACACTCCGCCTTCTCTGAAAACAGGCTGCGTTGGCAGCGCAAGCATAGTGTTTCTGATATTGTAGTTTCCGCTGGTTTTCAGATCGTGGTTCAATGTAAGGCTGTTGCCGAAAGTCAATCCATCGAATATTTTGGTGTCTGTATTAAACTGCACCGAAATGCGCTCATAACCAGTTTTGGCAACGATACCTTCCTGTTTGAAATAATTTCCTGAGACATAGAAATTTGTTTTTTCGTTGCTGCCGGAATAAGAAAGGGAGTAATTCTGCATTGGGGCAGCATCAAAAAGTTCGCCGAGCCAATCGGTTCCAACACCCAGTGAAGAAGGATCGACAAAAGCCGGATTTGTTGCCAGTCCGGCATTTTCCATCATTTCATTGTGTAAGCCTGCAAACTGTGATGCATTGAGCATATCAATCATTTTGGCCGGTTGCTGCAAGCCAAAAAAGTAATTGAATCCCATTTTTGATTGCGTACTTTTTCCACGTTTGGTTGTAACAATCAACACACCATTTGCACCTCTTGAACCATAAATAGCAGTTGCAGATGCATCTTTGAGCACCTGAATGCTTTCAACATCGTCCATGTTGAGCTGATTCAATCCACTCGAAACAGGCACACCATCAATAACGATCAAAGGATTGTTGTTGTTGATTGTACCAACACCCCTGATTCTGAAAGTTGCATCGGAGCCAGGAACCCCGGAAGAAATCACCTGCACACCGGCTGCTCTGCCTTGTAATGCATCGCTGACACTTGCCACCGGCACAGAGCCGATATCTTTGGTCGAAACAACAGATACTGAACCGGTAAGATCTTTTTTACGCTGTGTTCCATAGCCAATCACAACCACCTCGTTTAATATTCCGGCAGTGGAATTCAACAATACATCCACTATCCCACGGTCAGCAACTACTTCTCTTTTTGTTTCATAACCAACATACGAAAAAAGCAAAGCTGTAGCACCTTCAGGAAGTTCAAGACTGTATTTACCTTCAAGATCAGTGACGGTTCCAAGCATTGTGCCTTCGATAAGTACGTTCACGCCCGGAATAGATTCGCGTGTCCTGCTGTCGCGCACAATTCCCATAACAAGTTGTCGCTGTTGCGGGGCGAGGACAATCAAATTTTCGCTGATAAGGCTGTACTGAGCGTTTGTGCCTTTGAGCAGATGCGCCATCAAGGCATCAATGCTCACAGTGCCTGAGATATCCAATGTGGTTCGGTGATCCATATCTATCAGATCGGATCTGTATAAAAACTTGAAATCTGTTTTATTTTCAATCTGCTCAAATGCTTCCTTTAAAGGGGTGTTTTTGAGACTGAGGTTAATGTTGATGTTTTGCGAGAACACTGCGGCTGTCACCTGTGTGATACCTAAGATGAAAAGCAGTAGATATGTTTTCATTATTCTCCATGTTTTTTGATAATGAACAGATTGTTTGATAACAAGATGTTCATGGTACTTTTTTTTCATAAATTTGCTCACATTTAATTCTAATCCAAATGATTTGTCCCCTCGGGGATAAGTCGGGGATAATGCAGGCATGGTTTACTGGTACTAAACCTTTGCTTCATTTTCCGGGACATTGAGGGTACGGGCCTGGCTCGTCCCTCATTTTTTTTCAACCTGCTGGCATGGCTCTATGATTTTGGGTTCATAACTAACATTATTTTTTTCTGAGATAAATATCCCTGAATACTATTTCATGCTTATATGACTGCTGAGATGAAAGCATTAGCGCATCCATCGCCTGATTGATTGTTTCCTTTTCAAAAACACCGGTAAACTTATAATTGCGAATATTTTCATCCACAAAATGAATTTTCACATCATACCAGCGCTCCAGCCTTACAGCCAGATCACCAAATGTCTCATCGCGAAAAACTAGTTTTCCATCTTTCCAGAGTTTTTCTTTTTCTGTATTGATGTTTTTCTGCAACTTAATCGGAATAAGCTCCTCATTATCTGGTTGTTGTCGTAATGTATGCGCATCCTGTGAGGCATGCGGCAGCTGACCTTTAACATGATTGATGTCTCTCAGAAAAATAAATTTTTCATTGGGTTTAAGAAAAACTTCTGAACCTTCGCTGCCATCTTCTTTCAACGGTACAACACTTAGGCTGCCACTGATGAGGGTTGTTTCTATGTGTCTTTCATCAGGGAAAGCCTTCACATTGAATGAGGTACCATAAACTTTTACTTTAATTTCGTTTGCAATTACGTGAAAAGGCTTGTCAGGATTTCTTTTCACATCAAAGAAAACCTCCCCTTCCGCTTTTACCTCCCTTAAATGCCTGTTGAAATCGACTGCATACTTTATTGAACTGCCACCATTCAGCCAAACGGAAGAGGAATCAGGCAGTTTCACATGCGTTCGTTGGCCACGCGGCGAAAAAATATAGGTGTAACCTTGTTCATTTTGCAGATTACTCAAGCTCAGGTAAAAATAAATAATACCTGCACTGAGCAGAATAAGCAAGGATGCAGCAGCAGCCACAGCCGCAAAAAAGTTGCGTCGCCTGACGGTAATCATACGAATTTTTGGCTGGATACGATTAAGAAGTTGTTCCCATTCACGTGAGGTATCTGTCCATTTGCCTTCTGTGAGCATTGCCTGAAATTGATGGTCAGCTATAATCTCATCATATATGAGCTGATGAAGTTCCGAATCCTTTATCCAGTCGGCGAGCGCTTGTTTTTCACTTGCTTCTGCCTTATTCTGAAGGTTTTGTATGATGAGGAACCAAGGGATATGCATTTTCATAGGTGAATTATTATACACCTATGACACACAAATGCGGTTCTACCACCAAAGGAATTTAAAAATAAATTAAAGAAAATTTAGCATTGTCTTGTCAAACTGCTCTAACAGCTTACAGGGCTGATGTTTACATTTTTTATCCATTTTGCTTTACAGCTCAATATCAAAAGACAGGCTATACGCGCTGATGCTATTTGACGGAATTAATAATCTCGAGTAATCAAAACGAAATCCATATACTCCAATTCCGGCACCTAAAGTGTAATATCCAGCGCCACCTTTTGACTCAAACTCTTTTAGGCGGCCACCTCTTAATGCAAAAAGCATTGTCTCCTTAATGCTCAATCTTAATTCAGTTCCAAACTTATTGATAAAAGAAGTCGACCTGTTAAGGCTATTATCAGTTGAAGGTATAAATGAACCAAAGTAACCTAAATGTGAAGTCAGATTCAGGTTTTTACTTTTCTCTATTTCGTCCAGCCATCCATGAGAGTCAATAGCATAAATGTTTGGTGTCTTTACTACAATTTTTTCAAGCTGATACGCTAAATCAATGCTGACTGTTGTTTCTTCCTTAATCCGGTAAATGTAAGTCATCATTGTCGCTCCACCTACATTGACTGGAATATTGTCTAGTTTTTGGCTCTTGACATAGCCAATTTTAGGACCAATATCCTGGGCTGATAAACCCAGGTTCATTCTGATATCAGCTTTTTCAGATACACGAAATTGCTTGCGATAGTCTAAGCCCAGGTCAACTGATAAAGTATAAAATGAAGTGGCGATTTTGGGGGCTAAATCGCTTTTAATAATTTTCACTCCTGCACCTGCAGATAATTCTTCACAGAAAGTATGCGCATACCGCAGACTGTGATAATATTGATAAGGCGTTCTCGTACCATTGTAATCTGCAAACTGGACTTCACCTATGTGAAAATAATCAAATGAATAACCGAATGTATTCGTATTGTCAATAGAATAATAAATTCCAATATTTCCCAAAAATGTTTCGGGATTGTAGTTTGACCAGTTAGATAAATTAGTGACTATTCCTGCAACTTTCTTGTTTCTTGACAGCAATGCCGGATTTTGAGTCAGTCCCGCATTATTGTATATTAAAGCAGATACTATTCCTATTTCCCCAATTCCACCAATCTGAGGATGAGGATTAATATATAATATTGGCAAAGTCGCGGATGCACCTGAAGTTGGTGGAGCCTGTGGATAAACATGCACTGTGATTACAGTCAATAATAAAAGTGTTAGGTGTTTTTTCATGGCTACTTTGTTTTTTATACATAACGATCAGATTATCGGCATAGTATACACAATTTATCAAATCTTCAGCCCAAAACCTTTATGTTGAATTTTTTGAAGGATGTTGAGATATTGGAGCATATTGAACAAGAAAGCTCCAACACAAGCATCCCTGCCCAGGAAATCTGGATGGTAAAAAAGAGGTAAGCCAAAGCTTCCAATTTGATGAGTACAAAAGGCTTCTACAACGAAAAGAGCATTTGCAAATAAAAGGGTTTAAGCACTTTGCGTAGCTTTTTTAAGGCGATTGACATTTGGTTTTCGACTGTATTGACTGAAATCCCCAGCAATCCGGCAATGGCCTTATAGCTGAGTTCATCGTAGCGACTCATCCTGAAAATCTTCTGACACCTTTCCGGAAGCGAGCTGACAGCCTCTTCGATAAGTTTTTCGAGCTCAGCCATTTCAATTTTGTTGTTCAGATCAAAAGCATCTGTGTCAGACTGACTTATTTTTTGAAGCACGTGTTTGTGCAACTTTTCATTCCGCAATTGGTTCAGCGCCCTGTATCTTCCTGCCGTGTACAAATAAGCTTCGAGTGACGAATGAATTTCGAGCTTGTGCCGCTGCTCCCAGATATAAACAAAGATATCCTGAGCAATATTTTCGGCCATGGCCTCATTTTTAAAAAGCAAATAAAGATAACGGTTAAGACTGCCGAAATACTGATTAAACAACAGATGCAACGCCTCAACATCGTCCTCTTTTAATCGTTTCAACAAGTCGTTTTCATCCATCATCAATATGCCTGTATGCTATCAGCATTCAAAAATAGGAATTTTAGTGATCAACAGGAAACCATTTAATCAATAAACTAAAACTCCCAGCCAACAACAAAACTGATGTGCATCATGTCAATGCTACTTTCCGGATAATTATAACCGCTATAGCCTGAAAATCCCCCTTTTTCGACATAACTCTTCATTTCCATTCCAGCAGCGGCATAAATTCCGGATTTACGTCCAAAAGTTTTTCTTACACCAATTTGTGGACTTATAAAATAGCCGGTTTTAGAAAAATGCATGGTGGTATTCAGCGTAATTCCTCCCTGAAGAGAAAAGTAGGGATTGACAGATTTATTTGTATTGGAATAAGCCTTCATAGAAAGAAACACCGGAACAAGCAAGCTTTCTCTTTTGAGGTTTTTTCTGAGACCCGTCCCAATTCCTAAAGTCAAACCAGGATTGAATTGATATGCGTTTATAAAATTGATTTTGTACCAATTATAATGACCATCACGTCCAAACTCCAGATCAAGGCCTGTTTCGAGGTATCCCCTGTAGCCTCTTTCGAACGCTGGTTTTGTTTTTTGAGAATCATTAGTGATTGAATCCGCTAATGTTGCATTCCATAAACTGATAACTGCAGGAGCATAATTGTCATAGTTCAGCTTTTCAATATTCGCTGTATCACTTTGAGAATACCTTGCTGAAAGCTGGGCTGTAAGACTACTGCTGTTGCCAAATAGGAGTAAGAAAAAAAAGAGAAATTGAACTAACCTCATTGGTATAAATTTGATTGTAAGTTTGAAGAAATACTTTGTTCTTTTGGATTGCGAATTTACTACTATATTTTATCTGCAAGTGCGATTTCATGATGAAAATTGATTGAGATAAACTGTTTACAAATTATTATGTGCATTTTGAATACCATAATTTCAGGCACAAAATATTTTTTGTAAAAGTAATGCAGAACTTATTTTTCTATCCGCCTGTTAGCTCCTGCTGAAAGAAAGCGTATAGATTTCATGCTAGCCTTCAAACAAATCATCTTTTTTTTGCGTTTACATTGAAATGTTTTATTTAAGATAATTTAGCAACTTTCGTTAATATGCTGTTTGTTCCATATGACTTCTTTTCGTATACTTGCAATAAAATTGAAGTTACGCCAAAAAGAGCGGCTAACGATCGGAAATTTATTTAAATCAATAATTATAATATCTTTTAATTTTATGGAAAATCACAATCCTCAGAGCACACCAGGGAAGTCAGGCAATGGCGAAAGCAAATGTCCTTTCACCGGTGGATCGCTGAAACATGTGGCCGGCGGTGGCCCTAAAAACCGTGATTGGTGGCCTAACCAATTAAACCTTAACATTCTTCGTCAGCATTCCAATCTGTCGAATCCGATGGGTGAAGACTTTGATTATGCTGAAGCATTCAAAAGTCTTGATCTGAAAGCAGTGAAGAAAGACATCTTTGAGTTAATGACAAATTCGCAGGACTGGTGGCCTGCAGACTACGGTCATTACGGACCATTTTTCATCCGCATGGCATGGCACAGTGCCGGCACTTACCGCATTTCTGATGGTCGCGGTGGCGCTGGCTCAGGCACACAACGCTTTGCACCCCTCAACAGCTGGCCCGACAATGTCAACCTCGACAAAGCCCGTTTGTTGCTTTGGCCCATAAAAAAGAAATATGGCCGCAAAATCTCCTGGGCCGACCTGATGATTCTTGCAGGAAACTGCGCTCTGGAGTCGATGGGATTCAATACTTTCGGCTTTGCCGGTGGCCGCGAAGATGTGTGGGAGCCTGAAGAAGATATCTATTGGGGTTCGGAAGGTGAATGGCTCGGAGACAAGCGCTATGAAGGCAAGCGCGAACTTGAAAATCCTTTGGCTGCAGTGCAGATGGGTCTCATCTATGTGAATCCCGAAGGACCTAACGGCGTGCCTGATCCGCTGTTGGCTGCTCACGACATTCGTGAAACATTTGGCCGCATGGCTATGAATGATGAAGAAACCGTAGCACTTATTGCCGGCGGACATACTTTCGGTAAAACCCACGGCGCTGCCGACCCGGGCAAATATGTAGGTCGCGAGCCTGCTGCTGCCGGTATCGAAGAGCAAAGTCTGGGCTGGAAAAATACCTTTGGCAAAGGCAATGCTGAAGACACCATCTCCAGCGGTCTTGAAGGCGCCTGGACAACCACACCAACAAAGTGGAGCAACAACTTCTTTTGGAATCTGTTCGGCTATGACTGGGAACTGACCAAGAGCCCTGCAGGCGCACACCAATGGAAGCCAAAGCATGACATGGGTGCCGGAACAGTGCCTGATGCACACGATCCGTCGAAACGTCACGCTCCCTTTATGCTTACAACAGACCTTTCATTGAAAATGGATCCTATCTATGAGCCCATATCAAGGCGTTTCTTCGAAAATCCTGATGAATTTGCTGATGCTTTTGCCCGGGCATGGTTTAAGTTGACACACCGCGATATGGGGCCTCGCGCCCGCTATCTAGGACCTGAAGTTCCTGCCGAAGAATTGATCTGGCAAGATCCTGTTCCGGCTGCAACACACAAACTGATTGACGATGCAGATACTGCTGCACTGAAAGTCAAAATCCTTGCTTCCGGCCTGAGTGTTTCCGAACTGGCATCCACAGCATGGGCCGCAGCATCCACTTTCCGTGGTTCCGACAAACGTGGTGGTGCCAATGGCGCGCGCATACGTCTTGAGCCTCAAAAAAACTGGGAAGTGAATAATCCGGCTCAACTTTCAAAAGTTTTGGAAACACTGGAAAATATCCAGAAAGAATTCAACAGCGCTCAAACCGATGGCAAAAAGCTTTCAATCGCCGACCTGATTGTTTTGGCCGGTAATGCTGGCATCGAAAAAGCTGCAAAGAATGCAGGCTTCGATGTGACAGTGCCTTTTACAGCAGGACGTACCGATGCCACGCAGGAACAAACTGATGTTGAATCATTTGCCGTGCTTGAACCTGCTGCCGATGGTTTCCGCAACTACAAAAAGAAAGCATCACATCTGACTGTTTCAGCCGAAGAATTGCTGGTTGACAAAGCACAACTGCTTACCCTTACTACACCTGAAATGACAGCACTCATTGGTGGAATGCGTGTGCTCAATACAAATTTCGATCAGTCGCAACATGGTGTTTTCACAAAAAAACCTGAAGCTTTGACCAACGATTTCTTCGTCAACCTGCTCGATTTAGGTACAACCTGGAAATCAGCCTCACAAGCCGACGACCTGTTTGAAGGCCGTGACCGTGCCACCGGCGAAGTCAAATGGACTGGAACACGTGTTGACCTTATTTTCGGCTCCAACACAGAGCTCCGAGCCATTGCAGAAGTGTATGCCTGTGAAGACGCTCAGCAAAAGTTCGTAAATGACTTTGTTGCAGCATGGAACAAGGTAATGAACCTCGACCGTTTTGACCTGAAATAAATTCAGTAATTCTGAATGAAGCCAACAGGGTAATACATTCACATAAAAAAAGGTGGTCAGTTTTTGATCACCTTTTTTTGTGGGTATTCCTTTTGAGACGACCGTTATTGATACTATTCTGCAAAAGTCACTTCTACAAAACTGCGTTTGATTCCTTTGTGAAAGCTGAAGGCAGGATAGCCAAAAATGACAAACAGTCCCTCTCTGCTTTTGAAGCGGATGCTGTGTCTTTCTCTGAAAATTTTTGCTTTTCTGCCATTTTGAATCATCGGATGCATCGAGCCGAGCATGCATGTACCCAATCCAAGCGACTCAGCCGCTACCATCGCATAAGTGGCTGCCACAATGGGATCGGCAGGATCGGTGTAGGGTGAGCCATAGAAGTACATTGTCAGTGGGGCGTCGTAGGTCACGAGATTTTTTCCTTCTTTCATCCCCTGCGTAAACGTTTTGAACATCGGTCGGATAAAACCTTTGAACATTTCGTCGTTGGCTTTTCCCCAGAAGGGCCGCATTATAGCAAGAAACCATTTCGACACAAACCACTGCATACTCTCGAGGTATTGGCAGAAATCCTTAGCAAATGCATGGGTTTTCTCTTTGCTGTCTAAAACTAAAACATGCACATCTGAAGGGGGCAGACCCATTGGTGCCGTTTTTGCAGCCGCAAGAATCTTTTCTGTTATGGAGACATCTACCGGTTTATGTAAAAATTTCCGCATGCTGCGACGTCGCTGCAGCAACGACAAAAGGGACTGATAGTCTGCTGATTCCGCTTTGGATGGGAGTTCAAACATATCGTCAGGTTGCAATGTCCTTCCTAGGATTTCGATGGCATTTTCAGGACACACAGCCATGCAATGACCGCAACCGATGCAACCAAAATATGGATTGTCATTTACAACCGCTTTCTTGTTTTCAAGCCTCAGACTGTTGTCGCTGCATACAGAAACACAGTGTCCGCAGCCGTTGCAGCGCTCATGACTGATAGTAATGGTGGCTGTTTCTTTTGTTCTTGATGTGGGAATAGCCATAGTGATA
Source organism: Bacteroidales bacterium (assembly GCA_030683155.1). Classification (GTDB taxonomy): domain Bacteria; phylum Bacteroidota; class Bacteroidia; order Bacteroidales; family F082; genus JALNZU01. Next base: position 56,252 of record JAUXMV010000108.1, read on the forward strand.
AGCTTTGAAATTTATATTTTCTGCTTTAATTGTTTAACCACTTTTTAAAACTGTTGGCACGGTCGATACTGACGATGGCTTCAAATTCCTCTTCAGCTTTCGGGTTGAGTTCCAGCTTCACACGTCCTCTGGAATAGGCAACCATATTGGCAATGGCAGCAATATTGACCAGAAACTTCCTGTTGATTCTGAAAAAAACAGAGGGATCCATCATATTTTCAAGATTGTCGAGGGTATGCTCCACAGGATAGGAATGACCCTGAAAAGTTTTCATATAAATGTCTTTATCAAGCACATAAAAATAAGCTATTTCGGCTGACTCCACCATTTTTATTTTACTTCCGATGGAGATAGAAAACCTTTCTCTGTACTTTTTTTCCTTGCTGATGATAAGGTTGTAGAGCGATTGCAGATCGATGTCGCTGCGGTGCAAACCACTGAACTCTTCATATTTACGCAATGCTGCCGTCAGTTCCTGCTGCACTATGGGTTTAAGGAGATAGTCTATACTCTTCAGCTTGAAGGCTTTGATAGCATATTCGTCGAAAGCCGTTGTAAAAATGACAGGACTGGCGATTTTTACCTGATCAAAAATGGCAAAACTCAGGTCATCTTCAAGGTGAATATCAAGGAAAATAAGATCAGGTTCCGGATTCGATCTGAACCACAAAACCGACTCTTTCACCGACTCAAGTTCGGCCAGAATTTTGATTTCCGGATTGTATTCCTGAATCATCTTTTTCAATCGCAAAGCTGCAAAAGCTTCATCTTCAATGATAACTACATTCATTTCTTTATATTATTTCAAAATTCATATTTATCTGATTTAAGCAGAGGAAGTCTGGCAACAAAGTGGGCTTCCGTCTGATTGAATTCGGGATGCTTATCCGACACCAAAGCGTACCTTCTTTTGATATTTTCGAGCCCGACACCCGTGCTGATAAACTTAGTCTCCCTCAAATTCAGATTATTCGAGATGATTAGATTATCCTCATTATCAACAGTAAGTTCAATGCTGAGGGGTTCAAGTCTGGAAAAAGTATTGTGTTTGATTGCATTCTCGATCAGGAGCTGTATGGCGATGGGAAGGATCTGATAGTCGTAAAATGATTTTTCGATGTTGATGCTGATAAAGATTTTCTTCATAAACCTGATTTCAATCAGAAAAAGATAGGCATCCAGAAAGGCAAGTTCGGTGCTAAGTGGAACAAGGTCTTTCTCCTTATTTTCGAGCACATAACGGTACACTTTTGACAGACGTTCGGTGAAAGTTTCAGCTAGGTTGGGGTCAACTTTAATCAATGAAGTAAGCACATTCAGACTGTTGAACAAAAAATGCGGATTCACCTGCTGTTTGAGTACCTCGAACTGTGATTGCAGGTTTTCTTTTTGAAGTTTCAGCAACTGTGTATTGGCCTTTGTGAGCTGTTTTGTTCGCTCAGCCACACTTTGCTCCAAAGTACTGTTGATGCGTTCCAGTTCCAGTTTCGCATCTATAAGACCCTGTTCGTATTTTTTCCGTTCTGAGATATCAACGATAATGCCACGCCGGCCCACAATTTTATCATTGCGATAAATGGATGTACCAAAGACCATTACCGGACAAAGACTGCCATCTTTTTTAATCGCGGTAAACTCTGATGCTTCCGTCTTTATGCCAAGTGCTGATTTTTGGAAGTTTTCGATGATACGTGGTATATCTTCTTTGACAAAGAAATCAAGCGCCGAAACCCTTTCTTCTTTTTCGTCAGGCAGCTTGCCAAAAAATTCATCCCCTGCCCTATTGCTTAGCAGTATTTTACCTTCCAGATCGAGTTCAAAAATGGGCTGGGGCAGAAAATCCAGCATTTCTTTATAGTTTTTTTCGCTTTCTTTCACCGCCATTTCAGCCTCTTTGCGCAAGGTTATATCGATGATGATGCCATCGAGATAAAGAATTTTACCTTCAGCATCGGCAATACCCTGTCCATTTTCCTTCACCCAGACGATGTTGCCATTGCGATGGATGATACGGTATTCAAATTCATAGGAAGCCATGTTCAGCAATGCTTCAGCGATGTTTTTTCTACAGAAATCAAGGTCGTCGGGATGAATTACCGAGGAAAAAGAACGAATTCCATTTTGAACAAAATCCACTGGAGGATAGCCACTTATGGCAATAAATTTATCGCTAAGGTATTCAACTGTAAAACTTTCATCGTTCAGACAGCGGTAAGCAGCGCCCACAAGATTTGACAAAATACCTTGCAGTTGTTCTCTGCTATTTTGAAGCTCTCCGGCAATGATTTCACGTTTGGCTATTTCCTCCTCCAGACTTTTATTGAGCGTTTTCTCTTGTTCGATGAGTTTTTGTGCATAGCTGTTTTTCTCTTCTTCAAACCTGATTTTTGAATCCAGTCTCACCCTTGCCGCGGCTTCTCTCAACTGCTTTTCGATGAATTCCGACAAGGATTGCTGCATATAAAGGCAAAGAAACCCAATGAAAAACAGGTAGACCGTTTTGAAAAAGTGCGACAACGGGCTCAAAGAAAGATAATAGTCATAAAGGGACGGGTCTTTGAGATAATGCAAGAAATAAACGAGGTTAAATCCTGACAGTGAAATAACAATAAGAAAGACCATCAAAGGCCGTCTCAACTGAAAAGTATAAAGTATAAAAAGCGCAGGAAACAAAAATATTGACGCTGCCGCTGTGGCTGCTGTAAAATCATAACGTGCCGTCGAGAAATACAGATGCAACGAAATGATTGCAACGTCGAGCACTGCTGTTAAATAGCCAAGATAAGCCGGGTTATAGTTTCTTCTTAATGCAACAACCAAACCAATATTCGATAAAAAATACACAGAAATAGGAATCATCGACATCAGTGACTCAGATTTATAACCTTTAAGTAACTGAAGTGTGAGCGTTCCCAAAACCATTATTATCAGAAGCCAACGGAAATAAATGTTTATCCTGACACCCTTAAGACGCTCCTGTTCAAGGGTTTTTAGTGGTAAAGATTTAAAAAATGTGCTCATTGTTTTGATTTCTGGTTTCTGATCTCTGATCTCTGATCTCTGATTTCTTAATTATCAATTGTCAATTATCAATTATCACCTCTGTTATTCTTCAAAATTAGTTCTATTTATGTTATGTTGACTGTAGCAAAAGCAAAAGTACTGTGCTGAAATCCATCAAACCATGCAGGATGGCAAAAAATGGCAGTAAAGCTGGTTTTTTGCGCAGTGCTATCCCTATTAGTAACGCAAAGGGAAGAAATACCAAGGCTCTGTAAACAATGAAGCGTGTATCGGCAATAAATGGCAAAGTACAATGCTGTAACGACAGAAAAAGCGCGGGCAAAAGCAAGCTTTGCAACTTGTTATTTAACTTTTTTTGCAGACGTGGCATCAGATAGCCAAAATACAGCGCCAGCTCAGCAAAGGCTATTGAAACCGGAAATAAGAACAGCAAGGGCCAAACCAAAAAAGGTGATAATGGCTGAAACATCAGATTAAATGCAGTATTGGCATCTTCCCAAAGCAGGTATTTGAGCAAATAATCTGTAACAAACACAATTGGTGCTATAAGCAGCATAATCAGAAAGAACACCCATAGATTGCTTTTCAAATCAACCCGTTTAATGCGAAATATATCCATGTAGGACAAGCTTTCTTTTCTGAAAAGTATGTAAAGCAATGCAATAGTTACAAAATTTGTGACCGTTGCCACTGGTATCCAATATTTTACAGACAACTCCCATGACTGCAAGAGTAGGGCTGTAAGTGCCTGAAAGAGCAGGAAAAACAATATCCTGCTTGCGAGCAGGCTAAAGAGTTTTAAATAACTATGTTTTTCGGACTGACTTTTCATGTTTCAATTGATTTGAAAGGCTATTTTTATGTTCTGATTTTCTGACAAATCTTCTGTTTCCTTATTACTGAAAGTATTCAGTGTAAGACATTTTAATTTCAGATTTTGGATTTATTAAAACTTTTTTAATGACTGGCATGCAATGTTTGTTGCATATCGTGCTCCACTTCAACGCCCAAGGCAATCAGCTCCTCTAGCTGACTTTCATCAATGGCATTGCCTCTCAGATCGACATACGCAAGTTTTGGAAGTTCGAGGAGTGCCGAAATATCTTTGATTAGGTTATTTGCCAGTTCCAGATGCTTAAGTCTGGTCAGGTTGCTCAACACATCGATACAAGCAATCTTGTTGCCTGAAAGATTGAGTTTTTCCATCATTGAAAGTCCGAAAAGTGGTTCTAGGTCATAGATCATGTTGTCTGAAAGATCCATTTCTTTGGCATGAATGCAGTATTCTGCACCCTCAAGATTATCGATACAGGAATCAGAGAGTTCAAATTCATCGAAGTCTTCCAGGTAGTAGGATGGATACTCAAAATCGGTGCTTTCAAAAGCCCTTTTTTTGATGGCATCGTAAAAATTACAACAGCGCACTTTCGTATGAGTTTTCTGGGGTTCACTGAAATCGCGGACAATATTATAGCCTTCAGTATCAAAATCCCATTCATAAACAGGTGCATAATCAATATCTTCATATCCATCCAGTTTCAGCGCCAGTTCTTCGATATCGCCGAGAAGCAAAATATGGGTATAACTTTGAAGTGCTTTGTCATTTCCGGATGCAGCAAGCAATTCAATTTCACTCAGATGAAACATTCTTCTGTCGGGATGGTAAAGCAGCATAAACTTCGAAAAGCCTTTACCATCCTCTTTGATGTCGACAACAACAGTTTCGCTGATGATATCTGCAATTTTCCGAAGTGCAGAAAATTGTTTGTTTTTGTAGAGGTTAATCAGCGTAAGGGATATGTTATTGAGGTTTTTCAATGAATATGCTCTTTTGAGTTCACGGTGCAATTCGTCTGTTTTATTCATTCTGATTTTTGTTAAAAGATTTATTTGTTTAGAGGGGATAAAAGTAATTCTATGCATTGGTGACAGGAAATTTTTCAGACTGAAAGTGCTTTTTAAGCTGCTGAATCTGCATAAAGAAAGTGCGAAAGTACAAGCAGCCTGACCAACTCATACATTTTCGCACTTTGACTTGAAAAACGACCACTGAATTAAACGCTGAAAATATGGTTTTAAAGTTGAAAATTATTGATCTCCTCAGCTGAGATTTTATTGTTTGTCTTTCTTAACCGGTAATTTAGATTCTTGAGAACCATTAACAGAAGTATGAAAATCATAATCGTATAAACTAAATAGGTTCCAATGAATCTGTTTTATATGCAATTAAGCATACAAATAAAAAATATCTCACCTGAAAATCTAGAACATCTATTCCCTGACATCACTTTATTCTTCCATGATATAAACCACTTCTTCAACCGCTTTTCTAGGTGAGTAAGGTAATGGGTCTGCAATACCCAACCTGAGCAGCAAAACAGGATACTCATCCTTTATTTGCAAGTCTTCCTGCATTTTAAGCGTCAGTTCGCTAACTTCGCAAGGTTGATTCAGGTAGGCATTGGCGATACCAAGTCTTGTGGCTTCGAGCAGAAAGCGTTGGAGTGTCATACCAAGTCTGACCCACTGTTCAGGATTGTTATCTTTCACCGTGAAAAGAACAAGCTGTGATGAAGAATCTATTTTTTCCATATCTGCTTTATTTTGCTTCTTGGGAGTGAGTTGTGATTTCACGATGGGCTTACCCAAAAAGGAAGGTAGGGCTGGTGTACCCATCACTTCGTAGGTCAGACCATTATTTAAAGAGTTTTTCTGCCATTTGTTGAAGCGTATCCATGCAATGAGTTCGTTCTTAAAAGCCTCATCTTCCATTTGCATCTCATTGCCAAGGGCAACATATCCGCGCAAAATCTTAAAATCTTCACTCTCTCTGCTAAAAAAGTGCAATGCAACGCCCGAATCGATTTCAACATTTTTCAGTTGCTCAAGAGTGTCTTCAGACAAATCATGTTCTTTATATATGCTGCGATTGGTTTGTCTTTTATCTATCTGGTCAAAAAGTACACTTTTAGTTGTTTCGCCTTTCTCAAGGTTAACCCTGATGTAGGCATCACCTTTCAGTGCATCCCTTTTGATGCTGCAGACACTTCTGTAGCCAGCCTCAGCTGCAGTAAGCTGAAGGTTTTCTGCAGCGCAGCCCAGACTGATATAAAGCTCTCTGTTGCTGCCATCTACCACCGGCAAAGCCTGTCCGAAGTCAGGATGTATCTCAATTGCATCGGGCTTTAAAACAAAAATCCAGGGCTGTGTATTATGTCCTGAAGGGGCTTTGGCTGCATATTCCACCATCTTCAGCCACGCAGGATTTTGTGCGTTGCAGGGTTTCAATGTTGTGTTTGTGGTTATCATCGCTGTAAATATTATTGAGATAATTGAATTTTTCATTGGATGTGTATAAGAATTTTTGTGCAGATTAATTCAGTGCGTGAAGGCTGATAGCACCTCTCCCCTGCAGACTTTTGTAGCTCAGTTTCCAGCTTCCCTGAATCATTCTGTAAAACTCATTTATTTCATAGAAGCCCTGATCTTCAAAAACTTTGGCATATACTTCTACTCCGTCGGGATTGGTCAGCTTCACACTAAGAGCTCCTTCGCGGATTGTTATGGCACCTTTCAGAACGACAGGTGAATCATCGTTCACAGGCGTCAAAATACTCAGGCCGCTGCTATTGCTGCCAAAATTCATTTCAAAGCCTGTCTTTGTAATTGTGCTCTTGACGCATGAAAACAGCACAAAAGCAAAAAAGATATATCTGAAGATTTTTCCCTGTAGCATTTTATTGTCCTTTATTGTTGTTGGTATTTGGTTATAAGAAGCTGCCGGAGAGGTCTTTTCAATGCAAGCCTACCCTCGCCGGCAATAAAAATATTGTATCAGAATCTTTTTATGACACCAAGACGTGCTGAAACATAGCGATGTTCAAGGTTTCTGTCGATACCTTCGAAAGCAACTTCCCGCTGCAGACTATTGAATTTTATGCCCGGCATAAGGCTCCAGTTTTTGCCAAGAGGCACATCGATGCCTGTAGCTAACTGAAATCCAAAACCATGACCGGTATCAGCAATGATTTCTCCGTCAGTATTTTCAATCTCCAGATGACTGTATAAACCGCCTGCCCTCACATAAGCTGCAAGAGATGAGGCAGCTATTGCGCGTCTGAACTCCAGACCCAGCACATAACCTGTTTCTTCAAAATCGATGTCCTTACCTGCGAAGGATTCTTTTGATGCAAACTTGTTCCATCCCCATCCTGCATACACGCCCATTGAAGGCATAAAACGGTATGACAGCAGTCCTTCATAACCAAATCCAGGCTGCATGCGGGCATCTGCTACTTTTTGTGTAGCAAGTGATAAGCCACCATTGAATTCAAAACCAAATTTCTTTTCTGCATCCTGTGCCTGAGTATTTACTGACATCAATGTCATCATAGCTAACATTAAAATTACTTGTGTTTTCATTTTTTAATTTTTTTAAGGTGATAATCTTTTTTAATTTTTGATACTGCAAAGCTATGACCCACAGACTACTGAATAAAAATTAAACAGGCTGAAACTGTTGATTTATAAGCTGAAGCTGTTATATTCCGGCTTCAAACTGTTCATCATTTTGAAGAATAAAACAAGTCAAATTAGGTGTTTGCTACAAAACACAAGTTTTATTTATCTCTAACTAATTGAATAATATTTATTTATGATTTTATCAGGATAAAATCTTCAAAAAACCAAAAAAAGATTTGCTGTATTAAAAACTCGCCGTATATTTGCACACCCAAAAGCGATGGGAGTTTAGCTCAGCTGGTTCAGAGCATCTGCCTTACAAGCAGAGGGTCGGGGGTTCGAATCCCTCAACTCCCACACTATAAAAGCATTGTACCAAAAGTACGATGTTTTTTTCTTTTAAACTTCTACCGACAAATTGACTTGATGCCATATCTTTACACTTTGCAATCTGTTTTGTTTGATAAGTTTCATATCTGCTCCACCAAAGATTCGGCTGAGCAAAGACTTGAAAAACACCTCGCAAATCACAAAGGTCTCACTTCAAAAGCCAAAGACTGGACGATTGTCCACCATAATATTTCCAACTTTTTGAAGATGCATATCTGCGCGAAAGAACGACCAAGGCTGCTAAGAATTATATTCTATAAAAATTCATTGGCAACAATATAACCCTGAAATTCTAATATATCGATCTGTTATAAAACAAATTGATAAATTTGGGGCGGCTATTGATGATCTTTGGATTGTAATATGTTGATATACAATAGCACAAAGATATTTATGTCGGAATTTTACTTAATCAATGGTAACACATGGACAAACCAAATCTTAATAAAGGCATTTCAGATGCTTGTATCCAATTCCTGTTTCATTTTAATGCTCAAAACAAATCCATCATGAAAACGATCAGATTCCTCACCTTTTTTATCCATTTTTCAATCATCGGAAGCCAGCTTTTGCTTGCTCAGGTGAAGCCTGTTTTTGAAAACGGAGAAGCCCAGATTTTGCCTCAATTAAAGGATTCCTCCTTATGGATTCGTCATGACCTTTGGGTGGAAACCGAGTTTGATACCGATGGAGATGGGAAACTGGATCGCATGCATGTGGGTGTGACACGTCCAAAGCAAACTGAAACAGAAGGCCTTAAACTTCCTGTGATCTATGCTACGAGTCCTTATTATGCCGGCACTGCAGATGATCTTCCCGGACTTTTTTGGGATGTGAAACATGAGTTAGGGGCGACTGCTCCACCACGAACGCATGTGGAGGTGCAGCGAATTGGAAAACGTCCTGTTATCTCCGATGATGAAATCATGCTTTGGGTTCCTCGCGGATATATTGTGGTTCATTCTTCTTCTCCGGGGACAGGCCTGTCACAGGGTTCACCTACAGTAGGAGGTGAAAATGAATCCCTTGCACCAAAGGCAGTCATCGAATGGCTGACAGGCAAAGACAACGGCTACACCTCAGCCGATGGAAATGAAAAAGTAACTGCTTTTTGGTCTACCGGAAAAGTTGGAATGACAGGAACTTCCTACAACGGAACCCTGCCTTTGGCTGCTGCAACCACTGGTGTGAAAGGCCTTGAAGCCATCATTCCCATTGCGCCCAATACCTCTTATTATCACTATTACCGCTCCAATGGATTGGTTCGGTCGCCGGGAGGCTATCTGGGAGAAGACATCGATGTGCTATATGACTTTATCCACAGCGGTGATGAGTCCAAAAGACCTTACAACAACAAAACCGTCCGCGATACAGAAATGGCGCAGGGAATGGATCGGGCCACAGGCGATTACAATGACTTCTGGGCCGGACGGGATTACCTCAACCAAATGGAGTCGATGAGCGCCGCACTGCTGATGTCTCACGGATTTAATGACTGGAATGTGATGCCTGAACATAGCTATCGTATTTACAATGCAGCCCGTGCTAAAGGAATTCCTTCGATGATCTATTACCATCAATACGGACATGGTGGTCCCCCTCCCTTTTCCATGATGAACCGTTGGTTTACCCGTTATCTGCATGGGGTAGAAAACGACGTTGAAAAAGAACCGATGGCATGGATCGTGCGCGAGCAGGATGACCGTAGTAAACCCACTGCCTATGCAGACTTTCCCAACCCGGAAGCCTCTTCAGTAAGTTTTTTCCTCAAAGGTGCTGCTCCGGCTGCAGGTTCACTTGTTTTAGAAAAAGTCAATGCCGGTAAAAAGGAAACCTTGGTTGACAACTATTCCTTTTCCGGATCTGCATTGGCTCAGGCCGACTATACTGAGCACAGGCTCATATATCTCAGTCCGGTGCTAAAAGAAGCGGTGCATATATCAGGAATTCCGCGCATTACGGTGAAACTGGCTTCCAGTAAGCCAGCAGCCAACTTGTCGGTTTGGCTGGTTTCCCTTCCCTGGCGCGAAGGTCGCAATACCAAAATCACCGACAATATCATTACACGTGGCTGGGCCGATCCACAGAATCATGCCTCTCTCCGCGAATCAGAACCACTTGAGCCAGGAAAATTCTACGAAATAAGTTTCGATCTCCAGCCGGATGATCAGATCATCCCGGCCGGTCAGCAGATTGGTTTGATGATCTTCTCCTCAGACAAGGAGTATACGATTTTGCCAAAACCCGGAACAGAACTGACCATCGATCTGGATGGCACTGTTTTGACACTTCCCATTGTTGGAGGGAAAAATGCGCTGGAAAAGGCCATAAAGTAATGATGTGTTTCAAAAGCCGTTGCTTCTTTGCTTTTTTCGCTTTAAAGTTGATCAGTTTAAGAGTAAATTTATCGATTTGTTTTTGAATACTTATACAATTTTGGGTTTTCATTTTTGATTCAGAAATATGGATAACTTACATATAAGGCAAGCTTACTACCATGGAATTTGCTGAACAGGGAATAGACCAAAAAGCCGTTACACCTCCTCAGGTTAACGACTCTTTTTTTTGGCTCTTCGGACATTAAGCTTAGCGTTACAGCTTATTCTATAATTCAGTCTTAAATTATGATAGATGATCCTATTTACATTTTTCAGCAACTTTCTTAAAATCTAAACTCAAAAACACATCAAGCAATTGTTTTGTATGATATTGCGCTTCATCGTATGAAAAGGTTCCGTTAAAGATTAGCGATATTTCCTCGTTGGAAACTGCTTCATCTGCTATGGCTGTCAAATAAATATCTGTATATTGATATTCATTTGGCTGTTGATCAAAGATCTCATTGACAGCACCTTTTGCAAAACCTTTACATTTATATTTTATAAAATAATAGTAATAATATGACTGTGAACTATTACCATTAATCAATTCTGTGCAACTCAGAAACTCTTTATCGTGAGTGTTTAAAAGTCCATCATGTATATGCTCTGTTGTCAATTTATGATTGTCAATTGTTACTTTATCAAAAGCAACTTTTCTTAGGTTTACAGCATCTGAAGCGGGAATATTTGCTTTACTAAAATATTCATAACTAAGAGTAATATATGCTGAGTCTCCGCCAAAGCAATTATTATTCTGAAGTATTGAAAATACGACAACTCCCTTTGCAGATTTTTCATCATCTGAGGTAATAACGCTGGCAATAGTATAATCTCTTGGAATGCTCTTAACGATCGCTTCAGGCAAAACACCCTGTGCTTTTAAGGATACACCATAAGACAGGACAATCATTACAAATATCATTCTATTCATATAGACTCCATTTAAGTTAAACTATTGTTTTATAAATTCAACTCTTCTGTTTTTTGCTTTGTTTTCTGCGGAATTATTTTCTGCTATTGGTTCGGTCTCCCCTTTACCATCGGAAGTGATACGGCTTGCATCTATTTTAAATTCAGTCATTAAAACTTTCTTGACATTTTCGGCTCTGCGCTTCGATAAATCAAGGTTCATTTTATTATCGCCATCACTATCGGTATGCCCAACAATTAAAACTTTGAGTGAAGTATTATCAGTTAAAATAGCTGCCATTTCTTTTATTGCTCCATAGGATTGTGGTTTAACAATATCTTTGCCCGAGTCGAAATATATACCATAAGAAACTAATTTGCCATCAGTCAAAAACTTGCTTCTTGCATCTTCGGTAGCATCGGCTACTCTAAAATTTGTGATTAGAATTTTGCAAACGTCTTGTGTTCCGAATCGAATCTGACCCACCTTCGCCCCTGATGAAAATGCGCGCTGAATATCAAATACTTTCACATTGTCGATATACAATCGTAATCGCGTTTTTTGTACCCAAATGCAGAGTTTTGACACTTTATCTATCTTAAATAATCCTTCCGGTTTAGTATATCTTCCTGTAATCCCCCCAATTTCATCGCTATTATTGTAAACTCTGTAATCATGATCTTCCTGAAAATCATTTTCTTTGTCAAAATAACCTAAGTTTAACTCAATACCGCTCTTTCCCGGCACATACATTCCTGGATATAAATCGTTTTTTTCAGGATCGAACAATGTTAAAAACACCTGACAGGGAGCGAAATCATTTCTTTTAACAATAACATCCATTTCTATGGTGAAATTTTCGGGAACATTCAGTCCCTCATTGAGATAGAAAAGTCCGTCATTATTCATCATAAACCAGCGTTCGGAACTGTTGTCTATTGTTACAATTTCACCCGATCCATTGGTTTGCCACATCACAGGAAAATCACCGATACTGCCGGAACTGAAATTATCGAAAAACAGCACCTTGTTTCCGGCAACAAAGTCGTAATTTGAGTATGTTTTAAAGTCGTTGGTTTGAGCACCTAACGATGATGCAAATGTAATAATTACAATTGCAGTTACTAATTTTTTCATTATGTTCATTTCTTCTCCCTTTTTGAAAATTTATAAATTTTGAAAATTAATATTCTCTAAAATGCCATACAGTTCATTTACAACGGAAATTGCTTCTGAAGCATCAATATTGCCATTTACACCAATGCTAATTCTTGTAGAATGATTCCCAAACATGGTTGAAAGAGAAACTCCCTGATAAATATTGTGTTGAGCCTGAATACATTGGTGCGCCCAGGTATAATAGGCACCGCGTCCTCTGGGTAAATCAATAATTTTTGTTTCCGAATATTCTGTTATCGCATCCAATGCATCAATTTGAGGCCTATGTGATTCTTTTGTTGGTAAATAATTCGAAAATGGCACCATATCCTCCTGCATTTTGGCAAAATCTTTATTGCCGATAGAATTAATACCGATATCAATGCGAGAAGGATCTTTCAAATTATCATCACAACCGTATTTCGACGGAAATTCTAATGAAATGTCAATATTAACAATGAAATCTGCTTTATGATAAAGCTCATAAGTGATTTTATACTTATCCGGTATTACGCTTTTCAATGCAGGAGGCAGTTGATTTTGTGCTGTTATAACTGCTTGGCTCAAAATAAAAATAATTGCCAGAATAAGCGTGTTTTTTTTCATATTTACAGAGCATTTGTTTGGTTTTTATAAAATTGGTTATTAACAGTGTATCTCTATGTAATAGCAGCAATTTTCAGACTATCTGTGATCCCAAAATAATCTGAACAACTACAATATAGCGTGATAAAAATCAACCTTCCCTTTTTTGATGGAATTGTTACTAAAGAAAAAAGTTGGGCAACTGTCATCTCGTTGTTTTTTAATTATTTAGTTCAAAGGTAAAAACAATTTATACAAATCCAACAAATCTATGAGACTTTTTCATGCTTCTGCAGTGCAGTAATGCAATAAGACAAATGCTGATGAATAGGGATTTGAAGGTTTGTAAAGATGTGATTGTTGAGAAAGTTGAGAAAGTTGAGGGTTAAAGATCATAAAACATGCTAAAAAGGCGTTTTACAGGGAGAAACATAATTATTCTGTTGTCAACTATCTCAAAAAATAATGCCAGTGCAATTTTGAACTAAAAACTTAGTTATATTTGCAGACAAATATTTAAAACAATGAATAACAAACAGTTGCTGCTTTTTTCCAGTTTTATATTTCTTTTTGCTTTATCACTATATTCTCAGGAATCTGAGGCTGTCAAAGCTTTCAGGGCAAAAAATGATTCGTTGATAAAAGCATGGCAAAAAGAATATGAAGAGCAGGCACTCCTCAGGCGCAATGCCTTTCTGGTTTATATAGACACCATCCCCACCGACAGCCTTACCGTGCTCAATGCCCGTAATATGGAGTTGCAAAACCTACCCGACCTATCGCGTTTCAAACGACTCAAACAAATTCAACTCGAAGGACATTCGTTGTTTCAGCTGCCAAAAGCGATCTTCAAAGCGGATAGCCTGACACATATTGTTGTAGGCCACAGCAAACTGGAAAAGATACAGTTCCCAACCAATCGGACAGTAAAAGTGCTTTCACTACACCATAACCAACTCAAGCGTATTCCCTACAGCGTTCGCAAACTAAAAAACCTGCGCTCGCTCAACCTTGAAAACAACAAAGTCGAGCACATACCGCGCTTTATCAAAAGGATGGACAGTCTGAAAGACATCAACCTCAATTTCAATCAACTTCAACTTAACAGACGTTCAAATAAACGACTGGCAAAAATTGAAGCGATTTCATTGGGTGGCAATAAGTTGACAAAACTGCCCGAAAACATGGGTAAACTGCAAAAAACCAAATCACTTAACCTGGGGAAAAACAGCATAAGTAGTCTGCCGGCATCCTTTGCTGAACTAAAAAATCTTGAACAAGTGATTTTTTATGAGAACAAGTTTACTGAATTCCCCGAAGTTGTGCTCAGTTTAAAGCGTCTGAAGCACATTGATTTCTATCGCAATCAATTAACATCACTACCCGACGCTTTGGGCGAACTTGACCAACTGGAGCAACTGTTCTTTTCATTCAATCAACTGACAACTTTGCCTGAAAGCCTGCAAAAGCTCGAAAAACTGACCTATCTTTATGCCCACAACAACAAACTTATCGTATTTCCAGAATGGATAGCCAATCATAAAAAGCTGCAGCGCATCGGCATGAGCAACAACCGCATCATTCAGTTGCCCGACTTATCGTTGATGCCTGCCCTCACTGACCTGGATGTGCAAAAAAACCTCATAGACAGGTTTCCGTGGGAACTGCTGGAAAAAGAAAGTATACATCTTCTTATCCTGAAAGACAACGCATTCAACCTGAACAGCAAAGACAGAGAAAGACTAAAGAGCATATCCGAAAAACTCGAGAAAAAAGGAAGCGTTTTAGTTTATTGATCATGAGAATTCTCAATATAAGAGAAGTGAGAAACCAAAAATCTCTCTCTCAACTTTCCAACTTTACAAACTAACCTCTAACCATTATAATAAATAGGTGCTCCCGGGCCGAGTGGAATATTGAGCAATGCCCAACCGACCAGCAATAATGACCAAAATATAAAAAACAAAATGGAATAGGGCAACATCGTTGAGACAAGTGTTCCTATGCCTGCTTTCTTGTCGTATTTTTCGAAGTAGACGATGATAAGGGCAAAGAAACTCATCATGGGCGAGATGATGTTGGTGACACTGTCACCGACACGGAAAACAGCCTGAGAAAGTTCAGGTGAGTAGCCAAGCAGCATAAACATCGGGATGAATACAGGGCCTAGAATGGCCCATTTGGCAGAGGCGCTTCCCATGAAAAGATTGATGAACCCTGAAAGCAAAACAAACATGATGAGAAGTGGAACCATGCCGATGTTCATAGCCTGAAGTACTGAAGCACCTTCAATGGCAATAATAAGTCCAAGGTGACTCCATTTAAAGTAGGCAACAAATTGGGCTGCAAAAAATACAAGCACCATGAAGGCGGCCAAAGTCTTGAAACTTTCAACCATGCCTTTCACAACGTCGGCATCACTTTTGAAGCGTCCTGTAATGAAGCCATAAACCACTCCCAGACTGCCTGCCATAAAAAAGAGCAATGCAATGAAACCTTTCAAAAGCGGTGAATGAAGCAGAGAGTTTTCCGGTCCGCGGAAGAAACCATTCGAAGGAATCAACGTAAGTAAAATGATAGCAACCCAAATCACAGCTGCCACGATCACCCAACGCAGCCCTTTTCTCTCAATGGGATTGAGCGGGTCGATGCTTTCCTGCGGCACATCTCCTGTGTATTTTCCTAGCCGTGGCTCAACAATCTTATTGGTAATCCATGTAGCAAGAAAAGCAATCATTACAGTGGACACCGCCATGAAATAGTAATTGGCAGTGGGTAAGACGTAATAGGTTTCGTCGAGAATGCGTGCTGATTCAGTTGAAAGTCCGGCAAGCAAGGGATCGATTGTGCCAATGAATAAATTGGCACTAAAACCACCTGAAACACCTGCAAAAGCTGCTGCCATCCCTGCAATGGGGTGTCTGCCAACAGCGTGAAAAATAATTCCTGCAAGCGGGATAATCAATACATAACCGAGGTCAGATGCTGTATTGGAAAGAATTCCTGCAAGCACTATTACAAAAGTGAGCATCCTTGCCGGCGCTTTAATAACAAGCAATCTGACAGCTGCTCCAAGAAGACCACTGCTTTCAGCAATTCCAATTCCTAAAAGCGCTACCATAACGATACCGAGCGGTGCAAAACCAACATAACTGTCCACCATCTCAAGAAATATCTTGTGAACACCTTCTCGTGACAGTAGATTAACCACATGTACCTCTTCATTTGTGGCTGGATGAAGGGCAGTCCAATCGAAGAAATGTCCGAGCCAGGAGAAAAACAACACCATCATCGCAAGAATGGCGAACAAACTTGCTGGATGCGGCAGAGCGTTGCCTCCTACCTCAACAAAGTGTAAAAACCTTGAGATTAATGTTTTCTTCTTTTGATCTGCCACCTTCTTCATAAGCTAAATGATTAAATATTAGATATATAATAGAATCCCCCGCCGCAAAGATAGAATTTTTTCCGAAATATTTTCCAGCATTTCGCGCGTTTGATTGCAACCAATCTTATTGCATCGGGCTAAGCAATTTAGATTCAGATATATGGTATCAGATGCAGTATTCTGAAAACTTCAACAAAATTTAACAGTGATTTCAACGTTCATTTGATAAAATGTTTATAATTTGGTGCACCTTTGAAAGATTTTTTAAGTACCTAAAGTCTTTTTTGGGTTACTTTGCACTTTCAAGCTAAAAAGCATTATGACGCAGGAAACTATATTGATACTTGATTTCGGATCACAATACACCCAGCTGATAGCCAGGCGTGTACGTGAGCTGAATGTTTATTGTGAAATACATCCATACAATCACATCCCCGAGCTCTCTGCTGCTGTAAAAGGCGTTATTCTATCCGGAAGCCCTTATTCAGTTCGCGATGGCGTGTTGCCTGCTCCCGACCTGAAGCTTTTTCGTGGCAAATTCCCATTGCTGGGTGTATGTTATGGTGCGCAGTTGCTTGCCCTTGAAAACAATGGCAATGTGGAACAATCCGCTATCCGTGAATACGGCAGAGCGCGGTTGCAACAAATTGATCAAACTTGCCCCCTTGTGCAAAACATGAGCGAAGGCACACAGGTTTGGATGTCGCATGGTGATACTATCCTTTCTTTACCCCCGGATTTTGAAATTATTGCAAGCACAGCCGATGTTGCCATTGGTGGATTTCATGTGAAAGACGAGCACACTTATGGCATTCAGTTTCACCCCGAAGTTTATCATTCTGAGGAAGGAATGATCTTGCTGAAGAATTTCGTTGTCAATATCTGTGGATGTCATCAAAGCTGGACTCCCGACTCATTTATCGAAGCCAGCGTTTCAGAATTGAGACAAAAGATTGGAAATGATAAAGTTGTACTGGGCCTCAGCGGCGGCGTAGATTCTTCTGTGGCCGCCATGCTTTTGCACCGCGCTATTGGCAAAAACCTGTATTGCATTTTCGTCGATAATGGTCTTTTGCGCAAAAATGAATTCGAAAAAGTGATACACTCTTATCTCGATCTTGGTCTCAATGTGAAAGGTGTGCAGGCGGCTGACCGCTTCCTGGATGCACTTAAAGGTGAGGCCGAGCCTGAAAAGAAACGTAAAATCATCGGCAATACCTTTATCGAAGTTTTTGATGAAGAAGCCCACCATATTGAAGATGTAAGCTGGTTGGCCCAGGGGACAATTTATCCCGATGTCATTGAATCAATTTCAGTGAATGGTCCTTCTGCAACAATAAAATCGCATCACAATGTGGGTGGACTTCCTGATTTCATGAAACTGAAAATCGTCGAGCCATTGAATACCTTGTTCAAAGACGAAGTAAGAATCATTGGCCGGCAGCTTGGACTTCCGTCGTTTATCATCGACAGACATCCGTTTCCGGGACCTGGGCTTGGCATCCGTATCTTAGGAGATGTAACCGCCGAAAAAGTAAGAATTTTGCAGGATGTTGATGATATTTATGTAGAAGGGCTGATTCAGCATGATTTATACCACAAAGTGTGGCAAGCAGCTGCTATTTTACTTCCGGTTCAGTCAGTTGGTGTAATGGGAGATGAGCGCACATATGAAAATGTTGTAGCTTTGAGGGCTGTAAACTCAACAGACGGTATGACGGCTGACTGGTCGCATCTGCCTTATGAGTTTCTTTCGAAGATCTCAAATGAGATCATCAATAAAGTTAAAGGGGTTAACCGTGTTGTTTATGATATCAGTTCAAAACCACCAGCAACCATTGAATGGGAATAAAACGCATCTGATGAGAGCACATATTGCGATAGAAAAACAGTCCGGGGCATTAAAAATCATAGTGTTTTTTTTGCTGATGCTGTTGTTTTACAATTTGCCATTAACGGCACAGGTGTCGGTCAAATTATCTCAAACAATAGAGCAATATGAGGGTAAAAGTTATTATCTGCATGTTGTAGAATCTCAGCAGACACTTTTTGGTATTTCCAAGGCTTATGGTATCACTGTAGAATCATTGATGATGGCCAATCCGGATGCCAGAAGAGGCATCAGGGTAAATCAGGTTTTACGCGTACCAGCCGGGGGCAACCTTAATCCTGCAGCAATGACAACGACTGCACCCAAGCCGGATAAGGCAGCGAATGATGAATACGAATACATTTACCATGTAGCAGGCAAGAATGAAACCTTCGCCTACCTTGCTGACATTTATCTGATGAATGAACGACTTATCCGCAATGCCAATCCAAGCCGAGGTGAGCCCTTTACCGAAGGCGACTACATTTTGGTGCCTATCACTAAAAAAGGAACACCCCCATCGGCAACGGAGTCTCAGTACAAACGCAGTGGGTTCGATCCTTTTGTGAGAACCACGCCAACGCCTTCTCAAGCACAGACTCAAACACAACAAACACGTCCTGTACAGCAATCAACATCTGGTTCAGCTTCAACCGGTCAGCAACAATTGACTGATTCCAAACCTGTTGAGATGGTTGCTTCATTTGATCAGCCAGTGCAGCAAACGCAAAACAGACCCAAAGAACCTGTTATGCCTGACAATTCACCTAAAACGGAAAGCAGCACCGATAAACATATTGTGAAACCGCAGGAAACCCTTTATAGTGTTGCACGAAAGTACAATTTGTCGCCTGCAGAAATACTTTCTGCCAATCCAGGCATGAGTGAAAACCTCAAAGCCGGACAGATTGTAAAGATACCCGGACAAAAACAAACCTCACAGTCTGCAGCAAGCCAGGGAAATGATTCCTTAATTTATCATACTGTAGAAAAAGGCGAAACACTCTTCCGAATATCAAGGCAGTATGCTGTGAGTATAGAAGAACTCAAAAAAACAAACCCTGGTCTTACAGAAACATTGAAGGTTGGTCAAAAGATTTTGATTTCCAAAAAAAAAATAACCCAGCCTTACCTCATACATAAAGTTGAAAACCAGCAAAGAACAAAACTTCTGGCACGTGATTTTGGCATTACAATGGACGAAATCAACAACCTCAATCCCAGCATCGGCAAACAGGTTTTTCCAAATCAAAAAGTTAAAATTCCATTAGATCCTCAATCGGAATATACGCCGGTTAAGCCAGGACAGATAAGGGAATATGATTTTAAGCAAGATACCCCGGATATTGAACCTGATGAAATTGTTTCCGAAGATGAATACGCATGTGAGGTGGACGAAGAAAACAGGGCAAAATTATACAGGGTTGCCTTGATGCTTCCATTATTTCTGGAAGATGTAGAAGCCATGAAAGGGATTGGGCAGAGGCCGGCCCAAGATTCAGACACTCCACGTCCATTGGCTTTTCTGCCATTTTATAATGGGTTTTTGATGGCAGCCGACTCCCTTGCCACGCACTTTGGTTTGAAACTCGAATTGATGGTGTATGATGTAGACCAGTCAACGGCAAAAGCATCCAAAGCATTGAATGACCCTAAGCTGAAAAGTGTTGATCTCATTATTGGTCCATTCTTCAGTCAACCCTTTGATATGCTTGCCTCCTTTGCCAATGAAAATAAAATTTTGATTATAAACCCAATGTCACAGCGCAAAGAGATTACCTATGGAAATCCATTTGTTGTGAAACTAAAACCTGATGTAAACGATCAGTTTGAACAGGTTGCAGCATCCATTGCAGGTAATTATCCTGATGCAAAAGTCTTTATTTATCATTCAAATGCTTTCAGAAATGCAAATGAAGTAAATCTGTTAAAGGAGAAACTTGAAAAACATCTGCCACATCAGATTAAAATCTCTAATACAGATATTTTGAGGGCTGACGAAAGACATAGAAGAAGAGCGGCTTTTGCAACCGGATTTTTTGAAGCTGAAGGCAGACGATTTGATACACATATACTTCGTGAGCAATCCTATGACAGTGCAGTGTTTGAAAACGCAATAAAGGTTTTTGCCTATGACCGCGACAGCATCAGAAGTTTCAGGAGAAACATGTCAAACATCAGAGATAATGTTGTTGTAGTTTACTCTGAAGACAGGGTTTTTGCCATGGAATTTATCAATAAAATCAATCAGATCTCTGACTCGATCAGCATTAAAGTTATTGGACTTCCTCACTGGAATCGTTTCGACAACCTCTTCAACGAGCACCTCCTCAGATTGAATGCCCATTATCTTGAACCGTCTTTTATTGATTACAATAATCTTAAAACTGAATTTTTTATTCAGCAGTACCGCAGTGAAAATGGCATCGAACCGACGAACTATGCTTTTGAAGGTTTTGACATAGGATGGTATTTCCTGAGTTTGTTGCAACGATATGGTAAAGATGCTGCTTATTGTCTGCCCGATTATAAAGCTAAATTATTGCAAACCAGCTATTCATTTAAGCGTACTGATGATAATAACGGCTTTGAAAACACCTATTGGAATATTTATTCCTATCGAAATTACCGATTAATGCCAGTAACTAACAGTTACTTTTTCAAAAGATAAAATCGATGTATCTCATGAAAAAGAAACTACTATTTGCTTCAAAACTCCTTTATCTGATCACATTTGTTCTGATCCTTGTTTCATGCAATGGTAAAGTTAAGAAATCCTATTACGACAACGGAAACCTGCGTTCAATACTACAATATGAAGACGGCAAGCTAAATGGCCATTGTGAATGGTTTCATGAAAATGGTCGTTTGCAAATGGAATCGGAATATGTTCTTAATTCACTTCATGGTAAACAAACAAGATATTACGAAAATGGAGTGATTCAGTCCGTTGCATTTTATAAAAACAATCTGCTGGATAGTGTTAATCAACAATTCAGCATCAATGGCAAACTAATTCAAAATGAAACATATAGAAGAGACAGCCTTCATGGATTGTTTCAACGCTTTTATGAACGAGGTCAGATAATGGTGGATGGTCAATATGAAAGTGGCATGATGCACGGGGAATGGCTTTTTTATGATACCGGTGGCGCTATCGTTGGCAGGGCATCTTTCGATATGGGAAGCGGATTACAAAAAGGCTGGCATCCAAATGGAAAACTTTCGAGAGTCATTCACTATAAAGACAACCTCAGGCATGGAGCAGAGGAGTATTACAACTTTGAAGGCAAGCTCCATATGATTCGCTACTATGAATATGGCGATCTGGTTCGTGAGGAACTTGTTGATAATCAACAATAAAAATCAGTTAAAAGTCTTCTTCATTTTCTTCGGCTGCCTTAAAAGCCGAAATCACAAGCAAAATCCATCCTGCGATAAAAAGCAAACCTCCAAAAGGTGTGACAGGACCCAGCCATGGCCAGTAAAAACCTGTCAACTCACGTGTAGCTAAAAGCATGATTGAACCAGAAAAGAGCAGCGTTCCAAGCCAGAATGCATGAAAAGCAAAAGTAAAAAACCTGTTGTCAATATGTTGTGAAACAGCAGCCATAAAAAGTATTGCAAAAGCATGGTACATCAGATAGCGAATTGCAGTTTCAAAATTTTGAAGATCGGTCATGCTGATATTTTCTTTCAGCCAATGAGCACCAAGCGCGCCCAATGCCACTCCCGTAGCCACTATAATTCCTCCTGTTGCAATAAGTTTAGTTCTCATAAAGAAATATTTAATAACCATCTATAAACTACATTCCAGCCTCTGTGGACAAGAAAAACATCGTATTTTCGCGTCTCAAATGTACAAAAAAATGAATGCATCTATCGACATTAGTTACTATCCGCTTCACGATGAATATATTCCACCTATAAAGGATTTTATTCAAAGATTGAATCAGCATGAAAATATTGTGGTTAACACCAACGGAATGAGTACGCAAGTGTTTGGTGATTACGACCAGCTCATGTTAATTTTATCTGCTGAAATAAAGAAATCCTTCGATCTGCCGCATTCTGTTTTTATTCTCAAAATTGTGAATGCTGATCTAAATCACAAAGATGGCTCCCGCTGATTTTTTTGATTTATTTCTGCAAAACCTTTTACAGACAACTTTGCTGGAAATTATTGCAGTTATCTTTGGCTTGCTGAGTGTCTGGTACAGCATGAAAGTAAATATACTCGTTTACCCTACTGGTATTGTGAGTGTTATAATTTATGTATACATCTGTTTTTTTGCCGGCTTATATGCCGATATGGGCATTAATTTTGTCTATTTCATCATGAGCGTCTATGGTTGGTACAACTGGACACGGCCACAGACCGACAAACCCAGGCTTCCTGTGACATTTTCTTCAAAACAAGATCAAATTATAGCGATTAGTGGAACAATCGTTTCATTTGTTATAATTCGCGAGGTACTGATAGAATATACCGACAGCACTGTACCAAATATTGATGCCTTTACAACTTCTGTCTTTATTGTTGGCATGTGGCTCATGGCAGTAAAGAAGGTTGAGAACTGGATTTACTGGATCATTGGCGATATCGTTTCTGTTCCATTGTATTTTTATAAAGGATTGGTTTTTACCAGTTTTCAGTATCTCGTTTTTTTGATATTAGCCATATTGGGCTATATCGCCTGGCGAAAGGAGGCACAACGTGCTTAAACGGATTGCTGTCACAGGTCCGGAATCTACCGGAAAATCATGGCTGGCAGAAAAGCTTGCTGCTTATTTTCATGCAGAATGGATACCCGAATACGCAAGGGAATATCTGGACAACGCCACTGCAAGCAATGAGCATCCGGGTTTAGCAAAGCCACAAACCAACACTGAAAGGAACTACAGCCTTTCCGATATCGAAAAGATCGCCATGATGCAAATGGAATTGATTGAAAAAGAAGCTAAAAAGACTAAAGGACTTCTTATCGCAGATACTGAAATGCTTGTTTGCAGTGTTTGGGCTGAATATGTCTTTGGTGAAATCCCTGAAAGTATCTCAAATCTTACAAAAAACCAACATTTCGACCTTTATCTTTTGTGCAATACCGACATCCCTTGGGAAGCAGATGCACTGCGGGAGCATCCAAATGAAAGGGCTGTCATTTTTGCCAAATATGAATCCGCACTGATTCAAAGAGGCTGGCCGTATGTGATTATTTCAGGTTTGCACAATGAAAGACTAAACAACGCCGTTCAGGCTATTGAAAAAATTCTATAAAACGATTCATGGACAGGCCCTTGCACATACTTTTTCTGCCAAGATGGTACCCAAACAAATACGATCCGATGCTCGGCCTTTTTGTGCGAAGGCATGCCGAAGCTGCAGCAATTCTGAATAAGGTTTCTGTTGTTTTTGCCTTTCCCGCTAAAGAAAAAATGAGTAAAATCTTTTCAACAGCCATCGCTGATGAAGGCAATTTATTTACTGTCAATGTTTTATACAAAAAAAGCCTGAAAACAAACCCACTGGCGAAATTGATTAATCTGATTCGTTTTTTTCATGCATTGCATCTTGGAATGAATAAAGTGAAGGAGGCAAGAGGGAAAACAGATCTCATTCATGTGCACATTCTTACCCGACTTAGTTTAGTTGCCTGGTGGATGAAAATAATTCATGGGATTCCATACCTTATCACAGAACATTGGTCGCGCTATTTGCCAACACGCAATGAATTTGGCGGAATCCTGCGAAAATCATTAAGCCGTCTTGCAGTAAAGAATGCCGGAATGGTTACAGCAGTTACCGAAAACCTTGCTTTGGCGATGCAGAATCATGGCCTGCGAAATGATCATTATGTCATTTTGCCAAATGTTGTGGACATGGACTTGTTTTTACCAAAAAAGCATGCATTCGCTGAAAAAATCAGGTTGATACACATAAGCTGTTTTGAAGATCGATCCAAAAATATTTCCGGACTTCTGAGAGTATTGAAGAAACTCTCAGAAATTCGTCCAGATACCGAATGCGTTTTGATTGGTGAAGGCATGGATCAAAAAATGCTCAAAGATTATGCAAAGTCGCTCGGTTTAGCTGAGCCTTTTCTGCAATTTACAGGATTGCTAGAAGGAAAAAAACTCGCTGAAACCCTTGGCAGTGGAGACTTTCTGCTTTTGTTCAGTAATTACGAAAATATGCCTGTCGTAATTCTGGAAGCATTTGCCTGCGGGTTGCCTGTGATAGCAACTGAGGTTGGTGGAATTCCTGAAATGGTCAAACCTGAAAATGGGATGCTTGTCAAAGCTGCTGACGAGGATACCATGCTTCAAGCCATCCTTGAAATGGCTGAAAAACACAAAGACTATAATCACCTTAAAATAAGACAATCAGTAGAAGACCAATACAGTAAAAAAGCTGTTGGCGAGCTACTTACGACATGGTATCAAAAAGTTTTAATTTCCAGGTGAATAAATATTGAGTAAAAATCGATCCCAGTTAATCAACCCTGATCGGGAAGTCTGAAAGTAAGCATTGGAATTCCAAGATTGAAAAAATCATCTTTACCCACTTTATCCTTGAATATATAATCAAGCCATTTGCGCTTGTGAGCGATAAAAGTGGCTAAACTGATTTGGTTTTGTTCACAGAAAACTTTCATTGCTTCTCTTGGAGACGAGGTGTGAATGAGCTCAAAACGAATCTGTTGCCTTGCTTCTTCATGTTTAAATGACTGCCTGAGTTCTTCCATCAGCAAAGAGGGCTTGTTGTCGGCATTCTCATCCAAAAAATGTACAACATGCACAACAGGCTGATACTTGCCCAACAGCTTAAACAATTGGTTAATTGTGGAAACTTCAAATTTACCAAAGTTGGTTGCATACATTACCTGATTGCTTGGAGCCCATTGATAGCCTTCAGGGATTGCCAAAACCGGCACCTGCACTTTGGCCATGATACTTTTTGCCATACTGCCTTCAAGGAAGCCTTTTCGGCCTTTGCCTCTCGTTCCCATCAGAATCATATCGGGTTCCAATTCTTCTGTAAGGTGCATCAGCTCTTGCTCAGGATCGCCTCCTTTGAGGTAGGTTTGTATGCTAATATTTTTCAGTTCCAGCTGCTCAAGGCCTGCTTCCAGTAACTTTCGTTTTTCCTCCATGAAAAGGGCTGCCTGCTTTTCCATTTCAGAAAGAAGTTCCCTGTTAAAAAAAGTATCGGAATCAAGTCCGCCGGGAAAACTGCTGTCTCCCATAAGAATCTGATCCATATATGCATGAAAAAGAATGATTTCACCTCCGGTAACTTTCATCAAATCAATTGCGTATGGAAACAACATTTTGTTTTCATCACTAAAATCGGTAGAAAGAATGATTTTCATAGTTGTGTTATTTTGTTTTTTCAATGACACCATAAAAATACAACAGAAATAGTGCTATTAACAAATAAGAATTAATTTTTGTGAAATAATAACAAACAAAATGTAAGTTGCATGCTTCAAACTTTATTTTTCTGATCTAAAAAGTATTAGGCAAATTCTGCAAAGTCGTTCTAAAATGAAAACAGCCAGAAAAAAATCTGGCTGTCTGGTTTATTTATCGAAAAAAACTAAATGATTGAAGCCAAAGCTGCTTCATAATCAGGCTCTTGTGCTATTTCCGGAACCTGTTCCGTGTATAACACTGTTCCTTCTTCGTCGAGCACTACAACAGCCCGTGAATGAAATCCGCTGAAAGGACCGTCAAGAATAGTAACACCATAAGATGTTCCGAAACTTCCTTCGCGGAAATCACTGGCAGTTATTACCTGATCCAGACCCTCAGTAGAGCAGAAACGTTTGTGCGCAAAAGGCAGATCTTTCGAAATGCAAACCACAACAGTGTTATTCAGCTTACCAGCTTCTGCATTGAATTTTCTGACTGAGCTTGCACAGATATCGGTGTCCAGGCTTGGGAAAATGTTCAACACAACTTTTTTGCCTTTAAGTGCATCAAGTGTCAATTGACTCAGATCTGACTTAACTAGATTAAATTCAGGAGCTTTACTTCCTTTTTCAGGAAGGTTTCCTGCGGTTTGAAATGGATTTCCTTTTAATGTGATTGTTGCCATAGGTTTGTATGAAATAGGTGATTAAAAATTTAAAAAATGAATTTTTGGTTGATTTTATCCGCAAGTGTCAATGCTAACATCATTTTGTTTGCTATTATTAAACGAATTCAGAACAAAAATGTTTAGTCAGACAAAAACTTTTAATAAAAATTGTGAAGATTGCTTTTTCAGTAACCAAAATAATTTACAACTCTAATAAACATAATCATACCGCCTGTTTGCGATTTCTTTTCCTTCGGCATCCATTACCTTGACAGCGCTAACAAATCCTTTGTCATTATAGGTATAAACATCGGTTCGTTGCAAGTTTCCATCAGCACCAATTTTGCGTATCTCAGAAAAATCACCGCTAGTGTTGTAAGTATAATGATAAGTGAAGTCCAGGCTGTCATCTTTTCCAAATACAAGTTTCCTGGTCCTTTGACCATTGGAATCAAAAACGTTTTCAACCCTGATCATCAATTTTCCATCTGCATCTGTCTGAACGATTCCACTGCAATCACCCTCATCGAGTCCTTTATCGTATCGATAAGTGATCGTATATTGCAACATATGTTTATCATTAGTTTTGGTGACATAAACTTCAGCTGTTTCCGGCATCATCTCATAGCTCAGACTGCCACTGATGTTCCAGGCACTGTCGTAACTGATGATGTTCCAAATCAACCCGTCATCATCGTAATGTAAAACATTCATTTCCTGCATTATACCTTCAGGTGTACGGTCAGCATCAAGCACAAGATTTCCTTGTTTGTCATATGTTTGTGCTACAACTGAGCTCAACTCACCTATTTTATCATACAAAAACAAGGTTTTTTCGCGTCCTTCTTCATCAAAAAATACATGAATCATCTTGACTTCTTTTTTGTCAGGGCTTATTGAATACAAGATACTTTCCTTAAGGCCAGCAGTTTTTTTGCGCAAAAAATCAGATTTAGCTTTGGCCTTTTCCTTTATTGTTTTTGGAGGCTCAATATGGGCATTGGCAGCAAGAAAACTAAATGTAAAAATTATCAGGATCAACTTTTTCATTTCAATTCGATTTAGTGTGTAAATATAAAGGTTTTTCGCTGATTTGAAATCAAAAAACCAGACAGGAGTTCAATAAAGCAGACATTTTGATTGCTTTATTGCTACTTCTGTGTGGAATTGTATAATTAAAATCTGTATTGTACAGCGAACACCATATTCCGGCCAGGTGCAACGAGCCCTGAGGAATAAGGCCTGTAGCGCTTGTCGGTGATATTCTCTATGCCGCCGCTGAAACTTAGTTTGTCAGTTGCCTGCACCAAAGTTCTGAAGTTTAGGGTATACCATGCCGGTGAAAAGGGCTTTCCATTTTCATCGATTGCATACATATAGTCCTTCCCTTTTTCTTCTTCAGGCATATTATCATAGCTCACTTCTGCGCTGTAATGTGCGTTTATTTCAAGCTGAAGTCTGCCGGTGGAGTAGCGCAGTCGTGAAAGTCCAAACATAGGTGCAGCGTGTCGCAATGGGCTTTTTGTGCCATTATCGAGCTCCTCTTCACCCTTTTGCCATGTAAGATGTGAATAAAACGAAAAGCGTGGAAACGGTTTAAATTCAAGTCCGGCCTGAACGCCATACACATCAGCTCTGGCAGCATTCTGAATGGCCATAACACGACTCATTTCACCATTGTACATCATGCTGTCGGCACCATTCAGCTGAAACGTGCGTCGCACCATGGCATCGGTGAGTAAGGTGTAAAATGCCGAAAAGTCAAATTTCAACTTATCATTGAAGATTTTGGCCATACCAATATCAGCATTGTAGGCATATTCAGGTTTAAGTCCGGGATTGGGAACCATCACAGTACCAGGCTCAGAGTCGAATATTTTGCCCATATCATCCACATTGGGCGCTCTGAATCCACTGGAAAGATTTGCGCTTAAGGTCAACTGATCTGCCGGATTATACACCAATCCAAGACTACCGTTCAATGCACCCTTTCCCAAGGAAGCCTCTGTAAAAGGAAGCGCATAAAAGGCAGTGTCAAACAACGCATCCAGCGTAAAATAGGAGTATCTGATGCCGCCCTGCAAAAGTACTTTTTCGGATATCCGCTGCTGATAGGTTGCAAATACGGCAAAAGCATTCCAGTCTGAAGCCGGATAGCGTGCAGGGCCATCCACAACAGTTCCGGTTTTGATGTTTTCATCCGTCCCAGTTGAAGATACCTTATTCAAGACTGCTTCAAATCCATATAGCAAGCGGCCAGAAACGCTCATCTGCTTGCTCAAATCGAGATTCAATGAATAAGCATCAACTTTCTCAACCCTGTTTCTCAAAGTGCTTTTATTGAAATCGCGGTCATGTCGACTTTCTTCAAAACGCTGCGCAGCCAATGTAAACTGCATTCTGTCGTAAAGTAAGCCATCAGCAATATGCGTCAGACTCAGGTTGTTCATCATCCATATCTGCGGGCCATAATACCATTCTGCGCTTCTCGGAAGTCCGTTTCTGTAGCGCAAAAGCCTGTCGTAGCGGGAATAGCCTGTCGTAGAAGCATAATGAAATCCATATTCCATATCAAGATTTTCGCTTGGTCTGAAACGGAATTTTTGCATCAGGTTCATTTGTGAATAGCCCGTTGGTGTTTGAATCAACGGATCATCATTGGTCACAACCCTGTCAAGGCTGTCAATTCTTACAACATATTCCTTTCGCAAATATTCCTCAGGCCCAAATGAGCCCATGCGAAGGTCGCCAAAGCGGTTGGCACTGAAGCTTGTCACTGACGACCATTTCTGACTACCAACCTGCATATCGAAATGCATCGAAGCTTCATTGTTTGCGGTAGAGAAACGGGTCGCAGCCTGGCCTTTTACCAACAGCACACTATCTTCAGAAAGTGAGGGTTTTAGTGTACTGAAAAGCATCACGCCGCCAATGGCATCACTGCCGTAGATAACGGAACCGGGGCCAAAAAGCACTTCTGCCGAACGCACAGTGTAAGGGTCAATGGAAATTATGTTCTGAAGGTTGCCACTTCTGAAAATCGCATTGTTCATCCGCACTCCATCCACAGCAATAAGCAATCTGTTTGTCGCAAACCCCCGAATCATCGGACTGCCTCCCCCCTGCTGACTTTTCTGTATAAAAACCTCTCCGCTCAGGCCAATAAGATCGGCTGCATTCTGTGGATTCTGTAATGCAATATCTGTTGCTCTGATCGTACTAATACGCTGTGAAATCTCTCTTCTTGATTGTGCCCAGCGTGTTGCAGAAACAACTACCTCATCCAGGTTAAAGTCAGAAGGTTTAAGCAAAACGACAAACTTTTTGCTTTTGAGAACTGCAAAGCTCAGTATTTTTGGTTCATGCCCCAGAATGCTGAAATAAATGCTGTCAGCACCTTCAAAAGGCGAAATCAAGGCTTTTCCTCTTTCATCGGTAAGCATCGACGCCCGTGGATTGTTTCTTGTAACAGAAACGTATGACAATGGACTGCGTGTTTCAGCATCGAGCACGGTCAAGTGTTGAGCTGAAACCATTACCTGAACCATGGACAAGGCAAAAGCAAGCCATATTTTAAATTTCATCTATGATTTTATTTAAATTAATATCATTATACTCCAATGAATCCCACCATTAAGGATGAGATTCAATACAATATTTAAGCCAGAAGGCTAAAACATTGAATTAAAATAAACATTGAATTATGAAACATATGTTTTACAATTCGCTGAATTCACGATATTACAATAAACATGGAGGATGCTCTTCGGAAGGTGTAATCCACTCTTTTACAGCGAATATATATGGGTTTGTCAATGAAGTCAGCAGATCTTTGTCAGGCAGAAAAACAGCAACAAAACTACTGTCAAAAAAAAGTATCCATTTAAGGAGATGCTGATCAGCTGAACGCTGTCCGCTGTGGCGGTCATAATCGTCCATCAGGTTCTTCATTTGCTTTTTCAGCGAAGTTTCCTTTTTGTCAGGATAAACAAGATACCAAGTGACATTGCCAACACGCTCTTGCTCAACAATATCATACATCTGACCAAGATATACAAACTCTTTGGAGTGAATCCTTTTGAAAAGGTTATTCTTTTCGTTTTCGAGCTGCAAGGGGATTTCAAGAAAAATCAAATCGTCACCGACAAAGCCCTCAAGGTACTTCTGCTTTACCTCATTGCGCACTGCCTCCTTGCGCAAATGCAAAAACAAGCCGAATCCTGACTGAAGCAGAAACAGCGTTACAAACAATAATATTCCGGTGGACTGAAGTATTTTCAAAACGGCGTAAAAGTAATAAATATTGATTTGGGTAGAGTGCATCAATAGCTTTTCAGATAGTTAAAAAATAAAAAAAATCAACTCACTTCAATATTATCAATCACTATTGTCCGGTTAAAATAGGAGATTCTTCGCTAACGCTCAGAATGACTTTGACTTACATGGTTTTTAAAGGAAGGGGGCTTGGTGGTGGCAACGCCACCACCAAGCCC
>JAUXMV010000001.1 GCA_030683155.1 Bacteroidales bacterium
TGGCTTACACCCGTCATGGAGTAACTCTTTGGGATGGAAATATCCAAGCTGTTGCAATTGCTTACGACAGCCGTCATGGGATAAAAGAAAGCCCCACCTTCACCAAAGACAACCGCTACTTCTACAACGGCAAAGAAGAACAACCCATGCCGGGGAAGTGGTTAGATTACGGTGCAAGGTTTTATGATGCGCAACTGGGGAGGTGGCATTCGGTGGATCCGCTGGCGGAACTAGGTCGAAGATGGAGTCCATATACCTATGCATTTGATAATCCGGTACGGTTTATTGATCCAGATGGGATGTTGGCTACTGACTTTCTGGATAAAAATGGTAATAAAATTATGCATGTTGATGATGGCTCAAATGCAGTCTTTAAGTTATCTGGTAATAACCAAACTGATGAAAGTTTTCAGTTTACTGGAGAATACAGCGATCAGGGAGGTACAAATGAAGTGAGTGTAGAAGGTGCAATTGCGGGTGCACAAGAATATGTTGCTAATAATTATGATAAATGCAATCGATCTGTAAATTTTGTTGGACGAACGTACGAGTCTGCTTCAAATGCTGAGGGAAAATCGGTGGATAATATTGATATAGTGAACGGAAACGGATTTGCAAAAGACATTACAAGCAATTTATCTTCAAATGTTAAGCCAGAAACTTCAGTGACTGAAGCCCAGAAATCAGCAGGAGAAGGAAATCTGGTAATTGGTGCTAATGGAGGCCATGTTGTTACAATGACAACAAGATCATTCGAAATAACTCGTTTTAACGATTCTGGTTCCAAAATATCAACAAATATACGTGAGGGAGGAAAACTAGTTAATGTTAATGGCAGTCAGAGACCAACCAACATTGGTCCAGGACAAAAAAACAGTTTTCAAAATCCAATTTATCAGAAAGACATGATTTGGTACTCATTGCCACGTAAGTAATCTAATTGTATAATAATCAAGTTCTTTTGATCTATGAAATATTTTTTTTTAATTTTATTGATGCTACATTTATCCTGCTCTTCTACTCATAACAATTCGGGAAAGAACATGACAAATCATAATAGTTGGATAGAACATCGCGCAGTTTATCCTTATGCGGGTTTTGATATAGAGTTTAAATATCCGAACAGTATTACCATTGCCCACTCGATAGATAATTGCCTTTGTGTCGGCGTTGATACCGAATTTTACAATGAAAACGATGCTTCATTTGAAGATAATACAAGGCAATGGTGTATTTGTTTGTTAGATACTACAGAATACTCAGTCGACTATTTAATTTCTTCATGGAAAACTGTTTTTACTGGAGAAGTTATAGAAAAGAGAGATACAGTAATAATTGGAAACTTAAAAGCACTTCGGGTAATTTTAAAGAGTAAAGAGCCAAATGCTTCCTATAGGCAGTTGATTTATCTAAAGAAATACTCCACATTATTTGAGGTTATGAATGTTGATGAATCAACAGGAAAAGAATTTGAGGTGTTTTGTGAAAGTATAAAGATTATAAGAAACAAGAAACCGTGATTAATGCGAGATACTTAGTTTTTTAAACCCGGCAAGTCCGGTTTTTTTCGTTTTTTAGCAGTAGCCTCGTTTTTTGAAAGAAATCCTTAACTTCCATGTGGCGTACTCTATCGACCTGCGCACCCAGCCCAGCGAAAAGTGAAGAGTTTCATTCCTTCTACCATCATTCTTTTAACACCCCAATCCAAAATCCGGCTTCACCATAGCACCGGGATGGGTGCGTGAGCCCGCGCGAACGGCGGTGCGGCGCCAGGGTGAATGAAAAAACGATTGCAAATCCGCGAACCTGGCCTCTGATAGGAGGCCATCTCGCCCCTCAGGGCGACGGTTCGTTGGATTTGCGTTGTTTTTTCAGAGCGGGGCGGCGCATTGTTCGCGCTTGATCCTCCAAAGGCGGACAAGTTTTTGGTACTTTTGATCAAGCAAAAGTACAAGAGAAATGATTATCTTTGAGCCATGAATCAATGCCAGTCTACAAACACAATTCTTTTTCTTATTGGAATATACTCTACATCACGCTGATGGTGGATAGCATCACACAACGACTCAACGCCATGCAATACAACGTTTGTCGCAGCTGGAAACCAAATACTTGCTTTATCCCTGACGCTGGATTACAAGCTTATCACCGATTAATGACTTTAAAGCCG
This sequence comes from Bacteroidales bacterium, assembly GCA_030683155.1. Taxonomy (GTDB): domain Bacteria; phylum Bacteroidota; class Bacteroidia; order Bacteroidales; family F082; genus JALNZU01. Next base: position 2,171 of record JAUXMV010000001.1, read on the forward strand.
TACTTTTGCGGCTCAATTAAAAAAGCTACGCTTTATAACTTAAAAAATTGCAATTTAGATGATTATAGTTTCAAACCTTGGGATTCAATTCGGGAAAAGAGTTTTATTTCAGGATGTGAATATGAAATTCACGCCAGGCAACTGCTACGGCATTATTGGTGCTAATGGTGCCGGTAAATCAACTTTCCTCAAAATGCTTTCGGGCGACATTGAATATACCAAAGGAAATGTCAGTTTAGGTGCAGGAGAACGCCTTTCTGTGCTGCGGCAAAATCACTCAGAGTTTAACGACTTCCCTGTTTTGTCAACAGTTTTGATGGGTCATGAACTGTTATGGAAGGTTATGGCAGAAAAAGATGCCATTTATGCAAAAGAAGTTTTTACGGAAGAAGATGGTCACAGAGCCTCAACTTTAGAGGAGCAGTTTGCCGATATGGACGGATGGAATGCCGAAAGTGCTGCAGCGAATCTGCTGAGCGGATTGGGTATAAAAGAGGAGTTGCATCAAAAATTGATGCGTGAACTCAGCGGAAAAGAAAAAGTGAAAGTTTTACTGGCACAGGCTCTTTTTGGCAAACCCGATAATTTATTGCTGGATGAGCCCACCAACGACCTCGACCTTGAAACAGTGAACTGGCTCGAAAACTATCTTTCTTATTTTGACAATACTGTGCTGGTGGTTTCTCACGACAGGCATTTTCTGGATGCCATATGTACGCATATCGTTGATATTGATTTTAATAAGGTTCAGCTTTTCCCCGGGAACTATACTTTTTGGTATGAATCAAGTCAGCTCGCTTTGCGCCAAATGCAGAATCAGAACAAAAAAGCTGAAGACCGCAAAAAAGAACTGCTTGAGTTTATTGCACGTTTCAGCGCAAACGCCTCCAAATCGAAGCAGACTACAAGCCGCAAAAAGATGATCGAAAAACTGAATATTGAAGAGATTAAACCTTCAACACGTAAATATCCTGCAATAATTTTCACACCGGAAAGAGAGCCCGGAAATCATATTCTTGAAGTAACAAATCTCAGCAAAAGTATGAATGGCACATTACTTTTCAGCGGATTGAGTTTCATGCTCCAGAAAGATGACAAGGTTGTTTTTCTTTCAAAAGATACGCGTGCCATGACAGCTTTGTTCGAGATTCTGAAAGGCCATGAAACGCCTGACAGCGGTACTTTCAACTGGGGTCAGACGATTTTGAAGGCCCATTTACCACTTGAATATGATCATCTTTTTCAAAGTGATATCACCCTGATCGACTGGCTTGCGCAATTTTCGCAGGATACAACGGAGGTTTATCTGAGAGGCTTCTTAGGCAAGATGCTTTTCTCGGGTGAAGAGATTTACAAAAAGGCCAATGTGCTTTCCGGTGGCGAAAAAGTGAGGTGCATGATTGCTCGGATGATGATCAGAAATGCCAATGTGATGCTGCTTGATACGCCAACAAACCATCTCGATCTTGAATCTATTCAGGCATTTAACAACACTTTGATCAAGTTTAAAGGCAATATTTTGATGTCTTCACATGATCAGCAGTTTATACAGACCGTCTGCAACCGCATTATTGAGATTGGCCCCAATGGTATGATTGATAAACTCATGGATTATGATGATTATATCAATGATGACCGCTTGAAAGAGCAAAGAAAGCAGCTTTACAGCTGATCTGCTTCAACAATATAAGTTGCGTTTTCTGACCTTTTCCATTGAAACATTCAGAATATCTGATTTGTTTTGAGCGCTGGAATTCACTGTATTTTTCGTTTTAATAACCTTGTTTTTGCCGGTTGTTGAATAGCATAAAAAACGGTTTATATCCTGTCGGTATGTTATGTCTTTTGTGTGAATTCCGGCTGTCATTTTTTTTTATCTTAGCCAACCAAAACAATTTCATCATGAAAGCCTTCCGTTTATTGAGTCTGTTGGTTCTAAGCATGTCATTTTTACTTTTTTCATGCGAAAGACAATCAAAAAAAATCACGCCTGATATGAATTTTGCTGCGTATATCAGCGATTATTCGCATGGCATTGTGCCGTCAGATGCGCCGCTTAACATCACCCTCGCTGTCGATGCAAAATCTCCCGGAGAGACAGGCGCTGAGGTAGTTGAAACACTTTTTGGTTTTAAGCCGGCTGTAAAAGGAAAATCCTACTGGATTGATAATCGCACGATCAGGTTCATTCCTGAAAGCAAATGGCCGCGCGACAAGCAGATTGAAGTAAGTTTCTTTTTGAATAAACTGATCAATGTGCCTGAAGCTTTTCACATTTTTCGTTTCAATATTCAAACACTTCCATTGACCTTTGAGGTTGGTTCGACGGTGTTAAATGTCATTTCTGAAGCAGATCCGGATTTATATCAGCTTACGGGCTCCATCATTTTATCTGAAGCCGTTTCGCCTGAAAAACTCGATGGATTGCTCTCGTTAAATACTGATGGTGCAAAAAAGAAATTTACTTTTCAAATCGGTTCGACACCGCAAGTCGTTGTTTTTTCGACGGATAGCATACGACGCAAGGACAAAGAATATGCCTTGCAACTTGGCTGGGACGGATCTGTTATTGGCAGCAAATCAGCAGGCAATATTGAATTTGCCGTGCCTGCCAAAGGTGAATTTTCAGTAAAAAAAATCGAGGTGCAGCATGTGCCTTCTCAGGCTGTTCATATCTGGTTCAGCGACTTTCTGGATAACCGTCAGAACCTGAAGGGTCTGGTGAGCTTAAGTCCGGATCAGAAATTAAATTTCAGCATCTCTAAAAATAAGATAACTGCTTTTCCAACAGATTTACTTACCGGTGATTTTGCTTTGCAGATTGCTTCCGGCATCCGCAACTCACTTGGCAATGTCATTCCGAATGATTTCAATGAACAGATAAGTTTTGAATTATTGAAACCTGAGGTAAAGTTTGTTGGCAACAGCACCATTCTGGCAGGCGAAGGCAGTCGCATACTTCCTTTTCAGGCTGTGGGTCTGAGGGCTGTGGATGTGCAGGTTATAAAGATTTTTGAGAAAAATATGCTACAGTTTTTGCAGTGGAATACACTTGATGGCAGTTCCGACCTGAAAAGGGTAGGACGTGTTGTTGCACGTGAACAAATAATTCTCAAAAATGATAACTCCGCTGCAAATTCACAATGGCAAACCTATGCCGTCGATCTCGGAAAGCTTATTGGAAAAGATGAGGCTTCATTGTATCGTGTCATTCTAACATTCAAAAAGGAGTATGCAGTTTGGAGTTGTGGTGACACACTTTCACCGCTAAAAAAGGAATCGCCCGGACCCACTGAAGAGGAGCTGAAAGTTTGGGGAGATGGTTATTATTATGATCCTTCCTATTACTATCCGGATGATTTTAGTTGGTATAATCGCGATAATCCGTGCGATAACAGCTATTATTTTTATGAGCGTTTTCCAGGCAGGAATTTATTGGTTTCAAATATTGGTCTGATTGCCAAACAGTCAAATCCCGCGAAAAAAGAGTATAGTTTTTTTGTTAATAACATCGAAACTACCGAGCCGCTGCAAGGAGTGAAAGTTGAACTATTTGACTATCAGCAGCAATCTATTGCGCAAGGATTGACCAATGCTTTGGGCATCGTAAAACTTAAAGTTGCCAATATTGCACCTTTTATTGCCGTAGCTTCTTCCCAAAAACAGAAGGCATTTTTAAAACTTGATGAGGGTTCAGCACTTTCGTTGAGCAGGTTTGATGTGAGCGGAAACCAGATTCAGGAAGGGATGAAAGGTTTTATATTCAATGAAAGGGGTGTTTACCGACCCGGAGATACACTTTTTATTGGCTTTATTTTGAAATCTGATGAAATGCAACTTCCTGAAAACTATCCGGTTGTACTTGAACTTACCAATGCGCGACAGCAACTTGTTGCCCGTCAAACCCAAACTAAGCTAAGCAATGGAATGTGTCTGTTTAAAGTGCCGACATCAGCAGATGCACCCACAGGGATATGGAACGCTTCTGTAAAAGCTGGAAATGCCAATTTTTCAAAGCGTATTCGGGTTGAAACAATTAAGCCAAACCGTTTGAAGATCAATTTTGATTTTGGCAGGGAAAGCATAGCCAGAACCGAACGCAACAGGGCAGTTAATCTGAATGTAAACTGGCTTCACGGTGCCAAGGCTGCCGGAATGGATGTAATCCTGGAACGCACAACAAGCCCTTCAGAATTGAAATTCAACAATTTGTCCGGATATGTTTTTGATGACCCATCAAAATATTTTGAGGCCGATAAAGATATCCAAACCGGAAAAACAAATGATTCAGGTCTTTGGAATTTCAAATTGAATCTGCCTGATTACCGCTATGCAAATGGAAAACTGCGGATTTCATGGCTTGCGAGAGTCACTGAACCGGGTGGTGACTTTTCAATTTCCACCCATACGCTTGATTTTCATCCTTTCGACAGATATATTGGATTGGCAGCGCCTAAGCCCGGAAAAGAAGGCTACATCACTTCAGATCAGGTTCAGCAATTCGATGTTGTGAGTGTTGCAGCTGACGGAAAGATCGATGGTTCTCAATCCATTAAAGTTGAGATATTTAAGCTTGACTGGTCATGGTGGTGGTCGGGAGATAATAGCAGCAGAGCCAGTTATGTGAGCACCTACAATGCTCAAAAGATTTATGAAGATGAAATCATGCTTTCGGGCGGCAAAGGTTCGTTTCAATGGACACCAAAGCATCCCCAATGGGGCAATTTCTTTGTGCGCGTCTCCGACGAAAAAGGCGGTCACAGCAGCGGACAGGTGATTTATGTTGACTGGCCTGACTGGTACTCACGTTCCGGTCGAAAAGCCGAGGGAGGTGCAAGTCTGCTTTCTGTGAGCACCGACAAGGAAACTTATAAAACAGGTGAAAAGGCTGTTATCAGTTTTTCAAGTCCAGGAAAGGGCAGAGCCCTCGTCAGTCTTGAAAACGGAAGTCAACAACTACAGTCATGGTGGGTTGAAACGACAGAGGAAGAAACGAAAATCTGTTTACCGCTCACATCGTTGTTCAGTCCAAATGTGTATGTGCATATTACGCTCCTTCAACCAATGAAACTGCTTGAAAATGATATGCCTGTGCGATCCTATGGTGTTGTTTCACTTTTGGTGGAAGACAGTAAATCAAGGTTGAATCCGGCCATTAATATGCCTGCAGAAACCAAAACAGGAGCTGCATTTGATATCACTGTCAGTGAGCAAAATGGCAAAAATATGAGTTATTTTCTGGCTGTTGTCGATGAGGGATTGCTTGATCTTACTAACTTCAGGACACCCGATGCGCATTCACTCTTCTATGCTAAAGAAGCACTCGGCATAAAAACCTGGGACATGTACGACTTTGTGCTGGGCGCCTATGGCGGAAAGATTGAGCAGATTTTTGCCATTGGTGGTGATGAGTCGTTACCCGACAGGGAAAAGATGCGGCAGTCGCGCTTTGTGCCTGTGGTGCGTGTAATTGGGCCTGTTGAACTAAAATCAGGAAAAACCAATAAGCACACCCTAACTATCGACAACTATATCGGCTCAGTGAAGGCGATGGTGGTCGCTGCCTCTGGGAATGCCTATGGTAAGGCAGATAAAACAATGGCAGTAAAACAACCCCTTATGGTGTTGGGGACATTGCCGCGCGTACTGCGTCAAAAAGATGAAGTAATACTTCCGGTAACCGTTTTTTCTTCCATAAAAGGAGCCCATTCGGTGGAAGTATCTGTGAAGGCAGAAGGTAGTCTGAATTTGACTGAGCCTTCAAAACAAAGCCTGAGTTTCGATAAAGAAGGCGAAAAGTTGGTCTGGTTTAAGCTTCAGGCTGCTTCGGTGTCGGGATTAGGTAATATTTCTATTTCAGCCAAAAGTGCCGGAAATGATGCCTCTCACAAAATGGAGATCGCTGTTCAAAATCCAAATACGCGTGTCTTCCATAATGAACAAGCCTTTTTGCAGGCTGGTGAAAGTATAAGCCACAATTTAAAATATCCGGGTGAAGAAAAAACACATTTGGCGCAAATGGAGGTTTCTGCTCTGCCACCTGTCAATTTAAAAAGCAGACTTGACTACTTGCTTCAATATCCTTATGGATGTATAGAACAAATTGTTTCACAAGGTTTTGCACAGCTTTATCTGGATAAAACAATGAAGCTTGATACAGATGAAAAACTGAGTCTCAACAATTCGGTTCAGAGCGCTATCCGACAGGTTACAGCAAGGCAGCGGGCTGATGGCAGCGTTGCATACTGGCCTGGTTCCATCTACGTTAACGAATGGTCGGATATCTATGCAGGTCATTTTATGACACTTGCTTCACGCGAAAATTTTGCTGTTCCTTCAATGTTTTTAAACCTTTGGGCAAAAAATCAGGGAAGTATAGCGCAAAAATGGCAACCCGAGATTCATGCCGACCGGATTTTGAATGACCTGCTTCAGGCATATCGACTGTATGCTTTGGCCTTAGCAGGCGAGCAGCAGATCAATGCGATGAACAGGCTGCGCGAAAATCCAAAGCTTTCGCAACAGGCAGCAAACATGCTTGCTGCAGCCTATGCCGTTGCAGGTCAAGAAAATGCAGCCCGTCAACTGGCTTTAGGCAATGCGCAAAGAGTAGTTGTTGATGACTATCAAAGTCAGACTTTTGGATCGGGTATAAGAAATACAGCGATGCGCCTCGAAACTTTGTTGCTTCTCAACGAACAGACACTTGCTTTTCCATTGGTGAAAGAACTTGCGGATGCCCTCAGCAGCAACGATTGGCTGAGTACGCAGTCAACGGCATGGAGTCTTTATGCATGGCAGCTTTTTGCGAAAAAATACAATGAATCTGGAAAAACGAGTTTCAGCTGGAGTCAGGAAAAAACAGAACAAATAAGCCTTTCTTCTGCAGTTTTCACAAAAGAACTTAAAACCTCAAAAGCTGAAGTTAAGGTTCAAAACACTGGAGATAAACCAATCTATATCAACTGGATAATATCAGGTATTCCCGCAGCCGATAACTTCCCTTCATTTGAAAAAGGGATAGTGCTAAACACTCGATTTGTTGATGCTGCAAATAAAAACATCGATCCTGCATCACTTGTTCAGGGAACCCCTTTAACGATGATTACGGAGGTGAAAAACATCAGCGGAAAGCGGCAGGAATATCTTGCGTTGAGCAAACTGATTCCGGCAGGCTGGGAAATTGTTAATGCCCGCCTGCACAGCGATACTGGACAAACTGGAAATTCCTCTGATTATTCAGATATCCGTGACGATAGGGTTGTTCATTTCTTTGAACTGGCTTCGGGTGCATCGAAAACATTTAAGACTGAATTACTTGCAACTTATGAAGGGCGCTTTCTGCTGCCTTCGGTAAGATGTGAAGCCATGTATAACAATGCCATTGGCGCGAGCTCAGGTGGCGGATGGGTCACTATTTTACGAAAATGAAAATAGCTTGTCAGTTGAAAAAATTACTTTTGAATAAGATTTAGAAAATATAATCACAACAATTAATAAACTTACCGTCTATCCAATGAAAAAAGAATTTCTTGTATTAACAACCGCATTGTTTTTGATGATGAGCCTGAAATCCCAGACACCACTCAACACTGCAATTGACTTCACTGTCACCGATATTACAGGTGTTGAACACAATTTGTTTAGTTATCTGGATGCAGGAAAATATGTCTGCATCGATTTCTTCTTCGTCAACTGTGGTCCATGCCAGGTATTTGCGCCTAAGTTTCAACAAACATTTGAGCATTTTGGATGCAATTCGAGCAATGTAATTTTCCTTTCGATCAGTTCACAGGACAATATGGTGGCCGTGCAAAACTATGCTGCATCCCACAACTATACTTATCCTATGGTTCCAAATACATGGGGAGTTACAACAACCTATCAGATAGGCGCTTACCCGACAATTATACTTATTGCACCCAACAGGCAGATCGTTGAAAAGGATATATGGCCGGTAAATACAGCCCAGGTGCTCATTGACAAACTGTTGCTGTACGGTGCGATTCCGCAGAGTTGTTCCGCTGTGGGAGTCAATGAATTGAGTGACTTCATTTTTAGTGTTACACCAAATCCTTTTAGCGATCAGATAAAAATTGAAGTTGATTCCTTTGTGAATGTTGAAATCTATGATTTGATGGGTAAAAAACTCGATAGTTTCATAGTGAATCAACTATCGAATTACAACAGTGCAAGTCTGAAGCCCGGAATTTATATGATAAAAGCATTCAGCAGTGAGGGCAAAATAGTTGCTTCACAAAAGCTGCAAAAATTCTGATTTAACTTCATATAATGTTTCGGATCTAAACTGTTTTTTACCTTATTGATTTTAAGAATTTTTTTTCAGGACCGAACTGAAAATGTTTTTAGCTGATGAAAAAAACAAAACGCATCTTTTAAATATTTATGGCTAAAAAGCTTAAATACTGGCAGTTGTTTTCATTGGCGCTGTTTGTCGTTTTTTTTGTTGTCTTACTTTTTTTAAGACCGGATAAGCTTTTTAAAGACCCCTACAGCGCTGTGATAAAAGCTGCTGATGGAAAACTATTGAGCGCAAGAATTGCTTCAGATGGTCAATGGCGCTTTCCTGCAACTGACTCAATTCCTGAGAAATACAAATTAGCTCTCCTTGCTTTTGAAGACAAGCGCTTCTACTACCATCCCGGTTTTGATCCGGTTGCTATTCTTCGTGCTGCCGTCCAAAACATAAAAAGCAACCAAATAATCAGCGGAGGATCAACGATTTCAATGCAGGTGATACGCTTATCAAAGAAAGCCGGGAAAAGAACTTTTTCCGAAAAGGTTTCCGAAATTTTCAGTGCTGTTTCACTCGAATTGTTTAAAAGCAAAGAACAGATTCTTCTGCTTTATGCAACGCATGCACCCTATGGTGGCAATGTGGTTGGACTTGAAGCGGCTTCATGGCGATGGTTTGGCCGTCCTCCACATGATCTTTCATGGGCTGAAGCCGCCACGCTGGCTATTCTTCCCAACGCGCCTTCCCTCGTCACCCTTCAGCGAAACCGCAATTTGTTTGAGCAAAAACGGAACAGGCTTCTAAAACGTTTGTACGAAAGCTCTACGATTGATCAGCTCACCTACGAACTTTCGGTGCAGGAGCCTTTGCCTGAACTGCCAAAGGCTTTGCCGGATATTGCCCCTCATTTTCTTGAGTTTTTAAGACTTAAAGAAGGAGATAAACTTTTTGAAACAGCTATTCAGTCACAGCTTCAAAAACTGACAGGGGAGGTGATTCAAACTCATCACAACTTATTAAAATACAATCAGATAAATAATCTTGCTGTCATTATCAGACAAACTTCAACGGGGAAAATTATTGCATATCATGGCAATGTTCATTGCAGCAGCGAAGTCGCTTTTTGTTACAACGACATGGTTCAGGCACACCGCAGTTCGGGTAGCATTCTGAAGCCGTTTTTGTACGCATCCGCTTTGCAGGACGGTTTGATTCATCCAAATAGTCTCCTGCCTGATATTCCTTCATGGATTGCCGGATACAGTCCGAAAAATTTTGATGAAACCTATGCAGGTGCCATTGCAGCTGATGAGGCGCTGAGACGCTCGCTGAACGTGCCTTTTGTTCATCTTTTGCGACAATATGGCATTGAACGTTTTCACGAATTGCTTGGCAGTATGGGTTTTACAAGTTTTAAAAAACCTGCCACACATTATGGACTTTCTTTGATTTTAGGTGGGGGAGAGGTTAACCTTTGGGAACTTTCAGAAGTTTATAGTAATTTGGCGCGAACGCTACTTTTTACCGAAAACAAACCGGTTTTTCCGATAGATGCCGGAGCAATCTGGCTGACAACTAATGTGTTGCGCGAACTAAACCGGCCTGAAACTGAAAGTGGCTGGTCCTATAGTGGCAGCGATTTGATGCTTTCATGGAAAACAGGCACTAGTTTTGGCTTTCGAGACGCATGGGCTGTGGGATATACACCTGAATATGTGATCGCCGTTTGGGCAGGAAATGCAGATGGAGCCGGCCGTCCCGGACTTACAGGTGTTTCCGCTGCAGCGCCTGTCTTATTTGATCTAGTTTCAGTTTTGCCCACACAGCAAAATTGGTTTTCGCAGCCTGAAGACAAAATTGAACGGGTCACAATCTGTAAACACAGTGGGATGAATGCAGGGCTTAATTGTGAAGAAACGGTTGTTATTTCAGGCCTTCCATCCGGTAATAATGTGTCATTATGCAACTATCATCAATTGGTTAGAACAGATACTAGCGGCAGGTTTCAGCTGCCGGCAGACTGTTTTCCTGAGGAAAAGGCATTGCTAAAAAAATGGTTTGTTTTGCCACCTTTAATGGAGTACTATTTTCGGCGAAACAATGCTTCATACAAGCTTTTGCCGCCTGTCAAAGATGGATGTGTTCAACAGCAAGCCAACATGGAGTTTATCTATCCTCCCATTGGAGCGCAGATTTATCAGCCGGTTGATTTTTCCGGAAATCTTAATCCACTTATTTTTGAAGTGGCGCACCGACTGAATGGAGTCACCTTGTTCTGGCATCTTGATGGGAGCTTTGCCGGAACCACTCAGGGCTCTAACCATCAGATGGTGATGCAGATAGGTGAAACAGGGGAGCACCTTGTAACCGTTGTTGATGAACAAGGCAACAGCATAAGCAGGGCTTTCAAACTTTTGCGCAGAAACTAGTCTGGATAAGGGATTAGAAGGATCAGAAAGCGTTTTTATAAGTGTATTTTCATTGTAAACTACTGTTGCTTAACACGAATCATTTTTTCTTAATTATCCTTGTATTCTAAAAAGATAAATGTTTATCTTTGCAGCCTTAAAAATGGCCCCGTAGCATAATGGATAGTGCATCTGACTACGGATCAGAAGGTTGGGGGTTCGAGTCTCTCCGGGGTCACTTTAAAATCAAAGGGTTACAGTAAAAATAAACTGTAGCCCTTTTTTATTTGCACAAAATTTGCATAACAAAATGCTCAGATTTTTGTCTTTTCAGAGTTGTTTCTTGATTCTGGATTTTTTCAGGAGATGATTCTTTATACGAATTTTATTTCTTGATACTTGTTTTAAAAAACAGATAGATTGTAATCAATAAAATTCTTAATTTAGCCCCATAACATTCAACACATGAGCCTGCTTAATAACCCCAATTTTCTGGCATTGCCGGGAAAAAAACACAAAGTTTCAGATTTCGATCCTACATTTACAGCACATGTTGATTCGAAGAAAGAAGCCGAAAAACTTCTTCAGGATAACATTGAAAAACTGATCGAAATTCAGGGAAAACTTTATGCTGACAACCACTATTCGGTCCTTTTGGTTTTTCAGGCCATGGATGCAGCCGGAAAGGATGGCACCATAAAGCATGTTATGTCCGGGTTGAATCCGCAAGGGACGCAGGTTTACAGTTTTAAGTCGCCGTCGGAGATGGAGCTGGACCATGATTATTTCTGGCGGACTTATTGTTGTCTGCCACAACGCGGTAATTTCGGGATTTTTAACCGCTCCTACTATGAGGAGGTACTCATCGTGAAGGTGCATCCACAGTACCTTTTACGCCAACGGTTGCCGGGCATAAAAAAGGTTGAAGATGCCGGAAAAGACTTTTGGGATAAGCGTTACAGACAAATCAATGACATTGAAAGGCATCTCACCGAGAATGGAACCGTCATCATTAAATTCTTCTTAAATGTTTCAAAAGACCAACAGAAAAGACGGTTTCTGAAACGAATCGATGATCCTGCAAGAAACTGGAAATTTTCTTCTGCAGACGTGAAAGAGCGTCAACATTGGGAAGAGTATATGGATGCTTACAGTGATTTGCTTTCAAATACATCAACTGAAATCGCGCCTTGGTATGTGATTCCCGCTGATAACAAATGGTTTATGCGTTATGCTGTAAGTGATATTATTGCCAGTCGCCTGCAAAAACTTGATCTTGCCTATCCTGTGCTTCCGGGTCATGAACTCAACAGATTGGGCGAGGCAAAATCATTGCTCGAAAACGAATAAAACCGATATTAATAACCATATTTTTCTTTCCATTTTGCCCTCAACGCATTCCGCATTTCAAGTTCTCTTGGATTAGCGCCCGGATCATAAATTTTCTTGCCTTTGATGGCTTCTGGCAAAAACTCCTGAAAAGCAAAGTTGCCGGCATAATCATGGGAATATTTGTATTCATTGCCATAGCCGAGGTCTTTCATCAATTTTGTAGGTGCATTGCGTAATTGCAAGGGTACGCTGAGATCACCGGTTTCTTTTACGATCTGTTGGGCATTCCCGATGGCAAGATAACTGGCGTTACTTTTTGCTGAACAGGCAAGGTAAATAACTGTTTGAGAAAGGATTATACGACTTTCAGGCCAGCCTATTTTACTCACCGCATCAAAGCAGGCGTTGGCAAGCAACAAAGCATTTGGATTGGCGTTGCCAATATCCTCAGAAGCCAGAATAAGCATCCGGCGTGCAATAAATAATGGATCTTCGCCGGCCTCAATCATGCGTGCAAGATAATAAACCGCTGCATTTGGGTCGCTTCCACGCATTGATTTGATGAATGCAGAGATTACATCGTAATGCATTTCACCGGTTTTGTCATAGCGCATCAGATTGTTTTGAATGCACTGACGCACCTTTTCGTTTGTAAGCAACAAGGTGTTGCCGGAAGTTATTTCGCCCGACAAAACGTCTACCACAAGTTCGATGGCGTTGAGAAGTTTGCGGGCATCGCCGCCGCTGATCTGCATCAACACTTCGCGCTCAGAAACATCAATTTTTATCTTATAATCTTTTTCGAGGGTTTCGGTTGCAATGTCTGTAAGACGATCAAGATGTTCTTTTTCAAGTGATTTCAAAACATAAACCTGACAGCGGGAAAGGAGAGGAGCAATCACTTCGAAGGAAGGGTTTTCGGTGGTTGCACCAACTAATGTAATGAGGCCTTTTTCGACTGCCCCAAGCAATGAGTCTTGCTGTGATTTGCTGAAACGGTGAATTTCATCAATAAACAAAACAGGCGCTTGTGGCAGCATTCTTGCTTTTTCTATCACCTCTCTCACATCTTTTACACCTGAGTTGATGGCGCTTAAAACGTAGAAGTTTCTTTTCAGATATTTCGAAATTATGAATGCCAGCGTCGTTTTGCCAACGCCCGGAGGTCCCCAGAAAATGATGGAAGGAATCCTGCCCGATTCAATTGCTTTGCGCAAAATCGCAGTTTCGCCAACAAGATGTTCCTGCCCAATATACTGATAAAGATTTTCAGGTCTGAGTCTTTCTGCAAGAGGGGTATTTTGATTCATTGTGAATAGTCTGAAGTTTGAGAAGCTTTTTACAGCTCATTTTCATTGCTGCGCCATTAAGTCAAAGCAAAATTAACTGAAATGTTTGAACGAAAACCAGGCAAATTTAAAAAGAAAAGCCCTGCAACTTTATGCTTGCAGGGCTTTAGTAGCGAGACCGAGAATTGAACTCGGGACCTCCGGGTTATGAATCCGACGCTCTAACCAACTGAGCTACCTCGCCAAATTTGGAGGTGCAAAATTAACTAATTCTATATTTCTGACAAGTATTTGTTTGAAAAAACTTAATAATTAATTCTAAACAGCATGGCTATAATTAGTTATGTCTTTAATCAATCTTATCCAACCTCAATCTGAACATAACCCTAAACTTTTCTATAACCCAAATTCATAAAATTTCTGTAAAAAAGTATTGGAAAAAAGATTTACCTTCGTTCACTAAATTTCTTCCAACAGCAAAGCTGATTATAAAAGAAATAATTGAATCAAAATGAAGCAAGTAATCGATTTCATTCAAAATGAAAGAAGCCTGTCTTTTAAGCTTATTTTGCTGTTTTTCATTGGTTTCTCCCTGGTATTTTCATTCATTTTCCTCTATAGTTTCGATGTTTCAAAAAATCTATTAAAAGAAAATCAGCGGAAGAATGCAGAAAACATTGCCATGCTTTCGGCATCCAAAGTGAATAATGTGTTGAACGGCATGCAAAAAATCACAGATGATTTTGCTGAGATCATTGCGTTGTCCAGCTATTCTCAAACAGATCTATCCAATATTTTGAAGCAATTCGTTGAAGAAAACAATGAGATTGATGGCGCTGCAATTGCATTTGAACCCTATTTCTTTGATCCATCAGAAAAATATTATACATCTTATTTTTACAGAGATCAGGAACTTAAGTCTTTCATGCTTGACAATGCGTTAACTGACTATTCTTCAAAAAACTGGTATTTGTTGCCAAAGGAATCCGGAAATGCTTCATGGATTGAATTGGCTTTCGATAAAAGTGGAAGCATGGTCGTCCATCCAGCTTATTCTATTCCGTTGTTTGCTTCAAAGAATGATCAAAGGATTTTCATCGGCATTCTTTCGGTCTGTTTTTCCAGAGAGTTATGGAAAGAAAGTCTAAGTGTTATCAAGTTTTCTGAGGCTTCTTGCGCATTTGTTATGTCGCAAAAGGGAGCAATCGTTGCATATTCAGACTTAAATCCTATCACAGAAGAATTTATTTTTGATGGCGAGGCATCAGACAGGGAGGAATTTTTTAAAACACTTTCCATATCCGAAATAGGAATTTTTGAGTTTGAAGAAAATAATTTCTATTCAAAAGAAAGCATTTGGTTGGTCGTTGCGCCCTTAGCTGCCGCTGATTGGTCGCTTGGAATTGTTTTTCCTGAGCAGGAAATGGCCGCTGGCATTGGAATTTTAAGTAAAAATTTACTCATTACAGCTTTGGCTGGAATTGTTGTTTTGGCTTTTCTTGTAATGGTTTTATTATTCATGGTAAAAAGCAGGGTTAAAGCGATTGGGACAACAGCGATGGCAAAAGAAGATTCCAAAGATGCTCTTCTCGGGATTTCACAATTTTCGACAGCTTTGAAAGAAACGCAAGATGCCCTTGAAGCAGCGCAGATCCAACTCATTGAATCGGAAAGGATGGCTTCCATTGGTCAGCTTACGGCCGGCATTGCCCATGAAATTAAAAACCCACTCAATTTTGTCAATAATTTTGCGCTTCTTACAGTAAGTCTGGCCAATGAGTTGAATGAAGAACTGGAGAATCTATCCGAGAAACTGCCTGAAAAGGACAAGGAATACCTGATGGAAATTACCGGAGACATTCAATCGAATGCTAAAAAAATCAATGAACACGGCAAAAGAGCTGAAAGCATAGTGAAAGGTATGCTCCTTCAGTCTAGAGGTAAATCCGGGGAATTTCAGGCAACCGATTTGAATGCATTGCTGGCCGAATATGTCAATCTTGGTTATCATGGTATGCGGGCGCAGGATTCAAATTTCAATATCAAACTTGATGCTGACTATGATCAGTCAATAGGGCAGATCATGGTGATACCGCAGAACCTGAGCCGTGTATTTTTGAATATCATCAACAATGCCTGCTACGCGACAAACGAAAAGAAAACCCTGCTCAAAGAGGCTTATAATCCAATACTTACAGTACAAACAAAAAATTTCGATGACCACGTGGAGATACGCATTCACGACAATGGAAAGGGTATTCCGCAAGCAGTTATTGATAAGGTATTCAATCCGTTTTTTACGACAAAGCCTCCCGGACAGGGAACAGGACTTGGGCTTTCTTTGAGTCACGACATCATTATCAAAGAACATAGGGGAACGATGAAAGTTGAGTCTGCAGAGGGTGAATTTGCTGAATTTATTATTACTATTCCTAAAAATCTGCATTAATTAAAACACTTTATATTATGGAATTAGATTTAGAATTGAAAGTTAAAATTATGGTTGTCGACGATGAGGTTGATCTCGAACCTTTGGTGAGGCAGACTTTCAGACGTCAAATCAGAAGTGGTGATTATGACTTTGTTTTTGCACACAATGGTCTTGATGCACTTGCAAAACTTATCGAGTATCCTGATATCGGCGTCATTCTTTCAGATATAAACATGCCGGAAATGGATGGTTTAACGCTTTTATCGAAGCTGAAAGAACTCAAAAATCCATCCCTTAAAACAGTTGTTGTTTCTGCTTACGGCGACATGGAAAACATTCGTACAGCCATGAACAGGGGGGCTTTTGATTTTCTGACCAAACCTATCAATTTCGAGGATCTTGAAATTACTATCAACAAAACACTGGAAGAAATCAGGGTGCAACGCAAAGCTGTTTTAGAGCATGATCAGCTGATATCCATTCAACGAGACCTTAATGTGGCACGCGAAATTCAAAAAGGTATCCTGCCACAGACTTTCCCGCCATTTCCGGATCGCAAAGAGTTTGATATTTTTGCCTCAATGGTTGCCGCCAAAGAAGTGGGTGGTGATTTCTATGACTTTTTCATGATCGATAACGACAGAATTGGAATTGTAATAGGTGACGTTTCAGGGAAAGGGATTCCTGCTGCGATATTTATGGCCGTAAGCCGAACCCTGATCCGCGCAACAGGTATTAAGGGTATGCCGCCGGGAGAATGTCTGAGTTATGTGAATAATCTTCTGTGCAACGAAAGTGTTTCCTGCATGTTTGTTACGGTTTTCTATGCCATCATGAATATCAGAACTGGCGAACTTGAATACGCCAATGCAGGACATAATCCACCCTATATTTTAAACAACAATGGACAATTCAGAGCTGTGGAATCTCTTGGCGATATCATATTAGGCGTGTATGAAGGTATCGAGTTCAAAACCAGCAGCACGACTTTGAAACCACAGGAGGGAATTTTACTCTATACAGATGGAGTTACTGAGGCTTTTAATACCAAAGGTGAAGAATACAGCGATGACCGTTTGCGAAATCTGCTTTCTACATTTGAGAATTACGCTGCAGAGCAGGTTATAAAAGCCGTTGTGGATGATGTAAGTCTTTTTGCTCATCTCGCCCCACAATCTGATGATATTACTTTGCTGTTTATGAAGTATTTGGGTTAAAAAATCTTTATTTTTTTTCATTGATCCACTATGGTTTTATTAAGCCATAGTGGATTATTGTTTAAAAAAGGAACCTTTACAAGGAAAAAATCATTAAGGAGTCCTGGTATTTCATTACCGTAGGGCTTGCTGAAAATGTCATAATCTATTGTACTATAATTAGTTAACTCGATAATATCTTATTTCTTGTGCAAGGATTTGGGAGATATTGGTTAAAAAACCTTGCATCAGATATTTCGGTGCGCTGCACCTTTAAACACACCACCGGATATAATTCTATAAATATTACCGGTGCGCTGCACCTACAAATTGTAACTCAGCGTGGATTTATCTTTGCAGGAAAACCCAAAAGAATTGAAACGGGAGGTGCAAAGAACCAAAATATCAACATTCTGAGTTTTTCAGCATGGCCCTACCGTAAATTAAGTTGCGCCTGATATCTTTTGCAAGGACCAGCCTATTGATTTCATGGCAATGAAATAGCCTATGGCCCGATTTGTTCTTGTCACTTTCTCAATTTTATTTATCGTCAAACAACTTTAAGGAGCATTGAAAATATTGTTAATCAATTTGAATGCTTGATTTAATGAGCCTTGTGGTGGTATCTAATAAAAGCAGATGAACTTTAATTAGACAAAGTCCCAGACAATCAATTTTACAATTAATTATTTAACAATTAACATCTTACTAATAAAACTCTGGTTTATCTTAACTTTCTTTGCGTTTTATCTAACTGTACCTGATGAATAACAAAAGAAATGTTGAGATTGTAGTAATATCTGACACGCATCTTGGAACACGTGGTAGTTGCGCCAATGAATTGCTTGCTTATCTGAAAACGATACATCCTGAGATTCTTATTCTCAATGGCGACATCATTGATATATGGCAATTTAAAAAAAATTACTGGCCGGCTTCCCATATGAAAGTGATAAAACATATCATCGGACTGGCCTCTAAAAAGACGAAGGTATATTACATCACAGGCAATCATGACGAGGTTTTACGACGTTTTGCCGGCTTTAAGATTGGCAATCTGCACATAGTCAATCAATTTGTACTAAACATAAATGGAAAGAAGCATTGGTTCTTTCATGGTGATGTGTTTGATGTTATCATGAAGCACAGTAAATGGTTAGCCAAAGCAGGCGCTATTGGGTATGACAGCCTTATTTTCATTAATACAGTTGTGAACTCCGGCAGAAAAATATTTGGGCTTAAGAAAGTTTCATTGTCAAAAAGAATTAAAGACAATGTTAAAACAGCCTTAAAATACATCAATAACTTCGAAGCTACAGCCGCACTTCTTGCCTACAAAAAAGGATATCATGCCATTGTATGCGGACATATTCATCATCCGGAAATACGAAAGAGCGTTATTGAGGGAGTTGAAATTGATTATCTTAATTCAGGTGATTGGATCGAAAACCTGACCGCGTTGGAGTATAATGACGATAAATGGAAGTTGCATTTTCAGCAGTTATTACCTCTTCCAAAAAAAGATTCCAGGTTTGAAAAAGATACATTGATACCCATAGAGGATATGAAATCAAAAGCTTTGTTTCAATTGATGTTGGAGGAGTTTCAAACATGAAAATACTATTTGCAATTCAAGGTACGGGAAATGGTCACTTGAGCAGGGCGCAAACATTGCTTCCGGAAATAAAAAAATATGGTGAGGTCGACATCCTGATAAGCGGAAACAAGGCTGATATCAAAATGAGTCATCCTGTAAAATTCTTTTACAAGGGATTAAGTTTTAGTTTTGGAAAACAAGGTGGTATTGATTTTCGGAAATCCCTTACAGAGGCAAATATCTATCGGTTAATAAAGGAGTATGAATCTATTCCTGTCGAAAAATATGATCTGGTAATAAATGACTTTGAGCCACTTACCGCCTGGTCGTGCAGGGTAAAGCAAATTCCATGCATAGGACTTAGTCATCAGTCAGCTCTTTTTCAACCCTTTGTTCCAATGCCTACTGAAAATAATTGGCTCGGTAGTTTTATCCTTCAATATTACGCCCCTGTGCCTGATGCTGTCAGCTTTCATTTTCAGGCGTACAACCCATCGATATTCACGCCTGTTATCAGAAATGATATCCGAAAAATGCGTAAAAGCAATAAAGGGCATCTTAGCGTTTATCTTCCGGCCTACGCAGATGAATACATCGCAGGTATACTGGCTGACATCAGGGGAATCAAGGCAGATATTTTCTCAAAATCTGGTACAAGAAAACAAACCAATGCAGCTATTCGCATCCTTCCGATTGAGACGCAAGCTTTTGCATTAAGCATGGCTTCGTCGGATGCTATACTTTGTGGAGCTGGTTTTGAGACACCGGCCGAAGCACTCTTTTTGAATAAAAAACTGATGGTGATTCCGATGAAAAACCAATTTGAACAGCAATGCAATGCAACTGCACTTGCTGACTTAGGTGTCAATGTTTTATCTTCACTTCAATCAGAAAACACAGCTGAAATAAAACACTGGCTTGAAAGCGATAACAAAATTCATTTAGATTATCCTGATCATAACAAGGAAGTTATTCAAACTGTTTTTGAAAAATTTGACGCTTTGAAATCACGCTCAGGTTCGAAAACGAGCAGTGTAAAAAATGCCAGACCACTCGTGCCGAATTTTATGTAATAAATTGATTTAATGCAGATAGGATTTGTATAAAGATCTGCTTGTTTGAGTTTTTGTTCTCAATCTGCTTCGGTCATTCTGTATGATGTTGTTCTCCTTACAACACTTCGCAAATGAAGTAGAATAAAATAGAAAACAACTCTTTTGCAATTCTATATTATTTAGCAATTGATATTATAGGTTTAATCAAAAATATGCCAGTCTTGATATAGCTATATGAAATTTCTTTTTTGAAAATCCTAAAAATATTGTGGTTTTATTCTTCTGCCTGAATCAGCTGGAACGCCCCTTTTGTTAGGAACAAGGCTCCTGATTTAATCCCTGAAGTTTTCGTTAATTCTGTTAGGCCAAACATGGAACGAACCGGAAGCACCTTAATCCGCTTAAATATAAAATCAGTCTCTGTTTCGTTAAGAAACATCAAAACGAAATATCTCCCATCAATTTCAATTACTGCGTCTTCAGGAAGAACACTTACCTTAGAATCATCTACCGCAATATTTCCGGTAAGGAACATTCCTGGCACCAGAATGCCTTTATTCTCGGTATTAATGCTTACGATTACTCCTGCTGATCGCTTGTCTTTATTGACCTGCTGAGCAATATAGCTGATGTTACCCCGAAAGTTTAGATCAGTTCTATCGGGCAATTGCAAATAAACCGGCTGACCTGTTCTCAGGTATGACAAATCCTTTTCGAACACATCCATTCTGGCCAGTAAAGTGCTGGTATTAACAATTTCGATGGCCTGTTCATCTGGATTCAGCCATTGACCTTTCGAAACAAGAATACTAGCAATTGAGCCCGAAAAAGGAGCTTTAACCGATACGAGAGAAGAAATATTATTTACATTCAGATTTTCAATATCAATTTGCATCAGCTTTAGCTTTTCTCTGAGGGATTTAAGTTTTGCCGAAGCAATCATAAATTCCGTTTCAGCCTGTTGCAAATCCTTTTGCGATGATACCTTTTCGTAGGCTAGCTTTTGCTGTCTATCAAGAACAGCCTTTAGATTATTGACAAGAACACCCGTTTCAATAAATTCCCTTTGCATATCAATAAATTCAGGATTGTCAAAGCTTAATAAAAGCTGCCCTTTAACCACATTTTGACCAGTAACAATATAAATATCAGACACTCTACCACCGTAGTAACTTCCTATTTGCATTTTGTTCTGTTCAGGAACATCAACAAAACCGCTGGTTTTGACTAACGAATGAAAAACAGTATCTAAAAGAGATCCCAGTTCCATTTGTGAACTTTCAAACTGTTTTTTGGTAAGGGTCAGGAGTGTTTCATCAGTTTTAGTTTTTATAACCTCAGGACTCTTTTCTTCTGAAGTGCAGGAGACCAATATAAAAAAAACACCAAGCACCGAAGCAGCCAATATCCTGGTTGATGAAGGGAATTTTATAATCAGAATAGTGTATTTATTCAGGAGTTTGCGAAAATTATTGATTATGTTCATGATGGAAATATTTTTTGTCATTAAAAACTTAAGTGGTTTATTTCGATTACAGAAAGATTATAAGAGTGTAGAAAATGAAGAAATTCAGTCTCAAGTCTGACAGCATTTTCTTGCGCAAGCAGATACTGAAAAGCATTTATTTCACCCGATTTATATGATAGTGCAGCAGCAAACCTTATTTCGTCAGCCAGTTGTTTTCCTTGTTTGCTGTAATAATCGAGCTGTGCCTTGTTGTTGGATAGTTCGAGTATCAATTGTTCTTTTTTACTGGCCAGCTGAACAACGTAATTTTGATTTTGCTGTTGCACTGCTTCAGCTTTCAGGATCATTGATTTTGCTGCTGAAAGTTTGCTCACAAACCAAATTGGTATTCCGAGTCCAACCTGAAAGCCATTATAAAGTTTCTGATCAGGGCCTTTATTGGAACCCAAAAAATATTCCAGATGCAGATCGGGATATCCTTTGTAGCGCTCTGCCTTGGCACGAATGAATGCGGCTTTGTTGTCAAATTCGTAGTATCTTCTTGCTGTTTCAACAGCAGAGTCATTCATTGTGTATTCAAGAGGCTCATATTCATTCACTTCAAATTCGAAAGTGCTGTCTGTTTGCATCAATGCATGAAGACGGGTTTTGGCTGCTAAAAAATCATTTTCTGTTTGTTTTAAACGCATTGAAGCTTCCTGTTTTTTTGCCAATGCTGTCAGGTACTCAAGCTTGCCACTCCCTCCCAGTTCAAAGTATTTTCTTGATGCTTCTGCAATAACATTGAAATTACTGTCAAGTGAGAGAAATTGAATCTTTAATAAATTCAAATAAACCAATTCGAAATATGCTTTTTTCACCTCTTTCACTAAAGCGTTTCTTTCTCTGTAAAATAGGTATTCCTGTTTCAACAGATTTTGTCGGGCTTCTTTTGACAAAGCATTGTAAACACCTGGGAAACTTAATGATTGCTGTACACCCCATACTTTAAGAGGCATATTGTTTTCTGCAATATTATTCTGATCAAAGTTATAATAAATCACTGTCCTATCAAGGTTGAATGCAGCATTTACATCTTGTTGTGAACTTTTAAGTTCGAATGCTGCAGCTTTCAACCCTGCGTTGTTTTCGATAGCTTTATTAATAGCTTCTTCTAAATTAAGGTTTTGTGATTGAACTGGGAATATTCCTAGAAGAAGTATAACAGCAATAATCATGGTGGCTGGTTTCGTTAGACTGCGTTTTCTACGGCGTGGTTTTTTGGTTTCAAAAAGACAAAACAAGACGGGTAATACAATCATTGTCAGTAGGGTGGCGGTAATTAAACCACCAACAACTACTGTTGCAAGTGGTCGTTGTACTTCAGCACCCGCTGATGTAGATACAGCCATTGGTAAAAAACCCATAGCAGCAGCTGAGGCAGTTAGAAGGACAGGTCTCAGGCGCTCGCTTGTTCCCCGGATAATCAATTCACGGATATCCTCAACACCTTGTTTTCGGAGCTCTTTGAAATGCTCTATTAAAACGATACCATTAAGTACTGCAATACCAAACAAGGCAATAAAACCTACTCCTGCTGAAATACTAAAAGGCAAATCACGTAACCAAAGCAGCCAGATACCACCTACAGCAGATAACGGGATTGCAGTATAAACCATAAATGCTTCGCGCAACGATCCAAACGCAAGGTGCAGCAATGTAAATATAAGTAATAAAGCAATTGGCACTGCGATCATAAGTCGCGCACGGGCACTGCGAAGATTCTCAAACTGTCCTCCAAATTCTATTGTATATCCTGCTGGAAGATCAATGTTGTCACGAATCAACTTTTGCACATCTTTTACCACAGATTCAAGATCACGGCCACGCACATTAACGCCTACAACGACACGTCGATGCGTATTATCTCTGGAAATTTTAGCAGGCCCTTTTGAATAGGTCACATCTGCAAGCTCGCTCAAAGGCACCTGACCTCCCATTGGTGAAGGAACATACATATTTCGAAGGTGCTCAATTTTATTTCGATACTCTTTTTCATATCTTAATACCAAATCGAAGCGTTTTTCGCCTTCAAATATTTCTCCTGCCTTAAGACCTGCAAATGCCATGGAAACGGCTTTGTTTACTTCATCAATATTCAGCCCGTACAACGCAAGTTTTGTTCTGTTATAACTGATGTTCATTTCGGGCAATCCTGCAGTTTTTTCAACAATTACGTCAGAAGCACCTTCAATTGGTTCAATTAGAGATTTTATTCTTAGAGCCGTTTTGTCTAGAAAATCAAGGTCATCACCAAATATTTTAATGGCCAAATCTGCTCTGGTTCCGGTTATTAACTCGTTAAACCGCATTTCTATCGGTTGGGTAAATTCATAATCTATTCCTGGGATCACTAAAAGTGCTTCTTTAAATTTGTCGGCCAGTTCATCTTTGCTTTTTGCAGTAACCCATTCTTTTTTAGGCTTCAACGTGATGATAATGTCACTCTCTTCCATCGACATTGGGTCTGTTGGCACCTCAGCTGCCCCAATGCGGCTTACAATCTGATCTACTTCAGGAAACGTTTTTAAAATTTTCTCTATATGGGTAGTAAATTCAATCGTTTTACTTAGTGAAGTTCCTGTTTTGAACACGGGTTGTATCACAAAATCCCCTTCATCCAATGTAGGAACAAATTCACCACCCATGCGGGTAAAGATGAAAAAACTAACAGCTAATAGCAAAACAGCGAGAGAAAGAACAATTTTCGTGTTATTCAACGCCCATGATATAGAAGGTTCATAGGCCTTATTTAACAAAGCAAGCAATCTTGTAGAGATGTTGTTTTTATGCTTTGAGGGGCGCAGAAACATGGATGAAACCACCGGCACATAAGTGAATCCCAAAATCATGGTTCCAAGAAGAGCAAAGGTAAAAACCTGTGCCATAGGCCTGAACATCTTTCCTTCAATACCTGTAAGCGAAAGAATCGGAATAAAAACAATTATAATTATGAGCTGCCCGAAAATTGCTGAGCGGGTGAGTTTTTTAGTTCCTTTGAGGGTAATTTTATCAATCATTCCTTGCCGGTCTTCTCCCTGCAATTTCATTATCTCTGTGCTGTTGCGTGTTATTTGAAATGCAATAAACTCGACAATGATTACAGCACCGTCAATGATAATTCCGAAGTCGATTGCTCCCAGACTCATCAGATTTGCATCAACACCAAAAATATACATCAATGAAAGAGCAAACAAGAGACTTAATGGAATCACAGAAGCAATTACCAACCCTGAACGAATATTGCCCAGAAGCAATACTACTACAAAAATTACGATCAGACAACCCAGAATAAGATTTTCAGCAATAGTAAAAGTAGTTTTACCAATCAATGTGCTTCTTTCAAGAAAACCATTTATATGCACTCCAGCAGGTAAACTTCCTGAAATCTCCTCAACTCTTTTTTTTACATCGTTGATTACCTGATTTGAGTTAGCACCCTTAAGCATCATGACTTGCCCAAGAACCTTTTCTCCTTCTCCATTTGCAGTGATAGCGCCAAAACGGGTTGAACTACCAATTTGTACAGTAGCTATATCGCTAACGCGGACAATGGCGCCGTTTCTTTTGACCACTACAATATTACCCAAATCTTCAATCGAACCTACCAAGCCTTCGCTTCGAATAAAATAGCTCTGATTCGTTTTTTCGATGTATCCTCCACCTACAATACTATTGTTCTTTTCAAGGGCCGAGTAGATTTCTTCGATGGTTATGTCCATCGCTTTAAGTTGATTCGGATTGATTGCTACTTCATATTGTTTCAAATATCCACCCCAAGTGTTCACTTCAACCACTCCGGGAATTCCTGATAACTGTCTCTTTACCAGCCAGTCCTGAATCGTCCTGAGATCAGTCGTTGAGTATTGATCCTTGTATTCAGGATCAACCTCAAGTATGTATTGGTATATCTCTCCCAATCCGGTTGAAATCGGTCCCATAAAAGGAGTTCCAAAACCCTGCGGAATACTTTCTATAGCGGATTGAATACGTTCTGCTATTAATTGTCTTGGTAAATAAGTGCCGATCTTATCCTCAAAAACGATGGTTACCACAGAAAGTCCAAACTTGGAAACCGACCTAATTTCAAGCAAGCCAGGCAGATTGGCCATTTCGAGTTCAACCGGATAGGTGATAAAGCGTTCTATATCCAGGGTGGACAAGTTTCGTGAGGTTGTAATCACCTGTACTTGATTGTTTGTTACGTCAGGCACTGCCCCAATAGGTATATTCAGCAGAGCAAATAGACCGAATCCAGCCATAGTGGCAGTTGCCAACAATACAATAAGTTTGTTTTGCAGGCTCGATTCAATAAGTTTGTTAATCATCTTAAATTATTTATTTATTATTTGATCAGATTGACTTTCTAATTCAGAATTAATCTTCAATTAATTCACTAACCAGTTCAATCCATGGCTCAATGTGTATTCCTACATGGGTGTTCCTGCCATAGGCATTCCTCAATTTCTCTTCGATGGAAGAGGCTATCTTGTGAGAAGCAGCAACCGTTAAATCTTTGTCAACTTTTACATGTACTTCGATGGCAAAAAGATTGCCGATTTTTCTGGTTTTTAAGTTGTGAAATCCTTTGACTCCATTAGATTTTACTATCAATTCCGTTATTTCTTTTTCTGTTTCCAATGGAAGTGAACTTTCCAATAATTCGTTTATGCTTGGCTTAGCAATATCCCATGCAACTTTGGCTACAAAGAAACTAACTATGATACCTGCAACAGGATCGAGAACCCTCCATTTTTCGCCCAAAAAGATTGCTCCCGAAATTCCCAATGCAGTGCCTATGGATGAAAACGCATCCGACCGATGATGCCATGCATTTGCAATGACTGCCTGACTATTTATTTTCTTTCCAGTTTTGAATGTGTACCAGAATAATAATTCTTTGCTTGCAATAGATATAATAGCAGCGTAAAGGGCAATAAAACCCGGCTGATCAAGAATTTCTCCATTTATAACACTTAACACTTTCTGCAACCCAGACCAGAAGATGCTGACTCCAACTGCTAATAAAGCAAAACTGATGAGCACGGTAGCAAAAGTTTCATATTTACCATGACCGTACCTGTGCTCAAAATCTTTTTCCTTATTTGAAATATTTACAAAAACAATTACGATTATGTCAGTAACCAGATCAGACAATGAGTGTACACCATCGGCTAACATAGCACCACTCTTCCCTAGAAAACCAGCTATTATTTTTCCAACTGTTAACATAAGGTTCATGAAAAAGCCTACCCAGATTACTTTGTTGATTTGACTCATTCTATTATCTGACTGTATCATTTGCTATAAGTTTTGTTTAGTTGCTGATCTTATTCGGGTATTATTTATGTTATTTTGGATCATTTCAAATCTACTTGGAAAAAGTTCTTGCTTTCTGCACCGTATGGCCAACTAATGTCCTTTTATTGCCATTTCAATGGTATTTTAAGATAATTTATTTTAAAACTTCACTTAAGCACTAACCTTTTTTCTTGTTACAAAACAGGATTCCTTTATCAAATTAATTCGAAATTTCTGAGTTCCCACGCAATCAATTTGACTTTCAATCATCATCAATTCTTACACGCTCATATTTTGAATGATTATTCGTTTTGTCATTATCCTTTACGAGTGGTTGTAAATTGAATGCTAAATAAAAAACTGCGAGGGCAGTAACAATCCAAATGATACCAAAAAACTGCTGCAATGTATTTGCAATTGCCGGTTTAGTTTCAACATTTTTAATTCCATTGAAAATAGATCCGAAAGCTCCGTTTTTGCCATGAAGTAATAAATCAACCAGCGCCCCAACAAGATGAAAAATGACAAGTCCCAAAAATAGGTTTGCAAATACTTCATGAATTTCTTCCATAAATTCGCCTCCAATAAAAAATGTATATGACTGTGATTTGGATAAATACATTAAATATCCTGACAAAGATGTTAGAATACCTAGAAAAAAAATTCCCAGCATAACCAGTGAGGCCAAAGGATTATGTCCATAAAATATTGATTTGCCTGAACGCATAGATTTTAGAAAATCAACCTGATTACTCATACTAACAGGAAATTGACTAAAGCGCGAGAATTGAGGGCCAATAAGGCCATAAATGATTCTCATTACAAGCAGTACACCGACCATTGAACCAAATGCGAAATGAAACTGACGGTAATCGTCAAAGTCTTCCAAAATATAGGCTGAAGCAAAACCAATAGCAAGCAACCAGTGAAATGCCCTTGTTGGCCATGCCCAGATAAGTGTTTTTGATTTCATGATAATTGTTTTTGTTTGATTGTTAAGGTTATTATTGTGCCAATCCCAACCTTGCTTTCTATATCTACATCAATTAAAGCCAGTCTGCAGGCTCTTTGAACAATAGATAATCCAAGTCCGTGACCTTTAATATTTGGATGATCAATGGCGTCAGCCCTGTAAAACGGGTTGAATATCTTTTGCAGCTCCTCACTGCGAATCCCAATTCCTTTATCCTTAATACTAATGAAAGTTTCCAGTTCATTTTGCTTTAATATTATTTCTATTTGTTGCCCATTTTGTGAATATTTCAAAGCGTTGGTGATTAGGTTTTCAATAATCAAATCCAGTAGAAAAGGGTCAGAAACTACTTGAAAATCACTTTCAGGCTCAAATATTACCGAGATATCTTTTGCCATGATTGCCTTGGAAATTCGCTGAACGACATTATCAATCAACTCAACCAAGGAAAGTTCAATTGATTGTGTCTGGTGTTGTTTGCTATCAACCCTTGCTAGCAGTAGCAATTGATCAACCATCTTTGACATGCGGTCAATTTCAATGATTCCTTCATTTATTTTAGCAATGTACACATCATTTTCGCGTGGTTTTCTTAAAAGAACTTCAAAAGTTCCCTTCATTACTGCAAGAGGCGTTTTGAGCTGATGGGCAGCATTTGCTGTAAATTGCTTCTCCCTCATCAAACTACTTTCAATTCTTGTTAATAAATCATTTATTGAAGAAGCCAGATGAAACAACTCATCACGGTTTACTGGCACAGGTATACGTTCGTTGAGATTGTCGTGCTGAATTAACTGTGATGATTCAATGATACTTTGCACCGGTTGAATACTCTTTCCAGCAAGATATCGTGCTACAAGAAATAGTAATAGCATAGAAAAAGTGAAGCTTACCAATAGAATATTTCTTAAGGTATTGAGAACAAGGAAATATCCTTCTACGGGTACAGCCACAGAAATATATCCAAAAGTTTGTCCATTGCGTTTTATTGCAACTTTTATCTGACGTATAGGTTTTTTATTTAGGATTGTATTGAACGGCTCATTGTCTTTAAAATTCAAATCAAATTCCAGTTCATCAGCTTTCAAATTAGGCGACCTGTCCATTAGTTTGCCATCCAAACCATGCACCTCAATAAAAACCGGATTCACTTCAACTTCACGATGTTCACGCTCTTCCCATTCATCCTTATTAATAAAGGTTATTTTGCCACCATCAACAAGTACTTCATTGGCATGTTTTTCAGCTACTTGTTTAAGAAGATTGTCAAGATGAGAATATACAGCAACATGAACTACAATATAAATCAAAATAAATACCAAGGCAAATAATGTAGCTGTGGCTGCAATATAGTTTTTTGCAATACGGTTTCGGTATGACATTTCTCTCATGGTTCTTTGGCAATATATCCGATGCCACGGATGGTTTGGATATAATCTTCACTCTTTGATAAGTTTAGCTTTTTTCTGAGGGAGTTCATGAAAACATCAATGACAGAAGTGCTGTATTCGAAATGGATTTCCCAAACACTCTCAATAATTCTACTTCTGCGGCAAACCTCCCCTTTATGCCGGAGTAAATATTCAAGCAATGCAAATTCTTTTTGTGTGAGTTGTATTTCCTGATTTCCTCTAAATACCTGATGGGTAGAAACATTTAAGCTTATATCTCTTAACGTAAAAACATCATGCTCTCCTGAAAGAGGACGCAATTGCACCCTTATGCGCTCAAGCAGTTCTTCAAAATTAAATGGCTTCTTGATATAGTCGTTCGCGCCTGATTTTAAACCTGATATGGTATCTGATACTGTGTCTTTTGCAGTTATAAATATGATAGGTGTTTGCTTGTTCTGCTTCCGAAACTCAATGCAAACATCTAGGCCACTCAACCTAGGCAACATCCAATCAAGAAGAATTAAATCAAAGTGGTTTTCAATCGCAATTTCAAGTCCTTGTGCTCCATCCTCTGACAATTGTACTTCATATGATTCTTCCTCAAGTCCTTGTTTCAGGAAATTTGCTATACCGGATTCGTCTTCAATGATCAAAATTTTCATTTTGCAAAATTAGTTCAACATTCTCAAGAAAACGGATATCAAAACTTAAGATTGACTTAAGATTTAGGTTCATAGTTTCAAAATCCTTTTAGCTTGCAGCACTTTATTTCAAAGCATGCTCTAATGTTTCCTGAGACTCAAATAAAAGCATGAAGTAACGATTATAATAGATATTTTGAGTTTGGCTATTTTCTCAAAATCTGGTACAAGAAAAAGAACCAATGCAGCTATTCGCATCCTTCCGATCGAGACGCAAGCTTTTGCAATAAGTATGGCTTCATCAGATGCTATACTTTGTGGAGCTGGTTTTGAGACGCCGGCCGAAGCACTCTTTTTGAATAAAAAACTGATGGTGATTCCGATGAAAAACCAATTTGAACAGCAATGCAATGCAACTGCACTTGCTGACTTAGGTGTCAATGTTTTATCTTCACTTCAATCAGAAAACACAGCGGAAATAAAACACTGGCTTGAAAGCGAAAACAAAATTCATTTAGATTATCCTGATCTTAACAAGGAAGTTATTCAAACTGTTTTTGAAAAATTTGAAGCATTGTCGTCACGCTCAGCTTCGAAAACGAGCAGTATAAAAAATGTCAGGTCACTGGTTTTGTCAAATTTGCAATAAATTGATTTCTAACATTTAATGGAAATATTTTTTCAGGAGAATTGTAAAAGCATCATTTCATAAACTGCAAGCTATTAAGATGGATGATACTTTTCAGGCACTTTTTCCAACATTTCCAAAAAACAACATTCCCACTGCTTTGCAGTCAAATGTACAATTTTATTATCCAGATTGATTTCATACTTTTCAGAAATTTCTCTGACTTGACTATAACACAAAAAATGACTTAAAAGCTGTTTCGATTGAAATTCTCGTTTTCAGCAAACGGTTAAGAAAGTGATATTTTGGCAATCACAAACACGAAAACAACCAACATTGAAGATGTGCATGAGCTCACAATAAGTAAGAAAAAACAAGATTGTTGTTATAAATACTTTTATTTTTGGTACTAATGCGATAGAAAAAACAAAAATTGAAACCCATGAAGTGCAGGCAATGACCAATCAGGAAAAAGAACTTCTGTTTAAAAAATTGGTGATGGATAGCCATAACAGCATTTACAGAGTTTGCTATGCATTCCTTAACAACGAGGAAGACATCAAGGACCTGAAACAAGAAATATATATTCAGATTTGGAAATCTATAGAGCAGTTTGAAGGCAAAAGCAGTTGGAACACCTTCATTTACAGGATTGCTGTGAATGTGGCCATTCGCTTTAAAGGCAATTTGATCAGTCATCAACAGAAAATGACTGATGTAAAACTTGAAAAAGTTGACCCAATGAACGTGACATATATTGACAACGAAAACGTTCAGTACTTAAAATATTTCCTCAAAAAATTGCCCGACAACGAAAGACTGATAATTTCACTTTACCTTGAAGGGCTTTCATACAAAGAAATTGCAGAGGCAATGGGACTTACTGCAGGCCATGCAGGTGTGAAAGTGCAACGCATAAAGCAACAGTTGAAAATTCAAATAGAAAAAGAACATGACAGATTTTGATTCAATGATCAATAGCTGGAGAAACATCAATGATGTCAACAAAGAAAATCCTGAGGACTTTTTTCGGCTTGTGAAAGAAAAAGTAAAGATGCAGCAAAGAAAGATGTTGATAATGAATCTATTGCTATCCACCACTTTTATAATAACACTGTTTGTTATCCTTAGCATTTGGCTTGCATTTCCTGAAAGAACCATTTACTTTTATGGAAGTTTAATTGCAATGGGGTTATCCATGATCTTATTTCTATTAATTACCTGGTCCGGTTTTCAATTAAAAAAGTATGACCCTCAGCTAGAAGCCAGGCGATTCATTTCGGGACACAAAAGGAAACTCAAGAACAGAATATTCGCGCTAAAATATGCAACACCCGCATTTCTGGGATTACTGATCATCAACTTCACGCTATATTTTCAAGATGTATTGGTGAATGAGTCATTAACTTTTAAGATATTGGCGTATTCTCTTACCATTTTTTGGATCGCCGGACTGGGTTTTGCATTCAACAAAAATCGAATTCGAAGCATACATGAGAATGAAAAACTATTAATTGACTTTAACAAATGGAATGAATATGAAAAATAGGATTCAATTAAATCCCGGAACCGGAATGGCTTCAGGAGCAATCATTGCAGCATTGGTTTCATTGGTAGTACAGCTCATTACCAATGACAGTTTCATATGGGCCTGGGCTATACCGGTTGGTATTGCAATTGGGTTTCAAATAGGTTTAACATCCAAAAGAAGTAGAACGATCAATAACAACAAAGAAGACATAAAATGAAAAGAATGATAATAACACTTGCAGCAGGAACTTTTATCCTGTTTCTTTGGAATGCAATTTCGTGGATGGCTCTGCCATTTCATTCCAAAACACTCAACACAATTCCAGACAATGCCTTAAATATAGATTTGATGAAAGAGTATTTACCTGAAGATGGTGTTTACCATTATCCGGGTTTCCCGAAAGAAGATTCACCTGAGGCATTTAAGGAAATCGAAAAAAGAATTGAAACAGGTCCAAGAATTACCTTAATGGTTTTTAAGCGAGGCAAAACAACACTTTTTAGTTTGTCGTCCTTCCTAGGAAGCATTGCAATCAACTTCGTTACAGTTTTACTATTGTATTTGTTGATGCAACTTGCACAGGTTCAAACAACTAAATCTATGCTTTTGATGTCGCTTTTAGTAGCGTTAATCGTTGGTTTTGCAAGTGATATGGCACAAATGAATTGGTACTTATTCCCTTTGGCATATACACTTCTCAATATGATTGACCACATAATGCCATTTATTTTAATTGGGTTATTCTTCAGTAAATACACCTTTAAATTACAAACCGTATGAAAGAATCAAAAATAATGACCTTGCACCCCAATGGAAAACAGGGTGTTAACATATTGGAAAGAAGATATGAAGTAATCAAGAATTTCATTCTTACGAACTTAAAGAAATATCCGGAAATAAACTTTGATGCCTTAACAGATATGGCTCTTAAAGAGCTTTCTGACAGCTTTGATGGAAAGGTTGTGTGGTATATGGTTACTGTAAAACTTGATCTTGAGGCGCGTAAGTTTATCGAAAGGGTTCCAAAAACAAGTCCGCATAAATTGAGATTAACAAAAAATAAATAAGATGGCGAAAATGAAATTTCCATCTCTCAAAATTAAAGAGAGAATTTTAGACCATATCATTCAAGGACTTATAGTATTTGCAAGTGTTTTCCTTGCCTTTTGGTTAACAGAAGTACGTGAGAGCATTAACACTAAAAAGGAAGTGGAGACTGCTCTCAAAAGCATAGCGCTTGAATTGAGTTATAACCATCACCGAATTGAATATACTTTCAATTATCATCTCAATTTTTCTCAAAAAATGGATAGTGTTGCAAACTTTAGTCCTGACAATTACGAAAAACTTCACGGCTTTCACATAGTTGGTTGGCAAGGGATACAATTGCCAATGCTGCGTTCGACAGCTTATAAGACTATAACAAACTCAGGCTTAATCAATAAACTCAATTTTGAAACACAGAAAAATCTTGCTGACATCTATTCAGTTCAAAAATTGATTGAAGATGCTGACAACTCTATCATTGGTTTTACTATTAACGACCTGGAATTCACAAAACTCAGTAAAATAAAACACTTGACAGGGCTTTACCTTGACCTTCTTCCTGATGTGATGGGTTTTTATCAAAAGTATGGATACCCACTTTTAAACGAAAAAGGATATTCCCAAAAACTTGACAATGGAATGCTTAAAATAATCATAGATCAAAAGAATATTTAAAAACCTGATGGCATAAACGACTGCTGTCAATGCATACTTTCAATTCATTCTTCCATAAAAAAGTTCATTTGGTTTGTTAGATTATTAAAATCGTTTCTACTTTTGATGAACTAAATTTGCGCAGAAATTAAGATGACCGCGAACCAGCTTTTTTGTTTTTTGCACACAGAGAAATACTTTGGAAATGAGATTAAAGAATAAAATAGCATTCATTACGGGCTCCGCACGTGGAATAGGAAAGGCTACAGCTACATTGTTCCAGGAAGAAGGTGCAACCCTCATCCTGTCAGATATAAGAGATGAAGAAGGTAACGCAAATGCTGATGAATTAGGTGAAAATGCCGAATATATACATTTGGACGTAGGGTATGAAAAACAATGGGTGATGGTCGCCGAATACATTGCGAAAAAATACGGACGGCTCGACATTCTGGTAAATAATGCCGGTATAACAGGATTTCTGGAATCAACAGGACCCTGGGACGCTGAAAACGCTGATCTAAAATCCTGGGAAGAAGTTCACAGAGTTAATTCAACAGGGGTGATGCTTGGCTGTAAATATGCAATCAAACTTATGAAAGAAAGAGGCGGAAGCATTGTCAATGTTTCTTCCAGAAGCGGCCTTGTCGGAATACCGGGTGCAGTTGCCTATGCTTCAAGCAAGGCGGCAGTTAGAAATCATACAAAGAGTGTTGCGCTGTATTGTGCTGAGAACGGATATAAAATAAGGTGCAACAGCGTTCATCCTGCAGCAATTATGACTCCAATGTGGGACGCAATGCTCGGTGAGGGTGAGCAACGGCAGAAAATAATTGAAGAGATTGAGTTTGGAATACCTTTGGGACATTTCGGAGAACCGCTTGATGTTGCCTATGGAATTGTATATTTGGCAAGTGACGAGAGTAAATATGTAACTGGCATTGAACTGACTATCGATGGTGGTATTTTGGCCGGAAGTGAAGCAAAACCTCGGAATTAAGTAAACACCTTATTATAAAGAAGATTCAATATCTGAAGTTCCGGAATCATCAGGATGATTGAAACCAAATTATTTTGAAGAGGCTTACTTTTTAACAAACAACGCTTTGTTTTTGTCATTCAGTAGTCACTTATTGCCGACCTAAGCTTACTTTCTGATGGCCTAAGCTCACTTTCTGCTGGCCTAAGCTTACTTTCTGTTGGCCTAAGCTCACTTTCTGATGACCTAAGGTAACTTTCTGTCGGCCTAAGCTTACTTTCTGATGGCCTAAGCTAACTTTCTGTTGACTTAAGATCACTTTCTGTTGACTTAAGCTCACTTTCTGTCGGCCTAAGCTTACTTTCTGTCGGCCTAAGCTTACTTTCTGTTGGCCTAAGCTTACTTTCTGATGGCCTAAGCTCACTTTTTGTTGGCCTAAACTCACTTTCTGTTGGCTTAAGCTCACTTTTTGTTGGCTTAAGCTCACTTTTTGCCGGCATAAGACTGCTTTCATGTGGTCAGTAGGCTGATAATTTTATTTATAATATTGATTTTCAGTGGTTCTTGATTATAGTTCACTGATGTCCGGTTAATTATGAGAATTTTAATTAATGCGCAGAATGAATGAGGACTCATATGATTGTCCGATTGTTCTGGTTGTTGTTATCTTACACAAGAACAGTACCTTTACGGTCTATCTTCCTACGCAAGGAAAGTAGCGATCATAAAAACGGTGAACTGATAGCGAAATATTTCTCTTGCAATGGAAGAAATAGTTATTGACTTTGGCAGGAAACTCAGCTCAGAACCCCCCCGAAATTTTTCGTCAACACATTTTTTTGACTTTGAAAAAAGAATAACTTTACAGACTAAAACAATAACTACAGCCAATGCATATAAAAGCGCTGAAACCACGGAAGGCATTAAACAAAGCTTTTCTGAAAGTTAAACCAAACAGGACTGACATTGAGCAGTTTAAAGCCAATCTCATTCAGCTGCTCAACAGAACAAACGACACTGAATCGGAGGAATTTCATAAAAATCTGGTTTCTGATTTTCTCAAGGATACCTATTACAAGCAAAATCATTTTATCAACACAAAAGGGCGCAACGACCTTGTGATACATACCGGTCCACAGGCCACAAGTGCCGTCGGTGTTATCATTGAGGCGAAGAAACCTACCAACAAAAGCGAAATGCTGAAAGCCTTTGCCGAAGGTGACACAGATCAGCAGATGCTCGCAAAACTGAATGTCAAGGCTTTTCAGGAATTGGTGCTTTACGATCTGCGCGAACGGATTACGCACAAAAACCTTGAAGTAAAATACCTGATAGCAACCAATATCAACGAATGGTTCATCTTTGATGCCACGCTTTTCGACCGGCTTTTTGCTCAAAATAAAAATCTTGTAAAGCAATTCAGCGACTTCGAGGACGGACGGCTGTCGGAAACAAAAACCGATTTTTTCTACAAACAAATTGCTGAACCCTTCATTGCCGCCATCAAAACGGAGATCGAATTCACTTACTTCAATTTTCAGGATTACAGGAAGCCCCTTTTAAACGTAGATAAGACCGATGACAACAAGTTGATTGCGCTCTTTAAACTTTTGTCGCCCGAGCACCTGCTGAAACTTCCTTTTGTGAATGACAGCAACAGTCTTGACAAACGCTTTTACCTTGAACTGCTGCATATCATCGGCCTGAATGAAACAAAAGAGGGTGGCAAAAAACTGATAGAACGCAACAAAAGCGGCGAAAGGCATACAGCTTCAATCCTTGAAGATGCTATCATTCAACTCGATAGTCTCGATAAACTGAGTCGTATCGATAAACCGGCTCAGTTTGGAAACACCACACAGGAAAGGCTTTTCAATGTGGCTCTCGAACTTTCAATCACCTGGATCAACCGCATTTTGTTTTTGAAGCTTCTCGAAGCACAGCTCATTACCTATCACAAAGGCGACAAATCCTACGCATTTCTCAATCTTGAGAAAATCAAAAACTATGACGATCTGAACAGTTTGTTTTTTCAGGTTTTGGCCAGAAAACATGAGCAGCGCAACGAAGATGTGCTCAAGGCTTTTGAAAAAGTGCCTTACCTCAATTCATCACTTTTTGAGCCTACTGAGATAGAGCAGCTTACCATCTTCATCAGCAATCTGAAAGACGACAAAAGCATTCCGGTTTTTTCGCAGACTGTGCTGAAAGACCAGCATGGCAAAAAACGAGCAGGCCATCTTTCGACACTTGAATACATCTTTGCGTTTTTGAATGCCTACGATTTCAGCAGCGAAGGCTCCGAGGAAATACAGGAAGACAACAAAACGCTCATCAACGCCTCCGTGCTTGGATTGATTTTCGAGAAGATAAACGGCTACAAAGACGGTTCGTTCTTCACGCCCGGTTTCATCACCATGTATATGTGCCGCGAAACCATCCGCAAGGCTGTGGTGCAGAAATTCAACGAAACCAAAAAATGGGATTGTACGAGCATCGATGATTTGTATGATAAGATTGAAAACCGCAAAGAAGCCAACGACATCGTCAACAGCATCAAAATATGTGACCCGGCGGTAGGTTCAGGACATTTTCTGGTTTCGGCGCTCAACGAAATGATTGCAGTGAAAAACGACCTCAGAATTCTGCAGGACCGCGACAACAAAAGGCTGAAGGAATACCATGTGGAGGTGGTGAACGACGAACTGATTGTGACAGACGAAGAAGGGGAGCTTTTTGAATACAATCATAACAACAGAGAGAGTCAACGCATTCAAGAGACACTTTTCCACGAAAAGCAAAGCATCATCGAAAACTGCCTTTTTGGTGTGGACATCAATCCTAACTCTGTCAAAATATGTCGGTTACGCCTTTGGATTGAGCTGCTGAAAAATGCCTATTACAAAAACAAAACGGAGCTTGAAACGCTTCCGAATATCGACATCAACATCAAATGCGGCAACTCTTTGGTGAGTCGTTTTGCCATTGACGCCGACCTGAAACAGGCACTCAAGAAAAGCAAATGGTCGATCGACAGCTACAGGATGGCCGTTGATACCTACAGAAACGCCGAAAACAAAGAGCAGAAGCGGGAGATGGAAAGGCTGATTGCAGGCATCAAATCTGAATTCAGAAGCGAAATTTCTTTGAACGACCTGAAAGTGAAAAAACTGAAAAGGTTGTCGGGCGAACTCTTTCAGCTGACCAATCAGCAGCAGCTTTTTGAGATGAGCAAAAAGGAAAATGCCGTCTGGAATGCCAAAGTTGAAAACCTTACCAAAGAAACCCGGAAATTAGAAGCCGAAATAGAAGAAATAAAAGCCAACAAAATTTTTGAAAACGCTTTTGAATGGCGCTTCGAATTTCCGGAAGTGCTGAACGATGATGGCGATTTTGTGGGCTTTGATGTGGTGATAGGGAATCCGCCTTATATAAGGCAGGAGGAGTTCTCTGGGATCAAGCTGTATCTTCAAGGGCAATTTAATGTGTTTGCTGGAACCGCTGACCTGTACGTTTATTTTGTTGAGCTGGCTATGCGATTGTTGCGTAATGAGGGTAATTTCATATTTATCATCCCCAACAAATGGATGCGTGCGAACTATGGCAAGAATCTGCGCAATTTTGTGAAAAAATATCAGATTGAGCGAATACTCGATTTTGGCGATTTACCTGTTTTTGAAGAGGCTACTACTTATCCAAGCATCATACAACTGAAAAAAGCAACAGCCAAGGAGCAGTTCGTTGCTACCAATATCCAAACATTGGACTTTCCTGCAGGATTGTCTGCATATAATGATGAAAACATCATGAACATATTGGTAGAAGAGTTGCAGCCTGAAGGTTGGACACTAACAAACAGCAATATACAAAAGCTTCTTGGTAAAATCAGAAGTAAAGGCATTCCATTGATTGAATATATTGATGGAAAAATATTTTATGGCTTAAAAACCGGGTTGAACGAAGCATTTGTCATTGACAGGCCAACTCGTAATCGGTTGGTTGCAGAAGATCCTAGGAGTATTGAAATCATAAAACCATTTCTTGCTGGAAGAGATATCAAAAGATATCAATCGCCACAGAATGATAAGTATCTAATACTCTTTCCTAAAGGGTTTACAATCAAAAGAAATCTACCTGAAAATGACCCAAATTATATTAATTTTGTCAATGAACCCCCAAGGTATGGCTATATGAATTTTGAAATAGCATGGGAATGGGTGAAAACTAATTATCCCGCAATTTCGAAACATCTCGCACCGTTTAAGAAACCAGCTGAAAAACGATCCGATCAGGGTGATTTCTGGTGGGAACTAAGAGCTTGTGATTATTACATTGAGTTCGAAAAGCCGAAAATTATGCTACCTGATATTTCTAAAAAAGCGGAATGTATAATGGATTTTTCTGGCTGTTATTGTGTAAATACCGCATATATCATACCTAAGAATGACAAATATCTATTAGCATTAATGAATTCAAAAACAGTTCATTTCTATTACTCAAACTTGACTTCTACTATTAGGGGAGGATATTTGCGTTTTATAAGGCAATATATGGAACAAATCCCGATTGCTAATGGAGAAAGTCTTAATAAGGATATCATTGAAAACTTGGTAAACCAAGTACAATCTACAAAAAATCAAAACCCCTCAGCCGACACCACCGACCTTGAGCACCAAATCGACCAATTGGTTTACCAGCTGTATGACTTGACGGAGGAGGAGATAAAAATTGTGGAGGGCACAAATTAATTCAAAAAATGGATACAGGCGAAATACTCATTTACCAAAGCACTGCAGGCAACATAAAAGTTGATGTAAGGCTCGAAGATGAAACAGTTTGGTTGACGCAGGAGCAAATGGCTTCGCTGTTTGGCAAAGGCAGAAGCACCATTACCGAACACATTATCAATGTGTTCGGGGAAGGCGAGTTGGAGCAAAACCGAACTTGTCGGAATTTCCGACAAGTTCGACAGGAAGGCCTTCAGTTGTTCATAATTTCCGAACAACTGAAATCAATCAGGCCTTTATTATCCGTTCAGACCAGTTTGCTACTACGCTGGGTATTTTTCCTGTCTATAACCGATTATTAAACTATCTTTTCAGATGAATTGTGAACATGAAAACGCAACAGAGTAGTTGCAAATTACGCTGAACCAAGGATAAAGATTGTAGAATACATTATTTAAAAATGAAAATTATTCTTTCTGATTTAGAAAAGCACTTATTTCCTGAGCGATATCCATTTTACAATGGGCATTTCGCTGAATGTAAAAATTACCTTATGCAAACAGTTGATGAAACAGATGAAGGCAGAATGAATATTTCATTTATAGTTAAATTGACAAAGATGAGTCTGTCGATTAAAAATGAAGAACTTAGAATTATATGCAACTTGCTTTTTGAAAGAATTGTAGAAAATCAATACGATTGGCAAAAGGACTACAACTGGCAGGAACTAAAACTGTTTTTGATGTATTTTATAATTTTTTCAAAGGCAAAATCAATTTTGGAAATCAAGCATCTTTTTAAGGAAACTTCGACGATCTCCTTATTTAAAAAATATCAACTCCGTTCAGTGTAGCTTGCAAAGCGCTGAGTATTTCCCGGTCTAAGACCTTACAGCCAGCTCTTATTGGGATAGATTAGTTTAAGACTTTTATTGCCTTGTGGATTTTTCAGATTTACGATGACTATTTGTGTTTTTACATTGAAAGTGAGTTCATGTAGTGTAAGTCCCTGTAGTGTTGTTTGCATCAGGAGTCTTCCGATGGCATCGTACACATAGGCCTCGGTTTCGTTTCCGACTAAAGAAAGGTCGATGATCAGATGCAATCCGTCAGAATAGATTCGTGCCGGCAGATCGGTATAAGTGGCCTCATTATCCGGTGCAAAGTGGAGAATAAACCGGGAAGCATCATCAGCGGTTGAAGATTGAAAACGATAACTGTTGAATGTTTTCATATCCTGTATGTAATGCGTCAGGCGATCTTCAAGCATTACAATTTCAAATTCATACGGATCGAAATCGCATTGGAATGTGTAATTTCCATCTTTTCCGGGTTTAAACATGACTGGCACCATCGCATTATCCTTCGGTTTGGTAAGGTATTGCACCGAACAATATTCACTTCCTATTGGTAAAAAAAGACTTGGCGCTGAAATAACATGACTGAATAATTTTGTCGCCCCGGCTTGATTGCTGTTAAAACCAAAGAGTAAGTTTATCTGGTCTGAACTATTGTCTTTTTCCGATTGTACTGTTAAGCTTAACATACCAGCGGTATTACTGCTGTTCTTAAACCAATTCCCGGCTCCATCATGAACGCGCACCGTATTATTCAAACCGAGGATTCCTGTGCTGGCTGCGAGCACAAAATAGCCCTGCATCGGAGCGATATATCTTGTTACAGAATTAGTTCCAATGCCTGTAAATGAATTGAATACGCCGTAATTATTTGCAGCAGGGTTCCATATCCACATATCATAACCACCGCCAGTAGTAACCAGATTATTTCTTGACCAACCTGAAAAAGCTTGCCAGTCAATGGAGGAAGGATAAGGATTGCCAACCAGGTTGAAACCTTTCAGGTTGCTGGTGTCGGAAGTAGAAGTAAGACCATAATTCAAGGAACCACTATTTAAATTACCGGCAAACTCTTTTGTTGGATTGGAAGCCTGCACCGAATAGAGATAGCCGCGACTCGGAATAAATTCACTCCCGGGATGCACCGTATTCCAATTGATTGTTGATGTGGTATTGAGTTTGTAAATCCAACATCTGTTCGGTTCATTCCATAAATACAGATCATAGCCGGT
Source organism: Bacteroidales bacterium (assembly GCA_030683155.1). Taxonomy (GTDB): domain Bacteria; phylum Bacteroidota; class Bacteroidia; order Bacteroidales; family F082; genus JALNZU01. The sequence continues at coordinate 43,206 of JAUXMV010000001.1, forward strand.
GCCATTGGCATAAGTTCCCGATGGCAGCCATGAACCGTCCATATTCTGAATTGCTATCGGTGAAGAGAGGAAATGCCATGCCTCTTGCTCGCCGCTGATATAGCGTTCAACAGTTGCAGCAATGCCATCCGTATTATGAATAAGGGAAGCTGTTCCTGTAGCATCTGATTTGATCAAAAAACCAGTATTACCGGCATCGTTGGTAAGGGTGCCGTTGACAGTAACTGCAGTGGAGGAGTTGACAGTGAACTTACTTCCTGTTCCTATGGAAAGATCATTGGTCGTAAGCAACTCAAGCTGTGTGGTTAACCCTCCTGTAGTGGCTACCAACAGGTTGTTCATGTTTACATTGCTGCTGCCAGAAATTATGCTTGTTGCAGTACCTGAAAAAACGACCGTTTCGGAACCTTTTGTATAAGTACCTTCATTGATAAGGTCACCATTGTTGATTTTGATATATGCAACGCCTGAACTTTTCAGCCAGGCGCCAGAATTGATTTTAATTTGCTGCGCGAATACAGGCGAAATAAGAATTCCCAACACAATGACAAGAACAACAATAGACGGGGAAAATGCTAGGTGAATACTTCTTTGCAAACTGCAGGGGCATTTCATAATTATTTCTTTTATTTTGTATTTGTAAACCATTGAATATCCTGGAATGTAATATTATTACCACCTTGAGAAGAAGTCGCATACAGTTCAAGGTAATCACCCTTTATTATATCTGGAATAAAAACAACAGTTGAAAATTGAAAAGGTTGGTTTGAAACTGTAATACGAAGGTCTGTTTCTCCATACCGTGTGGTTGTTACCCCATTTTTTACAATAGCAATGATGATAACCTGGTTATTTGCACTATTAGAAAGATTTCCTGATATAACAGCCCAAACATCCGTTGAGTTATCGGGTTGATATGTGATTCTATTCCCACTGGCCGGGGAAGTTGACCCAATTCCCCACTTGCATGTAAAAGTAGTTGTATTTGCAGCCCAGACAGCCTTATAAAATGTATTGGCAGTGGTTATAGTTGTTGTGCTGACATTATTTCTCACACTGATTCTTGCATGTGGAATTTCATTCTTTGTCCCGGAATTATTAGTTAGAAATATGTTTGCGTCCCGGCCACTTTCCAGTGAGAAATCAAATCCACTCATAAAGGTGCCCTGATTATTCCAGGCATTGTTGGTAATAAACATGGAGGCGTATGATGTAAAGGTGGCAGGGGTATAAAGAATACCTATGTCGGTTCCTGAATTTGTATTATAAAATGCACAGTTCAATATGGAAATAGTCGCGCCCACTCCCGATAAAAGGTTAATCCCTTTTGCACATTGAATAAAATCAGTTTCCGAGATTCTTAGCCGACCACCGCTGGCCGCGCCTGCTGCTATTTCTATACCTGCAGCTGCACAACTCTGAAAGTCATTTTCAAAAATCCATAAGTCGTTATTTGTCATCGACACAATTCCTTTGTTAAAACCACTGAACCTGTTATCTTTAACTTCATGATGGATTCCGTTTCCTGTAAAACGCAAAGCATCATTTCCCGCAGTATTTGAAATAGCAGTAAACATGATCATTTTAAAAGAGCATTCAGTTTGACAGATGAATAAAGGACTCCCTGAAACCCCTGCAGTGGCAGCAATCGTTGTTGCCCCATACGAGAGACCTTGAAAAGTGACAGGGTAGGGAAGATTAATGGTTACTGTTGCATCGACCGGGTAGGTTCCGGCGCCAAGTATAACAACGGTAGGCCCTGCCATGTGGACATTCAGGAAAGCAACCACTTCTGGAATTGTTGTAAAACTTCCTATTGTACTTACTTCCAAGTTATTATCTGTTTGTATCTCTTTTTCCCTAATAACCCAGTTTGATCCCCTGGCAATAAACGTTCTGCCATGCCAGCGGGTAAGCGATGAACTTGCATTGACATCAATCAACTTTCCGGCCTCAGGAACAACAATGATCAGATCTGTGAATGTGCCAACATTTTTAACAGCGATTTCCAATCCATCATCTGCACTGGTAATACTGGGTAATGTCAGGGTAATATTTCCACTGGCAAATACCATGTTTTCTGTTTTCAGCAAAGTGGTCGATACAGATTTTTCAACTGCATTAAAGTTCTTTGCAGGATCCGAACTTGCCACCAGACGCACCCATTTGGATGTCCCATTCCAGTAATAATATCCAGGTGTAACATCGCCGGTTGTGGCTGTGTTGTAAACCATTAAACTGGCCTCAGGACTGGTAACAGGAGCAGCTGTTGTGGTAGAGGTCAACATCATCCTGGGAATCAGCAGGCCTTTGGTTGATGAAAAAATATCCAGCATAGCCGATGCTTTGGCGGTGGAATTGTCATCGTTGATTCCCACGTTGTTCTGACCGCTGCCTATGTTGGCCAGAAATAAAATAAGAACCAATGTGAAAGTTAAGTGTTTCATAAAATCAACAATTTTTTATATCTACTAATTTGCTCAGGAGTAATCAGCCCTGATTCATAAAAAAAAAAATGAATTAATAAGGCTGCAAGTTACATCTGAACAGCCGCGAAAAAGTTACATAATGGTTTGCAAGAATTACAGCATTCACACAAGGGAATTCCTTCCTTCTATGGTTGTTTTGCTTCCGGTTGCAATACAAAATCAATACCTCCTGCGCTATCACCATCTTTTAATGTTTTAATTGAAAAATTATGTTGTGGTGGGTCTGATGTAAAACCCAGATTACTCAATTGGACAGAATCAATACGGGCAATGTATTCTCCTGGTTCAAGCCCCATAAAACTGATATATCCATCAGATTCGGAAAGTGTTTCGGCGACAGCAAGGTCACCATTTTTTTTATAGAACTTTATCAGGATTCTTCCGATGCCCTTCATACCTTCTTCATGGTTAAAATAAGCCATTCCGGTGACTTCGCCTACAACAACGACCGGAATATCAACGCGTTTAAATTGATTGGGATCAATTAATATCTGGTATGTTTTATGCTTGAACCGCCAGGCGATATTCTCTAAATCGTAATCGTTAAATCCCACATTGTAACTGACAAAAGCGTTAAGATCAGGAATTCGCACAATTGAATCTTTTTCACTGAAAAATGCTCTTGCACCATAAATTTTTACTGAATTCAATTTCAATAGCTGTTCATCAGCATCGAAAATGCCATTATTATTCAAATCAAGAAAAGGATAGAGCATTATTCCGCCTTTAGCGACTGATGAGCTGTTGTTTGAATGAATAGTATTCTCGGCTCCAAAAGCTATACTTCCTTGTGCGCTCTCCGAAAAAGAGACCTTGCCATTGTTATGAGAAGCATAAATACTGGTTCTGGCAAAAGGCAAATCGTATGTAAAGCTGAAACCAAAATAATTGCCATTGTATGAAAAATTTCTTTCATAGGTAGCTGATAAAAGCCCTCTTGGAATGCTTTTTTCAATCATTGCCTTACATGCCATAAATGTGTTTCCACTTACATTGTATTGAGCAGATGAACGTAGGGTATATCCCTTATTTAGTCGATATGACAGTCCTAAATCGGAGGTAACATAAGGGGATTTCATATCAATCCAATTGAACTGGGTTGAAGAATTGACACCTAATTGTTTATAATAAATAGAAACCATGATATTGCTCTGGTTATAGAAAAAGTCTTTATAAATAAGTTGCTGGTAATTTATATTGGTAAGTCCTGTAAGCTTTTTAATTCTAAAGGGTATCGACAGCCTTATTTTTCGTTCTTCATTTGCATTGAAGAAGGTAGCACGTTGTCCATCCACATATTTGGCATAATCAATTTCCAGTAAAGCATCTTTCCAAAAATAATAATCCAATAAGCCCCTGATTCTTACACCATGTGAATATTCACTGTTGAGCGTTAATTTATTGAAGGGCTGGAATGTTGCCTTAACAAAAGGAATAAAGGGACTATTGGGGATGGACGACAAATACTCCAAACCGCCGCCAACGGTTAAAAGACGATTTACCCCGTAATTCAGTTCAGCCTTCCCGAAGCGACTTGAAGTGCTGTCCAAAACGACGCCAGCAGACAAACCATATTCAAATTCTTTTGGAGCCATAATAGTATAAGGTACATTCATGGTGCGCTCTTCTGTGCGTTCTTCACCCAATGGGCCATAAAATTTTAATTTGAGCGTGGTATAACCATAAACGATTGGAACTTTAAAGTTGAATAAACCTGAAGCATCAGCTTTTGTAAATCCAACCAATACATTGTTTATGTATAATTCCACATTCCAATTGGGTTCTGTAAATTCGTTGATGGTATAGAACCCTGTTGCTTTTCTTATAGTTGTTGGTGTATTTCTGACAGTCGCACCAATTATTTGAGAATTTATAAATGCAGTGGTCTGGATGTATATATTCCCAACCTGTGCTTGTTTAATGCCTTTTTTATCATTGTCAACCCAACGCCAAAGATAATGCAACTGACGATTATCAAATTTTTGCCGGTCGTCGAAATTTACAAACAGGTCTGCTTCACCATAGAGGAGTTCGGTTCCAACGCCCAGCCTAAAACGATAATTGGTTGATTCGTTCAACGTTTGGGAAGAAATTCCGGACCAATCCAACATGCCAAACTTAAATAAATGGTAGTCTCTCTTCACTATAGTATCGGCCGGATCTTCACCTTTTAACTTCGAAATATTGGCTCGCATTTTTTCTAATCGCAAGAGTTTGATTACCGGCAATTCAAAATCTGATGTAACGCGTATGGATAGCGATCTGTAATTAAAAGTCAGTTTAATCCCGAATGTTTCAGCAAATAAGGACGATTCCATGAAAATTGCACCTGTTTCTTTTATCAGTCCGTTTTTGAAGTCAAATATTTTGCTGCCGACTTTTATTTGTTTGGTTGTGTGATCAATTAAATATGTCCTGTTTTCATCCTCAATAAATCCGGAAAGTTTGTCTCCTTTTTGGTCAGATTTGCAGGGAATTTTCAGTGTGTTAAATAGGTCTTCTACATTGACATACAGCAGATCATTATTTGTATACAAAACATAGGAATAAAAATTTATATACCCGTCAACAATAAAAAGCATAAGTGTTTCATCATAACCAAAAGGATGGTTGTTTTTTTCATCGACGAAAATCGCCTGAGCTGAACCTTTATATGCTGGTAAAGTTAAGGTTATTGATATCAGAACAAATACTTTTAATAAGAAGGAGAACCTGATATATTCAATCAGCCTACGGCATCTTAAAACGCTGCCGATGTAACTGAGACTTTTCATGAACTAATGTTGGGTAAAGGTAATATCGAAACTGCCTGTATAAATTCCAGGAACAGTTGTGCCGGGGATGTGAAGTGTACCTCCCACACGCAAGGGGGTGATAAAGTTACAATCGCCGTTAGTTGGGAAACTGGAGCCACTGACTCCTTTTTCCGTGGGGCCGATATCGAGTGTTAGTGTCCCTCCGTTGCTTCCTGTTAAAGTGGCAGTGGAGGCGTAGGTGATGGTAACATTTCGGCCTTGGCAAAGTTTGATTTCGAAAATAGCAGGTTGGGCAGTTGGTGAAGATATAAGGGCAATGCCACCGGTTGATATTCTGCTGCCATCCCATCCCAATGTGATGGTTCCGCCTGAGCCCGTCACGCAAAACCTGCCAAAATCAATCGCCTGCGTTGCGGCTATGGTTACTGACCTTGGCGGTAATTCCGGCTGAGCATATGAAATATTGACAGAAAAGAGCAAAACTGTTAATAAAAACAAAAATTTTAATAATCCCTTCATAGTGCTTACAGCTTTCATTTCATTCTTCCCCTTTTTACTCTATCCAGTTCACCGGTGACTTGTCACTTGTCATTTAAATTAAGATCCAACTCACTCTCTGCATAAACAACGGGTTTATTCCCCTCATTGCTTACATATTGCACTTTCAGTTTTCCGTTGGTCAATTTTTTACCTGCAGTATTATTTAACTTTACAACAATATTCCGTTTGTTGATATCGGTATAAACCCGCACACTCATTGGGGTGCCAATTTCATAACTCAACCCTTGCGGAGTGATGTATTTTATGATGATCCGACCATCTGCAGAGAAATTTCCTGTCCTGTTAATGGTGAATCTTAAATATTGCATCGTATCCTGCAGGATTTCCAGTTTTAAATCTGTTAACGTGGCGCTTACATTACCGACACCTGAGCGGATGATGACCGGAATGCTTACCCCGAAAACCGGTATTATTTGCACACTTATTTGCGTTGTATCCGTGGCTGAATTGTTCATTCCAAGCGGCTTGTAGTTTTGTTCTGATCTGAAATACAGATGCGAACGATATTCTCCTGCCAACATATCTGGTTTACGCCTGCATTGCAACATGATAACCTGTGATTCACCCGGGGCTAAAATTACCTTACGCGGAAATATGCGCAGATAAGGATCGGCAAACATTTGGGTGGAATCAGGCTTATCAATAATTGCGTAATTTCCATCTTCTTTCATTTTGTATTGAACAAATGAGATGGAATAGATGGCTGAATCCTGCCCCATATTTACCAGATTGAGTTCTTCTTTTTGCTTATTGCCCTCAAACATAACACGGGTTGGTGATATCAGCAAATCTCCCTGCGCAAAAGACTGAAATCTTATACCCGTCAATAAAATCAACATCAAGAATAATATTTTTTTCATAAGAAGTTTATGCTGATCAATCTGCATAGGATGAATAACTGAATGTTTCAGAAAAAAGGGGAGGGTCTGAAAACACAAAACTTCCCCTTTTTTCTAAAAGCATTGTTTACTAGTATGCAATAGTAACGTCAAAATTTCCTACATACACTCCGGGTGCCTGAGCGGCTCCTACTTCTAATGTAGCCCCAACAGAAAATGAACCAATACCGCTTCCGTCAAGTGTACTTGCAAGCGACGGGTAAGAACATGTAAAAAGATTAGCAATCATAGTTTCGGCATTTCCAACACGAGTCAATGCTTGATCTGTGGTAGGCACTACAATTGTATAACTTGCATTTGGCGCTCCATTTATGTTATAAGACGCCGCTGTAGGAGTAATGCTTGTCGCATACAGCGTGACCCCGCCGGTAGCCGTGCGAACAGATAAAGGAGTAAGAACAACAGTACCGATGGCTGCTGACATAAAACCACCGAATTCCAGAGGGTTGATCGCTGAAAGACCAATTGAAGTCAAGACCTGAGCTCTGGCCTCATTTGATTTTGTTTCCGATGTTTGTGCACTAATTTTATTTGTAAGACCTGCTATCAATACGATGGCAACTAAAAGGATGATTGATTTCTTCATTGTATTTTATTTATAATTTGGAATTTTATTGCTAAAAAAATATTGTTTGCGTATGTTTACTTATCAATGTTTTTATTTCGTGGTAATAAAAAACAAATCGGATCGCTACGCTGCTTTCCTGGGGATTTTACAATTTTTCTCTTTTTTGTAACAAATAGATTTAGTTAATTTCATGTTTATTTGGTTGCATTTTTGATCTCATCAGTAATGAAATCTGATGGGGCAAAATTACTTCCGTATCAAGTGTAAAATTTTACATAATTATTGAAAATAATTGCGTGATTCCCACATTCCTTACAACCGGAAAAGAGGCTACGTTGCATTTGGAATTATTCAGATACTTGTCGCATTATTGCGTTCGGACTGGTTATTTCCCGTTCACCCGTTCAGCGTAGCTTGCAAAACGCTGGGTATTTTTCCGGTCTCTGATCGATTTTTAAACTATCTTTTCAGATGAATTGTAAAGGTGAAAACGCAACAGAGTAGTTGCAAGCTAAGCTGAACCAGGGATAAATTCAATGCGTTATCTGTTCCAAATGAGCCAGCCCTCAGCCTCCAAAAAATGTATATTCCAGCGCACATTATTCGTTCAATGCAGCGCGCGAGCCATCGTTTGGGCAGATGGTTTTGTGCCGAAAGCTTTCGGCATTGCCAAAACAAAAGGACAACAATTAAAGCGCGATTACAAATCCTTGATAGCCTTAAACTACTTAGATAGAATTGTTTGGCACGGATTGCAAATCCACGCCAGCCTTAAAATACTGAATTAGAATAGTTTGGTACGAATTTGAAATCCGTGCCAGCCTTAGACTTACCTACGGTCTGGAGACCGATAAACACCAACAGAGTAGTTGCAAACTACTCTGAGCATAGTACAACATGCCACAGCTTTTGGATTCATATATAATTCACTTTGGTATTATATGTTCACAGGAGATGGAAGGACCGAAAGTCTCTTGCCGCAAACGCTGGTGGTACGCTGGATCGCTCAACTGGCAGCATGTGCCTCAGCGTGAAAGGATGGATTGGTTTCTATTTATGAAGATGTTCATTAATTTTTGCCAGAAACAATTCTCTTTTAAATGGTTTGCTGATAAATTCGGAACAGCCACTTGCTAAGGCTTTATCTCTGTCCACTTCGGTTGAATATGCAGTCAGGGCAATGATCGGCAAATCAGGTCTGAATTCCTTAATAAGCTTTGATGCCTCATAGCCATCCATTTTGGGCATTTTCAGATCCATCATCACCAAATCAATGTGCGGGTTGTTTTTGCAAAACTCAACTGCTTCCTTGCCATTCATGGCCCTGATAATGTTTATACCTGTATCTTTCAGTAACACTTCCATCAGCATAAAATTAGAGTTCTCATCTTCGGCAATTAATAGGGTTATGTTGGGGCCGAACCTAAAATCTGACTTTTTAACAGATTGAATTTCAGGCAATTTTTTCACAATGGTATTTTTGTAAGGGATATTAAAATAAAAAACAGAACCTTTGCCCAATTCGGAAGATAGCCACATATTACCACCCAGCATTTCAGCATAAGCTTTTGAGATAGACAGACCCAGCCCTGAACCACCAAAATTTCTTGCATCAGTAGTTTCAACCTGACGAAAGCGATTGAATATCACTTTTTGCATATCCAAATGAATTCCTATTCCAGAATCTTCCACATAAAATTCCAATTGATTGTCTTTTACCGTGTAACCAAAATTAACATGACCTTGACGGGTAAATTTTATGGCATTCCCTGTAAGATTGGTGAGTATTTGCGTTAGTTTGGTTGAGTCGGTGATAATAATTGCCTCATCATCGTTCAGAACCGTCTTCATGCCAAGGGTAACATTTTTGTCTTTGGCTTTTGAGGAAAATTGTTCATAAACAAGCTTACAAATCAGATTAATATTGGTTTCATTTTCCTTAATTTTTTCTTGTCCTGCTTCTATAGAAGCAATACTGATAATATCATCAATAATTGCAAGCAACTGTTCGCTGCTTTGTATTATTATATCGGTATAATGCTTTAGTTCATCAGGCATCAAATCAGGTGTGTTCAGAAAACCGGAAAAGCCCACAATCGCATTCATGGGGGTTCTGACTTCGTGCGAAATATTGTGCAGGAAAGCAGTTTTCAAGCGATCGCTTTCTTCAGCTTTTTCTTTGGCAAATTTTAATTCCTCGATAATTTTTTTCCTTTCAGTGATATCTTCTTTTATGGCAACGTAGTTTATTATTTCATGATTTTCACTTAATATCGGCGATATGGATGCAGATTCCCAATATAGTTCACCGTTTTTCTTTTTATTGTGAAATTCGCCAAACCATTCCTTGCCGGATAATAATGTAGCCCAAAGTTGTTGATAATCTTCTTTTAGTTTTTCGCCGGTACTAAATAATCGGGGATTTTTGCCGATCAACTCTTCTTTTGTATAACCGGTAATTTCTAGGGTTTTTGGGTTAACGTATTCGATACTACCTTTTAAATCGGTAACAATAACAGAAGCGGGGCTTTGTTCTACAGCACGTGATAATTTCATTAATTCTATTTCACCACGTTTGCGTTCGGTAATATCGCTGGAAATTCCTATGATACCTGTTAATTTACCATTTGAATCCAATATCGGTGTATCAGTTACAAAGGCAGGAAAACTACTTCCGTCTTTTCTTTTGACATAAAATTCACCAGCCCATGTTTTTCCTTCGCCTAATTTTTTCATGATGTCAATGGCCTGATCGTTCGTATGTCGGGCAGGCGTTAAATCCATAATATTCTGTCCGATTGCTTCTGAATTTGACCACCCATAGATTTTTTCTGCAGCATTATTCCAGTATATTACTTTGCCCACTAAGTCGGTCGCGATAACTGCCTGACCTACATTATTAATAAGGTCAGCCTGAAATTTTATTTCGTTTTGAATCTTCTTACGTTCTGTAATATCGGATGCAACTCCAATCAATCCAAGTACCTTATTCTCTTTAACTTTAATCAATGTAGTTGAAAGATACACCGGGAATTCAGTCCCGTCTTTTTTCCTGTTCATCAATTCGCCATGCCATTCACCTTGAATGGTGGCTGGTAATATTTCATCAAACTGTGATCGCTCATTGCTTTGCGAACGCACCATACTGATATTTTCCCCAATCAGTTCATTGCGTTCATATCCATATGTTTTTAAAAATGATTCGTTAACGAAAAGAATTTTATCCTCCAGATCTGTAATACTGACACATTCATTTATGCTCTTCAGCGAATGAGCAAGCATTGCGATTTCTTTTTCTGCCTGTTTTCGTAAGGTAATGTCGCGAATAATCATGCTGGTCAGTTCAAAACCTTTTTGATTTTTGAAAATTGCTGATGAAATTTCAACAGGAAAAGGCGTTCTATCTTTGCGTAGAAATGTTACCTCACCCTGTGCTCTTCCTTTTAAACTCCGTTCTTCCAGCAAATCATCCAACCGGGAATCTGACTCATCAACAACAGCTGATCGGCCCATTTTTATCAATTCATCTTCCGTATATCCAAACATATTTAAGGATGCCTGATTGGCTGATAGTATTTTCCCATCAGGACTTGTTAAAAGTATGGCATCCATACTGTTTTCAAAAAATGCACGGTATTTAATTTCGCTTTCAAGCAATGCATCTTCAGCTTTCTTCCGTTCCGTAATATCCTCAATCATACTAATAATTTCCTGTGGCAAACCATTGCTATCGTTTAGTGTTGTAACAAAAAGGTTAGCCCACACTAAATTTCCATTTTTATGGATGTACCTTTTTTTCATGCTATACCCGGATATTTTTCCAGCTATCAGATCAGTAAACTGATTCAAATCCTTGTCGATATCTTCCTGATAAGTAAATTCAGTAAACATCATTTTAGATAATTCATCCTTGGTATACCCAAGCATTTCTGATAAACGTAAATTGGATAGGATTGGATATCCCTGCAAATCAATCAGTGCAACAGCAATTGGAGCCTGATCGAAAATGGCCCGAAAACGCTTTTCACTGTCCTGAATCTTTTGTTCAGCAAGCATCCGTTCGGTAATGTCACGCCCAATACCCAGAATACCAAGCACTGTTCCGTCTGAATCGTATATCGGAGACTTAATGGTATCCAGAAAGGCGCGATGTCCATCGTCAGCAAAGGTAACCCACTCTTCATTGCTGGTAGGTTTACCTGCTTTTATGGCTTTTTGGTCATTTTCGCGGAAAAAGCCGGCCAATTCCCGGTCAACAAAATCATAATCTGTTTTACCAATGATGTCTGCTTCTGCGGCTCCAAAAAAACGTTCGAACATTGGATTGCATGAAAGGTACACACCGTTAGAGTCTTTTAGCCAGATTAAATCGGGGATTGTATTCACAAGTGTGCGAAGGTGAGATTCACTCTTTCGCAGTGCCAGCTCCGATTCCCTTCGATCGGTTATATCCTGTGAAATTGTGGCAATAATATTTTTCCCTTCATCATCCAAAATACGTGATGAAATCCACAAAACTGTCTTAATACGATTGTCCTTGGTTAATATATCTATTTCTATTACATCCTGTTCATCGTCAGGATGATTTTTCAGCAATTCAAGTGTTGTGGCTCTTTTCTCTTTTGGAAACAGGATATCAATTTTTTTACCAATAACTTCAGTTGAATCATAACCGCTCAGTAATTCAAATTTACGATTGAAACGTTTTATGATCATGGAAGTATCCCATAAGATAATTGGCGCATGCATATGGTCCAGGATGATGTTTAAAGAAGCACTTGTTTCCCTTTGTGTTTCTTTTAAAGAATCTTCTTTGCCTTTTCTTTGAGTAATGTCCTCAATGGCCAAAAGAATCACCTTCTCTTTTCCAAATGCTCTTTTTACCTGCCGCGCATTTAAAAGCATCACACGTTTACCGATGGTAGAAAAGTTGTGTTCAACCTCGTAATTATCAAAGGGATTTTTCTCTGGAATGATTTCCTCCAGCAATTCTTTCAGCTTTGGAATATCCCATTGGTGATTTCCCAACTCATAGATAAGCTTGCCGATTGTTTCTTCGGCTGTAACTTTAAAAAATTTATAGAACGAACGGCTGGCTTTTATGACCCTTAAATCTTCACTAAGTGCAAGTAAAGGTTCACGTATCGTGTCGATTACATTCTCAGCTAATTCATTAATTTCGTCTGTAGATTCTTTTATTTCTGCGAGTTCTGTTCTGGTGTTTTCGAGAACAACTTGCGCTTCTTTTCTTGCAGTATTATCACGAATGTTGCATTGAACAACCTTATTGTTGTTTACTATATAAACACTGCTGATGAACTCAACATGAATTTCGCGTCCGTCAGAAGTTACAAGTGGTAAATCATCATAGCGAACATATTCTTCTTTTTGCAATTCCAGAAATTTCTCTTTGTTCTCATAAATATCCTGAAAAGCGCCTATTTCCCAGATTGATTTTTCAATAAATTCACTTTTTGAGTAGCTCAGCAAATCAATTAAAAATGGATTAACGTCAACAATTTTCCCTGTTTCAGCATCAAGAATCAGAATCCCGTCTTTTGTCGATTCGAACAAGCTTCGGTAACGGATTTCAGAAGCGGTTAATTCTTCTGCCAATTGTGATTTCGTTTTTTTGAAATTATTCTCCTTGTTGTCTATAACTGTTGACTTCTTCATTGTGTATTTTTTTAATGCAGAGCTTGTTTTGGGTCGCACTGTAACTTTTAAATAAACCATATTCCACATTCGAGCCTATAATGACCAGGCTTATTTTTTTTTTCGCAAATGGCGGCTCAGACATGAATATATTTCACATGACAAAGGTGTTATCTCTTCACGAAGAATCTGTTACATTTGCTTAGAAACAACTTACATATTTTACGTTTTATCTGCAGTAGTGGTTTTTATGTAATCCTTTATATATTTATTATTCACAGAAAACTGCCGGTACCTTATCCTTACACATCCCAAACCGTCCCACGCTCAAAAATCAAATGCGTAAAAAATGCAAAAATGCCAGCACACCCCGTTGAGAGTAGTTTGCAAATAAGCTGGGTGTTATTCCAATCTCTGACCGATTATTAAACTATCTTTTCAGATGAATTATAAAATTGAAAACGCAACAGAGTAGTTACAAACTACGCTGAACCAGGGTTAAATTCAATGCGTTATCTGTTCCAAATGAGCCAGCCCTCAGCCTCCGGAAAATGTTTAATTCAACGTAAAAAGCCCGTTCAATGCAGCGCGTGAGCCCGCCCAAACGCGGCGCCGCTGAGCCTGTGAATTTGAAAGCACATAGAAATCCAGCAAAAACGGCCCAAAGGCCGTTTGGGCTCGTACGCAGTAGAGCCCACCTTTTTGCCAGGATTTCTTGTGTTTTCAAAGAGCGCGCGAGCCATCGTTTGGGCATATGGTTTTGGTCCTTTTGCCGAAACAAAAGGACAACATAAAACCCGTTCAGTCCAGTTTGCTACTACGCTGAGTATTTTTCCAGTCTGGAGACCGATATACTGCAACAGAGTAGTTGCAAACTACTCTGAACACAGAGTAGGTACAGAATAGTTACAAACTAAGCTGAACATTGTACACCAAGCCAATGCATTCTTCCTGATTTTTCTGTTGCGTTAAAAAGTTCTGTAAATTCCATCTTTTAATCTTCACTTTTCATGTTTTCTGATTTTTTCTATTTTTACCGCCATGAATAAAGAAATTCAAGCCTATAACGATAAGCAAGCTGCTGGTGACAAGGAAATATGTCATCTGCTAGCTACAATAATTGACAGCCAACTGCCTGAAGCTGAAAGCAAAATATGGCATGCACATCCAGTTTGGTTTATCGATGGAAACCCAATTGTTGGCTACAGCAAGCAGAAAGCTGGTCTGCGCCTGATGTTCTGGAGCGGGGCAGATTTTGAAGAGGCCCAACTGAATGTGAAAGGCGGAAAATTCAAAGATGCCTCAGTTTTCTTTACTTCTGTCGAACAGATCAATCCAATTAACATCGAATGTTGGCTGCAAAAATCGAAAGAAATTCAGTGGGACTATAAAAATATTGTGAAAAGAAAAGGTCAGTTGGAACGTTTGAAATAATCTTAATAATAAACTGAAAATCAAAGAAATGAATACTACAGACAAACACAATGCGCAGATGGCAAACATGATTTTTGCAGCGGTTTACCCGCACTATCTCGCTAAAGTGGAGAAAAAAGGAAGGACAAAAGAAGAGCTGCATCAGGTGATTGCATGGCTTACAGGCTTTGATGAAAAAAAGCTGCAAGAACTCATTGAAGCAAAAGTAAGTTTCGAAACTTTCTTTCAGCATGCCGACCTGAACCCAAATGCGCAGCTTATTACCGGTCTGATTTGTGGATACAGGGTAGAGGAAATCGAAAATCCATTAACACAAAAAGTACGGTATCTTGACAAATTGGTGGACGAACTTGCAAAAGGCCGTAAAATGGATAAGATTCTGCGGATGGGGTAGGGTGAAGGCAGTTTTCTGTGGCAATAGATTTATTCCTCAACACCTCGACGGGCTGACAATGCTGTTTGATTGAAGCAGTGTCAGCTTGCTATACCTGATTTCACATTACTTTTTTCAATAACTCCTGAATTTTCTGATCTTTAAATCCGGAAAAGATACAAGTATCCGGATCATCTTTCAATGATTTTCACATCCCACTTATCGGTTGTGTTAAATCGCCTCGCTCCGGTCATACTTACTCCTGCACCAAACATACCTACAAATGGCATGGCAACCAAAAATACCGGACCACCTGCCCAAGCTGTTGCAAATACAGGAAAAAACCCCAATGGCAGACTACTTAATGCGATAACGCCTCCTAATAATTTTCGGTCACTATCACCGTAAACTTTTCCTTTTATAAACACAATGTCCTGCAAAGCAATAGTATCAAAATCATTTGATAGAGCCTTGAAATGCCTCATCAACAGCGTAGCGCTATCCTGCAAAAAATAGTTAGTAGAAGCCAGTTTCCTTCCATCCACTGTTTTAATTTTAAGGTGTTTGCCAGGCTTGAACTTCAGAATAACTATTGAGGAAGTTTGGCTGTTGGTTGGTTTCTTTTCAACACTCAAAATTAAATCTTTGAATTCAGTTGTTTGACCGACGGCACTATTAATGATAAAGGCCAGCAAGAGGAGTAATATTTTATTCTTCATGATGTTGGAATTTATAAATGCATTAATTACTGTTTCGTTATCAAAAAAAATTATCAATGGGTTAAATATCAAATGTATAGTCCAAGAAAAGTAACAAGTATCCGGATTATCTGTCAATAACTTTCAATTCCCATCTATCAATTGTATTAAATTTCCTTGCTCCAGCTATACTCATTCCTGCCAGAGTCGTACCAACAAATGGTAGAGCATACAAAAACATTGGACCACCGGCCTCAAACGAAGCATATATAGAAAAGAGTATAATAGGCACACTGGCGATTATGATAACTCTTCCCAACATTTTTCGTTGACTATCATCGTATACTGCTCCTCTGATAGAAGCAATTTCCTTCAAGGAAATAGTATCTATTTTGATTGCAGCTATATTGGATTGACTGATCATCAGAATAGAGCTATCCTGCAAAAAGTATTTTTTAGAAGCCAGTTTCCTTCCATCCACAGTTTTAATTTGAAGAAGCTTGCCTGGCTTGAACTTCAGAATTAATATTGAGGAAGTTTGAGTATTGATTGTTTTTTTTTCAACACTCAAAATTAAATCTTTGAATTCAGGTGTTTGACCGACCGCATTATTAATGATAAAGGCCAGCAAGAGGAGAAGTAGTGAATTCTTCATGTTGTTGGAATTTATAAATCCATTAATTTACTATTTTGGTACTAAAAATATCATTAATAATTTAAAGATCAATATTTTAGTTCAAAAATTAATAACTGATCATCTTTCAGTAATTTTCAATTCCCACCTATCAGTTGTATTGAATCTTCTGGATCCTGTCATACTTAGTCCTGCAGCAGATATACCAGCAAATGGCATGGCAGCCAAAAATGCCAAACCTTTACCTAAATAGGTGGCGACCACGGAAACAGGAAAAATTCCATAATACGTGGCACTTATCGCTATTATTCCTCCCAGTATTTTTCGTCCTTCATCACCGTAGACTTTTCCTTTTATAGATGTAATTTCCTGTAAAGAAATAGTATCAAAATCATTTGTTGGAGCCATGTTATGTCTGATCAATAATGTAGTGCTATCCTGCATAAGATAGTTTGTAGAAGCCAGTTTCCTTCCATCCACTGTTTTAATCTGAAGGAGTTTGCCAGGCTTGAATTGCAATCTAACCATTCTGGACGTTTGATTATTAATCGGTTTTTTTTCTACAATCAAAATCAATTCCTTGTAATCATTTTGACTGAAAGCATTGCCAATGATAAAAGCCAGCAAGAGGAGAAGCAGCATGTTCTTCATAATGTTGGAATTTACAAATGGATTATTTTACAAATTCGCCACTAAGATAATCATTAATTGGTTAAAAATCAAGCTGTTTTTTACTTTTAAAGCAAATTTCTTAACATGGTTTTGAGTAATCTTTTGAAAAGTTTATTGACTGGAATCCTTGCCAGCCACATGGTTGTTAAGGATTGAATTGCACTCAGTAGTATTTGGCCTGTGAAAAATGAAGCTGCAAAATGTCATCGATCACAAGCAGACATTATGGAAAGATTCTATATTTCTTATAATGAAAAGCTGGAAAATGAACACATAAATGCCTTTAGCAAAGAGTATTATAAGGTTGTTGTGATTTGATTTCGGTAAGTCCTGCCAAACGTTACATGTATTTATTTGTATATTCGCAGACATTATTGGAGGTGATAAGACGGATTGTGACCACAAATTTTGAAGGCCAACGCCATGTGATTTCGTTTTGTAAAAATTGTTTAAGAGGGCAGCATTTTGTTTTTAAATAGTAGTTTTGATAATCAATGACTTTAAGCGGAGGATCAAATAGAATGAAATTTATTCGGATAATTTTGATTATCAGCATGCTGTTTATATTGGATTTATTTCATTGTAAGGCGTTCGGTCAAAGGGATCATATCATTGATTCGCTTATCTTTAAAGTCGAAGTATCAAAAGATGACTCAACCCGGATAGCAGCACTCACCGAAATTGCTAAATACTATTCATCAACAAACCTGTCGCTGTCTTTTCAATATGCAGACAAAGCCCTGGAAATAGCCGAACACAGCAAAAACAAACAATTGCATGCACAGGCTTTAATGTCGATTGGCACTATTTCTTTTTTTCAGGGTTTGTTGGATATTTCTTTTCAACATTATTCCAAAGCTCTGGCAATTAACAAAGAAACGGGAAACAACAATGGCATTGCCAATGCTTTGACAAACCTCGGCGGAATTTTACTTCAACTCTTGAAATTTGAAGAAGCCAAGCGCTATTTTCATGAAGCATTGCCACTCTTCCTTGAATTGGCCGAAAAAAGAGGTGATACTATTCCTCCTTTTCAGGTTATTTCAATCTATAACAATCTCGGAATAGCACATGAAAATCTCAATGACTTCAACACGGCCATTGATTATTATCACAGGGGTATCAGCCTCGCAAGCCGGATACCTCAACAACAAAAAAACCTGGCGATGTTGCATAACAATCTGGGAAGCATTCATATGAAAATGGGAGAATTTGATGAGGCACACAAGAATATGGACGCCGCACTGATGATCCGGAAAGAGATAAATGATAAAGCCGGTGAAGCATCCTCCTACAGAATGCTGGGTATTTTATACAAGTCGCAGAAAAACTATGAAAAAGCACTTGACAACTTTTACAATGGTTATAATATGGCTGCTGCAGTCGGAAGCACCTCAATTTTGTCTTCATTGAACGAGCAATTATTTGAAGTTTTCAATCAATTAAACCAACCGGATTCGGCGCTTAAATATCACATCTTGTTAAAACACTTTTCAGACGAGCTCAAAGGTGAGGAAACTTTGCTTGAGTTTTCGAGAATGGAGATAACATCACAGTTTCAGGAAAGAGAGAATCTCCGGATCATTGAACAGCGAAAGCAAAAAATGCGTTATCTTTTTATTGCCATTCTATTGTTGCTTGTCGTTGTTATACTTGGGTTGTTGTATGTGCTGTCACAAAGCCGGTTGCGAAGACTTAGCCTGCTGAACAATAACATCCAGCTTGCCTCAGAAAAAGCAGCTTTAGAAAAAACAGCGCTTACCAAAGAACTGGAAATCAAGAACAAAGAGCTTACAACAAACGTGATTTACCAAATCCGAAAGAATGAGCTTATAAACAACATCGCCGATAAATTGATGACCAACAGGCACAATTTTAAAAAGGAGAATCAAAGCCTCATCAAAGATATCATTTTAGAACTTGAGAGTTCCAAAGAAGACAGCATATGGATGGAGTTTGAAACAAGGTTTCATAATGTCCATAACGAATTTTACGCAAAGCTGAATAAGATCAATCCCGATCTTACGCCAAACGAGAGAAGACTTTGTGCTTTTCTGCGTCTCAATATGTCAACCAAAGAAATTTCTTCCATAACAGGTCAATCGCTCAGAAGCATTGATGTCGCCAGAACCAGGCTTCGTCAAAAACTCAATCTGACCAATGCAGAGATTGGTTTGATTGAGTATCTTTCATGTCTTTGACAAAACCTAGCTCACAAACATTCAATAAGGAATCTGATTCTTCCATACAATAGCTTTTCAGATCATAAAGGTCTATAAATCAATGTTTAATGCATTTTTGTAGTAAAGATGTAGTAAAGCATTTAAATTTTTGTAGCAAAGAAGTGCACAGGAATTGTTTGTGGCCCCTTTTTATCCTGAATATTTTTGCAGCGGTTTAAATCCTTACTAAAATCATGCAATCATGAAGTTAAAAACTGCAATTTTATCCCTGTTAATATTTTGTTCGTTACTATCAAAAACCTATTCTCAGCACACACATGCTGAATGGTCCAAACATATCACAGCAAACGAACAAACAGCTTTCAACAATGTTTTGTTCGATGGTGAATCGGTTATTTCAAATGGTTATTGGTATCTGGGTGCTGAATATGAAGGAGTTACGTTGCCATACCATACCAGTAGCAATGCCCTGATTGTGAAATCGGACTTGAATGGAAATAAAATATGGCATGCTACCATGGTGGGCGAAGGGTACGAAACGTTTTTCGATATGGCATTGGATAGTGAAAATAATGTTGTGGCTGTGGGATGGTCTTCATCAAACGACACCATCAGGATAAATGGCGAAGTTGTTTATGTGCCGGATATGGAATGGACATCGAGAGGAATTGTAGCTAAATTCTCCGGCATCGACGGCAGTTTAATCTGGTACAAACCAATATTACCCTTCGAGGAATATTACAATATGTCGATAACCAGGGTCACAATTGATGCCGCTGATAACATCTACATTTCCGGATACTCCAATACCAGTTTTGCTATTGATGGCATAGAATTTCTTTACACACAGAATGGATGGGGAACCCAGACATTCATTGCCAAACTTGATGCACAGGGAGCAGCAGTATGGGGGTCGAATTTTAATTTTATAAGTTCAGGTGATCCGGGTTGGTCTAATTCAAGGGCGCTTGTTACGAAAAATGATGAACTGTTTCTTGCAATTGAATATTCAAAACCACTCATCGTTGGCGACAGTATTTTGCCCTATCAGGGGGAAGGTTTTTATGATTGGATTGCCATTGTAAAACTCTCTGCCGATGGTGCGATTTTTTCGGATGTAATCGCATATGGCAGTGAAATGAACCAAAATCTGACCCGTTTGAAACTGGATCATAATGGTAATGTTGTTGTTGCCGGTTTTTTTGAATCCGAGTCTGATTTCAATATACAGGGCATTCAGCCTATGTCTTATGGCGTTGAAGATGCATACGTCGCAAAGTTCACAAATAATCTTGAACTGATCTGGGTTAAAAGTATGGGAAGTGAGTTTGCAACAAGAGCTTTTAACCTGAATATAGATGCTGATAACAGAAATTTTGTCGGAGGCGGCTTCGACAGTTATACCCCCTTTTATTTTGAGGGCCATAAAGTGATTGAAGCCGAAAGCCCCAACAGCCTTGGAATGTTTCAGGTAATCATAAATGAGGATGGTGAATTTGAAAAAGCATTTGCGTTGCATGGAGGCGGAATTGAATCCAGAGTGGAGTACAGGGATGCTGTTGTGCTCCAAAATGATCAGATATATGCTGTGGGTGCATCGGTCGAAGATGTTGAGTTCATTGAAGGAAATACTTTTTCTTCGATTCATGATGCCGGTTTTTTCATGAAGTGGGACTTATCAAAGACCTATTATAAAGCAGAATTCGAGGTGAAGGATGTTGATGGCAATCTTATCGGCAATGCCGTGATAACCCTGGGAAACAATACAAACGCAGCCAACAATTATTCCTTTTTTCAACTGGAACCGGGAATTTACAACTACAGTGTAACGCTGAATGGTTTTAACACTGTTCAGGGCAATGTTGAAATAACAGATCAGAATGAAACGGTTGCAGTAACGATGATTTCAGGCGCGGTATCGGTTCCCGGTATTTCCATGTCCTCAGTCAGTTTGTTCCCAAATCCGTCAAGTTCAACTGTTTCATTGATTATGGGTTCTGACATTCAAGAAGTAACAATTACAGATACCAGTGGCAGAATCATGTACAAGCGACAAGTCGGTGCAAATTCAATACAGATTGACATCTCAGATTTTCCGGGCGGTTTTTACCTGATTCACCTGACTTCACAAAATGAAACTACGGTCAGAAAGATGTTTGTTAAAAAATAATTTTATCCCGATGTGCGGAGAAGAAACAACATGATGAAAATATATAGGAGCAATCAAATTTCTTTTGACTTATGTAAACCTAAATATCATTGCAAAAACTCATAAATTATGGAAGAAATATCAGACGATTCAAAAGATGAATCAAAACTCGAAGATAACATTCAAAGGCTTCTTGAGCAAAACAGAATCAATACGCAGGCATTGAGAAAACTGCTCAATTTCATGGAAGGAAAAACGTCTGCAGAAGATACCCCTTCAGCCAAAAGCCAGGATAAAGCTATCGATGAATTAAAAAACTAAACAGTAATTATTAACCAAATACTATTTGCTATGAGCAGAAATTTTATTTTGAAATCAGGGTTGCCTCTGTTGGCCCTCTTGTTGTTTACCTTAAGCACAATCCGTGTTTACCCGGATGAGATACAAGATAAAGGGGTAACTACTTATCCTTTATTAGAGACCTTTGAAGGAGGAGTGTTTCCACCGGCAAACTGGACCTTGTACAGTCTGATGAATAACACACAAAACTGGGAGCTTGATCCATGGATCAACCACACTGAGGGAGGAACAAATTCAGCATTCCACAACCAAAGCTATGAGTTTGCAATGGACAACTGGTTAGTTTCACCCCAAATAAGTATGCCCGCCCAAGGATATTACTACCTTGAATTCTGGAGTTGGCTGGCAAATAACTGGGCCTACAAAAAGAGCAGTATTCTGGTAAGCACCGGAAGTCCTGATCCGGCCAACAATGATTATGTTGAAGTTTGGATGCTGACAGAAACCAATAATGCCTGGAACTGGTATCAATATTTTGTAAACCTTCAGGCTTATGCCGGACAGAACATATATGTAGCTTTCCGATATGAAGGAGACCCATGGGGTCACACCTGGTATCTTGATGATATTGGTTTAGGGCATGAAATTGACGACTCACCTGTGCTGAATGTCAGCACTTCAGAAGTTTATCAGGGGGTAGGAGTGAATGGAACAGGCTCAAAAACCTTTGATGTTATTAATGGTGGAATTCTTGACCTGAATTTCGATATCGCAATTGAATACCTCAATGCAGAAGGATGGCTTTCAGTAAATCCAACCAGTGGAAGTTTAGGTACACATGCTTCGGCTGAAATATTGCTAAATTTCGATGCTACAAGTCTGAGCTTTGGAACATATCAGGCGAACCTTAACATAAGCAGTAACGACCCTGTGAATCCAACAACTACAGTGCTTGTAACTTTGGAAGTAATTGATGCCAACGTCTATCCATTTATAGAGAATTTTGAAAGTGAATCTTTTCCACCTATTGGTTGGACAATGTATGACTCCGATGGTGACGGGAGTGCATGGTACCAAAGCTGGTATAACAATACGCCCGGCGGACAATATTCCGCTTATCATGGATGGGGTCAACAAAACCAGGATGGTTGGTTGGTTACTCCGCAAATTACAATTCCAGAAACAGGATTTTTTTATCTTTCTTTTTGGAGCCTTGTCGGTGATATCAGCTACTATGGCAAGAACAGTGTTATGGTCAGTACCGGAAGCGGCAACCCTGCAAGCGGAAATTTTGTTGAGGTTTGGACTGTTGGGGAAGTTGTAGATAACTGGGTTCAACATTTCATTAACCTTGAAGTATATGCAGGTGAAGACGTATACATCGCTTTCAGGTATGAAGGTGAATTTGCTCATTATTGGATTATTGATGATATTTCATTGGGCGAAGAGATAGACGACTCACCCGTTTTGAACGTAAGTACGTTGGAGATTAGCCAGACAGTAGGGCAGGATGGCGCTGGTTCAAAGACCTTTAAAGTGATGAATGATGGTATTCAAAACCTGACTTACGGTATAGAAATTGAATTTCTTAGTGGCAGCTCCTGGTTAACAGCAAGTCCAACCAGTGGTAGTATTCCGGCAAAGTCAAACCAAACGATTTCTTTAGCCTTCAATGCTTCTGGACTCGAACTGGGTGTATATCAGGCAAATATTATCATTGCAAGCAATGATCTCGTGAACCCAACTGCTACTATAGCTGTAACACTCAATGTATTGGAAGCCCAAGCGGTAAATCTAACAGTAATTTACCCACAATACACCTTCCCAACCAGTATTTCATCCAATGGAATGCATGTGTCGGGAAGCCAGTTTGGTGGAATGAACAGCTATTTGTGGACAATGTTTAGTGGAACCCGTGAATTCTCTGGTGATGCACAAGGGGTTTCTTACAACGGAATTGTGGCAGGCACCTATGATACTGAATTTCAATACGAAGGAATGGAAGTGAGTACTGCCGGAATATGGGATAAAACGACAAACCAATGGCAGTTTCTGGGGATGAACCCTGAAGCACCAGAAATTTTTGGCACTTTTTATAACAGTGCTTATGATATTACAGCTGATGGAACCACAATCGTTGGAATGCAATGGTATGCTGACTGGTCAGTAAAGGCTTTCAGTTGGACAGAGGCTGACGGATATGACATGATTGGATCGCCAATTCAGGCAAACAGCAGAGCAAACGGAATCAGTGCCAACGGAAGTGTCATCTACGGTTGGGCTGAACCAAACTGGACCAGAACGCCTGTTATCTGGTATAACGATGAAATTATCTACTTGGATGAAACACAGTATGGCGAGGCTTTTGGCGCCTCGGCCAGCGGTAATTATGTAACAGGTACTTTAGGTTGGGAAGGCGGCTTCATCTGGTCACCAACAGAAGGTACTACAATATTCACAAACAGCCTGAATCTTGGTACGTTAAATCCTCTAAAGGTTCTTGATGATGGTACTGTATTCGGATACACAGGCGAAGGATTTCCCCCGCAACCTCCAGGCAGGAGAGCTTTTGTGAGACATCCTGATGGCAGCATGGAAACTTTTAATGAGTATGCAGCGGGCAGAGGCTGGTTTGATGCCGCAGACTGGATATTCTTTAGTATCAATGATGTAACACCCGATGGTAATAAATTCATCGGAGCAGCCGAATTACCATCAGGTGAGTGGATAAGCTTTGTTCTGGATTTGAATCCCGGAAATCCTGGTATTGAAATTAACCCAATGGAGATAGCTGAGTCTCTTCCTCCCGGGGATTCATCCGTACAAACATTAACCATTGAAAATGTTGGTGATGCTTTGCTTCATTACGACATTATTGTTCAATACACTGCTGCTGAACCAAATGTTCGGCATGTGCCAACTGGTATTGAATTTAAGTCGGGAAAACTTCCTTTGGTGAATCAAAAGGCAAGTGTTCAGGATAAAGGTGCCAACATAGCAAGCAACAGAAATACTGTACTTCATTACGACGGCCCTAATGCCAACGCCATTGGGTT
This sequence comes from Bacteroidales bacterium, assembly GCA_030683155.1. Lineage (GTDB taxonomy): Bacteria > Bacteroidota > Bacteroidia > Bacteroidales > F082 > JALNZU01. The sequence continues at coordinate 67,633 of JAUXMV010000001.1, forward strand.
GATGACTGGCGGAACTTTTTATGGAGCAGCACGCTTTCCATCGGAGCTAACTTCAATATTTGAAAACTATCAATTTGAATCAGTAGATGTTTATGTAAACGCCAGTCCAACAAGCCTTAAGCTTATTGTTTGGGATGCAGGAACCACGACTTCTCCCGGATCAATTCTCTATCAGCAAAATTTTACTCCTGTCCCGGAAAGCTGGAATACAGTTGTACTTAACAATGCAATTACGATCAGCGGATCAGATATCTGGATAGGTTTTGAAGTCATACACCCGGCAGAAACATACGTTCTGGGGATTGATGGTGGCCCTGCAGCGCAAGATGGCGATTGGGTGAGTGAGGATGGAACCAATTGGGAACATCTCTCCGGCTATGGCATAAATAGCAACTGGAATATCCGTGCAAATATTTCATTCAATGGCATGAATTGGTTGAGCGTTAATCCGGTAACCGGAGTGATTGATGGAGCTTCTACCCAGGATATAGCTATTTCATTTAATGCTGAAGAAATGGAAGTTAATACTTACACTGCAAATCTGAGAATTACTAGTAACGATTCTGACAACACACTTTTAATTATCCCGGTAACGCTAGAGGTTGAAACAGGCATCTCAGTCATCGAATTGCAGCAGAATGATGTCAGTTTATTTCCAAACCCTGCCAGCAATCAATTGCAGATTCATTCAAATCATCTGATAGAAAGAATAAGCATAACAGATATTTCAGGTAAAACAGTCTATACAGCGCATGATAACCGGCACCATACAACGCTGGATTTAACATTCCTGAATAATGGGATGTATTTAATTCAGGTTACTACAAGTCAGGGAACTTACGCCAAAAAATTACAGGTTATCAAATAACCCGGATGTATTTTGATTGATATTGCCTCAAGTCGTTTGACTTTTTGAGGAGGATAAAAAGGGGAAGTGAACAGCTTTCCCTTTTTTGATCATGAAGGGTGTTTCACTGAATGGTGTAAGTAGGTTATCAGGAAATTTTGTGGCAGAAAGATAGTGCAAGTCGACACAACTTCACTAATTAGGGCTCGCTGAAAAAATCCTAATCTATTGTAATATAATAAGTTAATTCGATAGTATTTTATTTCTTTTGTAAGGATTTGTGAGATATTGGTTAAAAAAATTTGCATCAGATATTTCGGTGCGCTGCACCTTTAAATACACCACCAGACAAAATTCTACAAAGATTACCGGTGCGCTGCACCTGAAAACTGAGCCACAGAGTGGCGATAATATTTAGTGAAAATACAAATAGAATTGAAACAAGAGGTGCAGCGCACCGAAATATCAACATTCTGAGATTTTCAGCAAGCCCTCATGCGTTATAAACATAGGACTAACTAGTAGAATAAATGAATTAAAAATTTATTTTTTGAACAATAGTTTCAAAATACTGTTTAATGTTTATTCTAAATAGTTAAACAATTTAATAAATAAGAAAAATGAAAAATCTATTTGTAATTATGTTCGCCCTTGCAATTTCAGTAAGCGCTTTTAGTCAGAAAAAGGATGTTGTTGATGTAGCAATAAGCTCTACGGACCATACAACGCTTGTGGCTGCCGTAACAGCAGCTGATTTGGTAACAGTTTTAAAAGGAACTGGTCCATTCACCGTATTTGCACCGACAAATGCCGCTTTCGCAAAACTTCCGGCCGGAACGGTTGAAAGTTTGCTGAAACCGGAAAACAAAGCGCAACTATCAAAAATTCTGACCTATCATGTTGTAAGCGGCAATCTTGACGCAGCAGCAGTAGTTGCTGCAATTAAAGAAGGTAAAGGTAAAGTTGAATTAACAACAGTAAGTGGCGGAAAATTAGTTGCTTCCATGGACAATGGAAAAGTGAAACTTACAGATGAAGCAGGCAATGCCGCTTATGTTACAGCAACTGACCTGAAAGGAAGCAATGGCGTGATCCATGTAATTGACGGAGTTGTTCTACCTAAGTAATCTCATTTTCAGATAAAAAATCCTTCGCAAAGTCGAGGGATTTTTTTTGCCTGCTTTTGTCTGAAAAATGATTCAAGCTATCCTAATCATTCAAAATGTGAAACTTAACTGTTAAACAATTCAAAGATATTTTGAAATGCTGTTGTGAAAATCCAAAACAATACCCTTCAATGTTTTTGAATAAACTCATTTTTGTTGTTTAATCATACTTAATAAAAGTTAAACGTGATATGATTGTGTATATTTTGCTTATAGTTTCTTTACAATAACGACTACTTTTAGTTTTATTAAATTTGGCTTTTGATAATGGCAAAGCCATTGAAAGCCTTTTACAACTCGAATAAATTAAGAACGTTCAATTTATAATTCACCTGCAATTTAATTTGAAATAATTATGAAACAAAACCTACCACTCCGTTCTATTGGCAAATCCGATCTTATGATAACGCCTATAGGTCTAGGCTGCTGGCAATTCAGTAAACAAAAGAATATGGCCGGAAAATTTTGGCCGGTTATAGAGGATGATCTTATCAAAAAGATGGTCGGAATATCTCTGGAAGGCGGCATTAACTGGTTTGATACAGCCGAAATTTATGGCAACGGCGCTTCAGAAAAGGCATTGGCTGCAGCGCTCAAAGACATTGATAAAAAGCCGGGCGAAATTGTCATTGCTACAAAATGGTGGCCCATGTTCAGGTTTGCTTCAAATATAGCCAAAACAATTGATCAGCGGATAGAAGCACTTGCTCCTTACCCCATTGATTTATATCAGGTTCATCAGCCCTGGGGTTTCTCAAATGAGAAAGCCGAGATGGAAGCAATGGCGCAATTGGTTAAAGAACAAAAGATTCGCTACGTCGGAGTAAGTAATTTTTCGGCTGCAAAAATGAGGTCGGCATGGGAGATACTTCAGAAGTATGACATTCAACTTGTTTCCAATCAGGTGAGGTACAATCTCCTCGATCGCAAAATTGAGTCCAATGGCGTATTGCAAACCGCCAAAGAACTTGGAATTACAATCATAGCATATTCACCACTGGCACAGGGACTTGCTACCGGAAAGTTCCATGACAATCCGGAATTGCTAAAAAATATCGGGATGCGAAAATATTCTTCTGCTTTCAAGCTTGCCGGACTTGAAAAGAGCAGACCGCTGGTGAAATCTGTTCAGGAACTTGCAGTCAAATACAATGTTACTCCCTCTCAGATTGCGCTCAACTGGCTGATCAATTCACATGGAGATACTGTTGTAGCTATTCCCGGCGCAACCAAAGAATCGCATGCAGTTGAGAATGCAGGAGCAATGTCGTTCAAATTGACTGCAGAAGATATTTCTTCTCTGGACAAGAAAAGTTACATCTTCAGATAGTCGTATAACCTTCGAAAACGATCTGATTTTGATAACTTTTGTGAATGCAAAAGATAATAAGAATTCACCATAAAGAGTTTTACTCTTCTGGAATTACCTTTCACAAGACATGTTGTCAATAGGTTTTTTATAGACAAGTATAACGAAGGCAAAAGATGATAATCATGGTTGCCTTTTTTGCAATATGACTTTCAGTTTTCCATACTTAGCGTAAGGTTATAAGTCTGCTTCCTTTGGCAAAAAGCATTCGTGTTATATTTGCATTTAACTTAAGCACAATTAATTATGAAGACCGCTGACATTTTGAAACTCATCATATCCATCATCCTGCCGCTTTCGGTTGGGGCAATTGCGGGAATATTTACTGCCCAGGCTGTCCCAGATTGGTATGCCGGACTCAGACAGCCATCGTTCAATCCGCCCAAATGGATCTTTGGACCTGTATGGACAACACTTTATATCGTGATGGGCTTTTCATTTTTCCTGATTTGGAAAATGAAACCAACCAAAGAACGCAACCGCGCCATTCTGATATTTTTAGTGCATTTGCTTTTGAACTTTGGCTGGAGCTTTTTCTTTTTCTATTTTAAAATGATTGGGATCGCATTGATTGAAATCATTTTGTTATGGTCAACAATCGTTCTTATGCTTTTCAGTTTTTATCGATTGAAGCCATTGGCAGCTTACCTGAATATTCCTTACTTGTTGTGGGTGACATTCGCCACGGCGCTGAATGCAGCGTATTTTTTTCTGAATTAAAGCTTATCGGGAATAAGTGATATGATCACAATTTCTTCATGTTTTTGTCATGAAAAAAATCCAGACTAAATCCCAACGAATGTCTAAATTTGAAGCGTTCAAGTGAAGAACAGAAATCACTTAAAAAAACGTGGCGAAACTGAGAAGCCAATAGAATCAGAAAAAATAACAACAAATAATATGAATAATCTCGCTTTATTTGCTCAGGCAATTGTTGCATTATCCATCGTGATTGTATGGGTATTCCGTTTTGACAACATCATAAAAGAATTTAAACAATATGGGCTGAGTGACTTAACCCGCACGATGGTTGGCTCGGCCAAAATTTCTCTGGCCACCTTGTTGGTTGCAGGCATCTGGTATCCGTCTCTGGTGCTGATTCCGGCACTTTTGATGGCCTTTTTGATGATCAGCGCACAATATTTTCATTTCAAAGTCAAAAACCCCTTACAGAAACGAATGCCTTCACTTTTGTTACTTTTGCTTTGCCTTTTTATTGCTGCTGTATCCCTGAATATAATTGTTTGATGCTTCTATTTCAACTAGTTGTCTTATTTTCAGGTTTTTCCTTTTTAATTTATGGAATCAGCTGGTTTACCTCTCCTTTTATGAAAAGTGAGTTTAAACGCTTTAAACTTGAGAGATTTGGACTGCTCACCGTCATTTTGGAGATTGCCGGAGCACTTGGATTGTTTATCGGATTGATGTTTCATTCCATTTTACTGATCTCCTCCGGAGGATTGACTTTATTAATGTTTTTTGGTCTTTTGGTAAGACTGAAAGTAAAAGACGGTTTTTGGGTTTCTTTGCCTGCTCTGTTTTACATGATGCTTAATCTGTATATATTTATAGCCACGGTGGTTTAATAAAATTTGAACAAAATATATAAAGTTATCTATGAGTAAGCTTGTCGTTGTCAAAAAGTATATTGAGGATATATTTAAAACCAGCCGTTTTGCTGTGCTTGCCACAGAAGGGGACGGTCAACCACACGCAAGTTATGTTGCAATTACGCCAATGGATAGCTACCGTGCGCTTATTTTTGCTACCTATCGCAACACCCAGAAATATCTAAATCTCATACGCAACGGCAAAGTAGCATTGCTGGTTGAAAGCGGGAAACACAGCAGCACAGCGCAACAGGATAGTTTTGTGCTCACTGCATTTGGGCATATGGAAGAGATTGGTACTGCAGAAAAGGAACACGTTTTCAATAAGCATCTTAAATGGCATCCTGATCTCTTGTCCTTTATGCAAGCCGAAGATTGCACACTCGTCAGAATCAAAGTCGATACCTATCAGGTTGTTCGTGGAATTGATGATGTGGAGTGGTGGAGCATCAACGATATAGATGAAGATAAGTCAAACTAAAAATTAATGTATTCCACAACCAAACTGATTTGCTAGAAAAAAACTATCAAATCAGAAATCTTCTATAAATGGCGCGGGTTCACTTTATCTTTAACAGTTGACCTGGCTTTAACCATAAAATCAACATCTGGAGTCTTTTGCAAGGCATGAACCTCATACTGTAAGCCAAAAATGTGTATTTTATTCTGAAGCAAAGGCTTGCTGATACTGTCGGCTTTTTGGCAGCCCTACAAACAGATTAGATGTAGTCTGAGTAAATTTCTCAACTTGTTTTTCATTTGTATTTCCTCCTTCAATTAGATTGGCCTACAGTTAAGCTTGCATAAAGCTAACAGGTATGTAATGCCTCAATTTATTGATAATCTGTGTATGATGTAAGATTTTATAAAAGATGTGTAACGCATTCCCCCTTTACAACACGCATCTTTGTAGAAGTTAGAAATGTTAAATCATGCGACAAAATTATGTCAGTGATATAGACTTCAAAATTTATAAAAGTATTGTTATTGCTGTTTATGATGGTTTTTTGAAATGCATGTAAAAAACAAGGTGTGGTTCAAAATTTAAGTTTGATTGCATTTCTAAAATAAGTTTTTAGGATCATTATTAAATTAAATTTCTTCATTATGAAAACAAAACTACAAACAATCTTGCTAACAGTTTTTCTGTTTTCAATACCGATTTTAAATTTTGGCCAGACACCTGACTTAAAAACATGCGCTGACTTTATCCTCTTTACATCCTCCGGCGGGATTACAAACACAGGGGTTTCTCAGATACTCGGAGGGGCTATTGGAATAAACTTTGGTGCTTTAACCGGTTTTGATGATGTGAACTGTGTGAAACATGTTCAAAATGCTGCAACAATCCAATGTGATCTGGATTTGCAAGCCGTCTATGATGAAATAACTGCAATTGTTCCAACAGCAACAATAACCGCTGCAAGTCTTGACGGTGCCACAATTACCCCGGGTATTTATAAAATCAATGAAGCAGTGGCACTGACTTTAGACCTTACTTTAGATGCACAGAATAACCCGGATGCACTTTTCATTTTTAAAATTGTGGGAGCGTTTTCTACAGCCGCATCTGTTAATATTCTTTTAATTAACGGGGCCTCAGTAAATAATGTTTTTTGGCACGGAACTGCCGCTATAGGTTCAGGCGCCAGTGCTTCATTAAAAGGAACATTTATGACCAATACCGGTGCCATAGCTTTTGGTGCAGGCACTTTACTTGAAGGACGGGCACTTACTGTTATAGGAGAGGTAACAATCAGTGAAAGTACATTAACAGGATGTATCAATCCTGTTGCGACAACAGTCAACCTGACCCAGCCAACCTGTTCAGTATTTACCGGAACAATTGAAGTCACAGCTCCTTTAGGTGCTGGAATGACATACAGCATTGATGGTACTGACTTTACCAACACCACAGGTTTATTTACAAAAGTACCAGCTGGTGACTATACCGTAACATCAAAAAACGCGGATGGCTGTTTATCTATGACAGACATTACATTGGTAGGGTTTAAGCATGCACCCTCTTTAGGCACAGTGACCGATTTTGTGCTCTTCACGTCCACCGGTGCGGTAGGAAATACAGGGGTTTCGACTATTACAGGTGGCGCTATAGGTACAAATGCCGGTGCGATAAGTGGTTTTGATGCAGTAGATTGTGTGAAACATGTTGAAAATGCTGAAACAGCCCAAGCTAAGCTGGATTTACAAGCTGCCTTCAATGAATTAGGTGCTATCCAGACAACACAGACACTTACTCCCGCAGAACTTTCGGGAGCTACGCTTACAGCAGGGGTTTATCATATCAATTCCGCAGCAGATCTGACTGTAGACCTGACTTTAAATGCCGAGGGTAATCCTGATGCAGTATTCATTTTTAAGGTAACAGGCGCATTTTCAGTGGCAGCCTTAGTAGATATTCTTTTAATTAACGGCGCATCAGTAAATAATGTTTTCTGGAGAGTAGACGGTGCCATAAGTGCCGGTGCAGGATCCACCCTGAGAGGGGTATTTATTGCTTTGGCAGGCGAAGTTGCTTTAGGAGATGGAGTTACGCTCGAAGGCAGGGGACTAACCATTGCAGGTGCCATTGGCATAAACAATACTAATGTTTCAGTTTGTATAAGGCCTGTTGATCCAATCATCACCCTTACTCAACCAAATTGTTCTCTGAATACCGGATCAATTACCATCACAACTCCAATTGCAGCAGGTATGACATACAGAATCGATTATTGCGCTTACTCTAATACAACCGGCATATTTACCGACGTAGCACCAGGCACATACCTTGTTACGGCAAAGGATTCAGAAGGTTGCATTTCAGATGGCACAACAGTGATAATCAATGCGGAGTCACCAGATATTACATGGACAGGGATTGAAAACAATGATTGGAGTAATATACAAAACTGGAATTTGGCAGAAATACCGGGCGCATACTGCGATGCAATAATACCACTTAATGGTATAGTAAATATTAGCTCCGAAACAACCGCTGAATCGAAAGGTCTTTCTATTGATGCAGGTGCCGTTCTCACCATTGAACCAGGGAAAACTTTGACAGTATATGGAACCCTGACCAATAATGCAGGTGTTGCAGGTCTCATTATTAAGAGCGATGCGACTGGCACAGCTTCTTTGATACACAGCACTGCTAACGTTTCAGCATCTTTTGAGCGATATATGAATGATGCTGATTGGGCAGATTGGACAGATGGCTGGCATTTCGTAAGCAGTCCCGTTGCCACACAGGCTATTTCACCTAACTTTACTGTTGATCCTGCATCAGATTATGATTTTTATTCCTGGCATGAACCTTCAAATCTTTGGGTTAATTTTAAAAATAATATCAACCCTCCAACATGGAGCACTGCAAATACCATCAATAACGGACTTAGCAATAATTCATCCAATTTACTTGTTGGAAAAGGTTATATGGTAGCCTATAATTCGTCTGAGGTTAAAGTATTTTCAGGCAATCTCAATGTTGCAGATATCACTGTTCAGGATTTGACAATAACAGGAACCAGCAATGCCAACAGAAGCTGGCACTTACTTGGCAATCCATTTTCCACCGCTTTAACCTGGGATGCCGGTTCAGACTGGAACTTAACCAATATTGCAGGTGTAGCAAAAATCTGGAATGAAGCATTGCAGGCTTATTCGGATCTGACCTCAACACCAGTTTCATCAATTCCTGCAACAAATGGATTTATGGTTCAGGCAAGCACAGGAACAGGTAGTCTTACTTTGCCGGCTGCAAAAAGAGATCATAGTGCACAGGCCTTTTATAAAAATACAGTTCCTATTCACAGGATTGTGCTAATGGCATCACCCATGGATAAATTGAGCGGACAGCATTCAACAATTTGTTTTATTCCTGAAGCTACAGAAGACTTTGACCTGATGTACGACAGTGAATTCCTTGCCGGATATGCGCCCAAATTTTATTCGATATCAGATGATTTTAAGTTGTCAACTAATTCACTTCCTTCAATGAATGATGAAATAGTCATTCCTTTCGGATTTGTTAAAAACAATGCATCCGACTATTCAATTGAGCTTACAGAAACTATCGATGGTCAAATGCTCTATCTTTCCGACTTGAAAACCAATACTGTTCATACATTTAATAACAACCCTGTTTACCACTTTAATTCCGAAGAAGGTGATAATCCGAATCGTTTCCTTCTATACTTTGGAACAGTAGGTATTGATAATTTAGTAGATAATGAAAGCTTTCGGACTTATTTTTCCGGAGGAAATCTGTATATGATGATTCCTGATGGCAAAGCAGTATTAGAGGTTTTCGACATTTTGGGTCGTATGGTACAGAGCAAAGCCATCTTCGGAGAAGGTTTGCACAGTCAGCCTTTCAACCAGCCACCCGGTTTCTATATAGTAAGACTGTTGGGTGAAAATGGAGCGAAAACGGTAAAAATAATCGTTGATTAGCTGGATGCTTATCTCCAGATGGTTAAAATCAAAGCAGATAAAATGAATAACCAAAATAATAAAAAGATGAAAAAGATACTAATAATTTTGATATTGCTGATAGGATTTTCATTCACGGGATTAGAGTTAATGTCCCAAAATCCACCTGAACCACCGGGGGATGGACATGGAAATGATAATAACCTACCAGGTGGTGGAGCTCCGTTAGGCAGTGGCTTAGCCATATTGTTGTTTCTGGGCTCAGCATATGGGGGTTACAAAATCTATCGCGCTAAAAGAACAAATCTCGACTTCCCACCTAATGAGCGTTTTGAAATAGAAGATTAGTTTTAAACGAATACAAAAAGTCTTTGATGCAAGTAATAATGATCTTGCAGGAGGACTTTCTGTATTTTGAATCAATAAAAAGCTGATAAGTATTGTACCATATTCTGATGCAAAAGCTTACTGATATAACATGTTGTTATGCAATATGCCATAAGCCCAAACGTCTGATGAGAGCGTTAACTTAATTGTTTTGATTCGTTATTAAGTCAAAATCTATTCTTTCTCATCGTGAGACATGATATTCAGAAAGAAATCTTCGAAATATTCCACGATATACACAGAACCAACTTTGGAGAAGTGGTTTACATCGCTGAAGTATATTTTATTCCCAACCTGACTGATGCAGGTGCCATCTTCACAAAATGGCTCTGAAGGATCAAGAAAATGGAAGTTGTCCAGATCCTTGAAATATTCCTTCATGAAATCATTGATCATGATTGTGGATTGTTCCGCCTGAAATGAATTGGAAACAGGCGAAATAAATGACAGGAAGGAGGGTTTAAGCAACTTATCGATGTAATTTATCTCACCTTTCCTGACAGGAGATTCACCGATGACAATAATTTTCCTGTCCTTTCCCAAAATGTCTCTGAGTTTTTCAATTTTTTCGCAAAGTAATTGCATTGCCTCCTCTTTTCCAAGTTTGGCAGGATCAATCATTTCCCCTGTTTCTTCGTCCAAAATCTTACAAAATGAGAAAAGACGGGAATTCCAGTAATAGCTTATCACCAAAGGTGCTTCAGGATTCTTTTCCAAGAGTTTGATTTTGGATGTTAAAACAGAATCAGCATCGAGCGTACATTTGTCATTGGTAGAAATTATATCGGGCAAAACAAAACAACTCACATAGGAAATATGAACTTTCAAGCCATGCTTTTTTACCATTATCGAATCCAGTCCGACAGCAAAATGCCCTGAATGACTGTCGCCAAGCCACACCATATCAATGCTTTCTTTCGGGTTTTGCTTGCTTTGAATTTCAGTGTCAAATTCATAAAAGACACCACCCCAGTTGAAATAGTGGTATTTAACAGGAGCCCCGATTTCTTCTATCAACGCAAGGTTTTTTTCATCAAGCCTCCATAACCAACCATCATTGGCTGAGACATTTTTTTTAATGGCATAGGAACCTCCGGCAAACAGTAAAAACATAAAAGCCATTTTGGCATAATCAAGTTTGATGCTTTTTAGCTTATATTGCCTGAACGGGGTTTCGTAATATTTATAAACCAACAGCGAAATTCCGATGGAGAGCACGAACAATATCAATCCGCTGATCAAATTTATTGGCTTGTCGTAAAGGTGCTTGTAATATACAATGATCGGCCAGTGAAAAAGGTAAATTGTATAACTGGCATTGCCGGTTTGGCGAAGCATATTGTTAAGATAGAACCACTTAAAGTATTTGGTTTGTGGCGCAATGATAAGCAGCGAAATTCCGGCACAAGGGATGATATTCAGGATGCTGAGGTAGGAAAGTTTGTCGTTAAAAATCACTGCAGGTACCAATATTAACAGAAAACCCAGGCTCGTGATCAGACCTTTGGTTTTTTCGTTTCTGATGTGGATTTCAGGAATGAAAACCAATAAGGCTCCCATCAAAAATTCATAAGTCCTGAAAGGAAGCATGAAAAACAGCAGTGACTGCAAATCGGTTGTGGATTCCTTGTGTCTGGAGAAAAAAATCAGGATCTCTTCAGAAACGCCATAAGCATTGATGTAAAAAGTGGCAATAAATGCAATAATTGAGAGGCTCAGAATAAGGATGTAAGTTTTGTATTTGCTAAAGCCTTTTAAAAACAAGAAAAGCGTAAGCGGCCAGATAAAATAATACTGTTCTTCAACCGAAAGCGACCATGTATGCAGCATAGGTTTAAGTTTCGCCGCTGTATCAAAATAGCCCGACTCACCAAGGAAATAGAAATTGGATAAGGCTATCGAACCTGAAAAAATTGATTCAGTAAGTCCGATAAAGTCTGAAGGGGATAAAAGCAAAAAGCCAAGAATGAAAACAAAAATGGAGGTCAAAAAATAGGAAGGCATGAGTCGTTTTACCCTACGATAATAGAATCTTGAGATATTAAAACCTTGAGTTGTTCTATATTCGTGGGTGATATTGCGTGTGATTAAAAATCCGCTGATGACAAAAAACACATCGACACCGATAAAACCTCCTTTAAACAAGCTGATGTCGAGATGGAAAAGCAATACAAGCAATACTGCGAGTGCTCTTAAGGAATCAAGATGATCGAGGTATTTTAATTTGGTCATGAGGCGATGTTATGCGATTGACTTGTTTTGTGGAATTTGAAATAAATTTGGTGCATCATTATTTCATTAACAAAGCAGACTTTTCGATTCTAACATAATATATTGATTATTATTTGTTTAAATCAAGTTGTACGTATAAGCACACAAAATTAGAATTAATTTCTGAATGGCAAATCAAAGTTCAGGAATAGTGGTCGCTAAAAAGATGATTTTCTTTTTCAAACGAATTCAAGATTTACCAAATGTGTTTCTTTTATCCTGTAAGCACTCAGTCAGTGATTCAGCAAAGCAAAGATATCTTTGTTGTTCTGCCTTCCAAATAAATTTTGCATTATGCTCTTCGAGGTAGTGTTTCATAAAAATAGGTAGAAGTTTTGCTTCGTATTTCAAAGCTGCAATAAAACGTAATTCATAACCGCTTCTCATTAGAAAATGACTTCAGCCAAAACTCGCAAGATGCTCTTAGGCAAGGAATTATTTGAGTTATGAACAATTCACACTTAATAGTTTCAATTTGTGTTGGTATGTTTTTTAAATAAATTTTTAACGCGTGTTATTAGTGTACAATATAGTTCTACCTTTCGTGCAAATTGTGACGGGTGACTACTGGCATAATAAAAAACAAGCGTCTTTATTGAGTTTTAAAATTTGAGCAACCGATGAAACACCTACTATCTAAGCCAAAAATTGCGAAACATTTATTTCCAATTGAATTATCGGTCTTATTTGGCCAGGCTAATTTAGCAAACACCTGTTTATTTTCAACTTATTTACAAGGCATTCAGATGCTGACGGGGATGACAGTGTTTAGGAAAGTATCTGCCAGTTTTAATACTAAGCAGAAAACTGTACTATTACAATGGGAAAAATATTCAAACAATAATCTCGGCATTTCTTTGCAATATCAGTTGCATAAGCTTATAAGGAGTGCAATGAAATGGATTGGCGTCGTCGATGCGACTCAGTCAGGGTTTTACGGTGGCGCCTTCCCATGGAAAGTTGGTTACCTGCCATTTAATCCACATTTTCTATTCCAGCAAAACACCCACACTACCGATTCTATAGGAAACCTTCACATAAATATCAAAGTTGCAGCCCAGGATCAATAATTTCAACCAATAAACATCTTATCATGAAAAAGTTCATTTTTATCACCACCATCTTTTTTATGTTTATAAATCAAGTGAGTTTTTCACAGAATCTTATCGCAGTGCAGAATGGCGCTCCTGCCTCATTTTACACCTCACTTGCTTTAGCCATTACTAATGCGTCTTATGGCGATACTATTTATGTACCGGGCGGCTCATTTTCTAATATTCAAAATTGAAGTATAAAGATTATGAAATCAAAAATTCACTCAAATGCGCTGCTGGTCATGCTTGTTTTTACGGCATTCTTTCTAAAAATACCAGCAAAAGCACAAACCGGCTCCATCACTGTGACCTCGGTTGCTCAGCGCACCAACGGCAGCGGATTGGTGGATATTTATTTCAACCTCAGTGGTCCGGGCAGCAGCTACAACATTGCGGTTGAAGCCAGCTTTAATGCCGGCAGCACTTACACAGCTGTACCTGCCAATTACCTGAGCGGAAATGTAAACAACATCAGCCCGGGCAGTAATAAGCATATTGTGTGGGATGGGTTAGGGAGTTTTCCGAATACCTATAGTACACAGTCAAAACTAAAAGTGATAGCCAACCCAAGCGGCAGCGGCATGGGCCAACCCTGCCCGGATACACCCTCTGTAACCGACATTGACGGCAACACCTACAACACCGTGCTTATTGGCAACCAATGCTGGATGAAAGAAAACCTGAAAACAACCAAATACCGAAATGGAACAAATATCGCTTATCCCGGCAGCAATAACACTGCTTGGGGTTCAAACAACTTTGGAGCCTATGCCTGGAACGACAATGATATTTCATGGAAAAACCTTTATGGCGCACTATACAACTGGCATGCCGTAAACAACAGCAATAGTCTTTGCCCAACCGGCTGGCATGTGCCGAGCGATACAGAATGGACTCAATTAACAAATTATGCTTTTAGTCAGGGCTACCCCAATTCGAATGACCCAAACGGTGCCGGCAATGCACTGAAATCCTGTAGACAGGTAAATTCGCCGCTTGGGGATGCCTGCAACACCACATTGCATCCCCGCTGGGAAGAAGGTTGGTATTCTCATTATGGTTTTGATGCATTTGGCTTTTCAGCGCTTCCAGGCGGTATCCGCTTTTCCGTTTTCCACTACTTTGGCTACTATGGCTACTGGTGGAGTTCTACCAACGAATGGGACCGGAAGATAGACTTCAACTACGGCGATGTGAACCGTCGCAATAACGATGATTTAGGAAACGGATTAAGTGTGCGCTGCATCAAGGATACATCACCCTCCCAAGAGCCAATAAACACTTTAGATTGCAACTCTGCAACCAACAGCGGCATATTAACGCAAGGCACTCCGGCAAGCGAAATTAGCATTACCATACCTTACACTGGTGGCAATGGCAGCTCCCACAACGGACAAACTATAACTTCAACAGGAGTAACTGGCTTAATGGCCACTTTAGCAGCAGGCTCTTTTGCCATTGGTAATGGAACACTAACTTATACTATTACTGGTACTCCTGTATCAAGCGGCGCAGCCAGCTTTGCTCTTAACATCGGCGGGAAAAGTTGTCTTCTTGGCCTCACTGTTAATACTACCGGCGGCGGCACCGGCCAGCCCTGCCCAGGTACACCTACTGTTACCGACATTGATGGAAACACCTATAACACCGTACTTGTTGGCAACCAATGCTGGATGAAGGAAAACCTGAAAACTACTAAATACCGCAATGGAACAAATATTATTTATCCCGGCAACAACGACATTGCATGGCAAAACAACACTACCGGAGCCTACACCTGGTACGAAAATGATATTTCATGGAAAAACCTTTATGGTGCACTCTACAACTGGCATGCCGTAAACAACAGCAATAGTCTTTGCCCACCCGGATGGCATGTGCCCAGTAATGATGAATGGACTCAACTAACAAATTATGTAGTTAGCCTGGGCTATCCCAATAATGAATTTATGGCTCCAAACGGCGCCGGCAATGCGCTGAAATCTTGTAGACAGTTAAATTCGCCGCTTGGTGGTGACTGCAACACCACGTTGCATCCCCGCTGGGATGAAGACGGCTGGAATTATCATTATGGTTTTGATGCATTTGGCTTTTCAGCGCTTCCAGGCGGTCTCCGTGAAACCAGTAATTTCGAAGGTCTTGGCCACTATAGTCATTGGTGGTCTTCTACGGAACAGTCATTAGAAACAGCGAGAATGTTTTACATAGCCATTGGTAACGGTTCATTGTATAACAATCACCTCACTAAAAGTCTCGGGTTTAATGTCCGCTGCCTCAAGGATGAAACTGTTGGTGTGGTGGTGCCTACGGTTTCAACAACGCAAATAACTATTATAACACAAAATGGGGCAACATCTGGCGGAAATGTGACGAATGATGGTGGTGCATCGGTCACCGCCAGAGGGGTTTGTTGGAATACTTCTCAGAACCCTACAATAACCAACAGTCATACAAGCGATGGAAGCGGCATAGGTGTTTTTACAAGTAATTTGACTGGTTTGGCTGCAAATACTACCTATTTTGTGAGGGCTTATGCTACGAATAGTGCAGGCACTGCTTATGGCAATCAATTGCAATTTAGAAATTCACAAATAACTTATCCCAAAATTACCCTAAACTCCTCAAGTATAAATATCGGGCAAAACATTACTATTATAGGCTCAGATTTTAAACCAAATGGAACAGCAACAATAACCTTGCAAGGCCCTGCCGGATTTTCGGATGTAGTAAATACGACTACAAGCAGCGTAGGGGCATTTACAAAAATTTACACAACAACTACAGTAATGCCTGTAGGGAATTATACCGTTTCAGCAAAGGATAATATTTCAGCATTAACCACTACAATGAAATCATTTACACTTAATGCAGCTGCTGCAAATAGTTTTCTTGTATTAGTTTACCCCTCATCCTCTTTTGCTATTGATGCCAATGTTAATACCATGCTTGAATTTAAGGATAAAATGGTGCTTGGGACAGGGTACCCTATTTCTGGTTCTGAACGATTGTATAGCTACAATATTCAACTATCAGCAAATGGTGGTGTTACATGGGGAACTCCAACTACCCTTACAGGACAAGAGCTAATTAATCAATTTATTTTTAAACATTATTACTATTCAATACCCACACCAGGAACAAATTATCAATTTAAAATTACTGATAATTACCGGCCTTCCAATTCCATTACTTCACCAATTTTTACGGTGAATTCTGCTACTTCAACTGGAAACTTGAAAGTTCAATTAAAGTGGGATTATAGTTATCCAACAACAGGCGGTCCTGTAAATGGAATTTGTGCTGACGGTACAGCGCGTATTTATTTGGATTTAGCGAAAATCAATCCAGGTGTTGGAAGCCCTATCAGCAGTGTTATGGTATCGTTGAATGATGGTGGAGTAAATAACGGAATTGATAAACTAGGCAAGGTAAAGGTCGCTATCAATACAACCTCATACAGCATTGAAGCAAATGGAGCAAACACTTTAACTGCCACAAATAATACACCCAATCTTGCGGATTATTATTTTTGGTATGTTGCTCCTAATGATTTTGTTGGGAATGACCCTAATGATGCAAGTAGTAGTAGCAGAAAAGTAAACGCAAAGTTCACTGTTACTTATGCCAATGCCACAGTAGAAATAATTGAGATACCAATTATAATTGTGCGACCACCACTTATGCTTGTTCATGGCTTAGGAGGCGATCCTTCTACCTGGAGTGATTTCAGAGAAAATCTATTTGGAAATACCTGGAATTTTACAAATAACTTCAAGTTTAAAACTGCCATTCCAATAAGAATCGATCCAAGTGCAAATTTTGTAGTTAATGCGCTTACCATAGTAAGAGGAAATATTGATGATTTAGAAAACTCTATGCCCGGAGTGATAAGGCAAATGAGGCTAAAAGGATATGCTTCAGTAAAAGTGGATTACATTGGACATAGTATGGGAGGCTCGGTGCTGCGTAATGTGCTTGACCGTTTTCCCAATATTTACACGCGTACTGGAAATTACTCGTCATTACCCTATAAAAATTACGAATCAGGTTATGTAAATAAAGTAATTACACTAGGCACACCGCATAAAGGTTCACCACTTGCTAATATTATTGATAGATATGTGGGAGGAATCCCAAAATGGGCTTCGCTTACATTGCAAAGCTGGTATGGGTTTGCTGACAAACCTTTTCCATTCTATTTTATAAAACCTGTTAATCCAAATGCTTGGATTTGGGATTATGAACCTACGAATGCTGTTATGGATTTAAGAGTAAATAATGGGGTATCATTTAATGCTTCAAATGTAAAAGCGCATTTGATTGCAGGTGATATTTTACCCGGAGAACAATTAAATCTAACGGGAGGACTTATTCCACAAAATATCATTGATGCAGTGCATAATTCGCCCGGTAACTATATTGAGCAGTTTGTGAATTATCTTTTTCAAGTTGCTAAAAGTCGTGAAACTGACCCAATACTTCTACAAGCTGTTCAGAATGCAATTACAAATGCAGGCCCTGTAGCTGACGCATTAAGTTTTATAGAAAACTTGACTATAGTATTTGACGCTTTCAATTATGGAACATTTGTACCGGAAAGCGATCTTGTAGTAAATGTAGGAAGTCAACTTGCTGGTTTTTCGCGCAACACTGCCCCAAACGTAACGGTAATAGATAATTTTGTGGCTCATAGTTCGCCAATACCCAACAGAGAAACAAATAATTTGCAAATTGGAAATGCAGTAATGCAGCTCTTGAATGATCCCATAAGTAGTAATAAATTTTCCGGATTTCCAGATAACAGTAATAAACGAGATGGATATCAGTTTCAACCTTTATCAAAGGCAAATACATTTTTCTCTATCAGAGATACCACAATGCTTAAATTAGTGCAACCCATAGACAGCAGCAGCTTTATGTTAGATGCCAGTTTGAATGTAGGCGTAATGCTTTTCGATACTTTAGGGCTCAAAACTCTAAATGTTTATTTTCAAGGAAAAACCTATCCGATAAATAATTTTGATTTAAGTGAAATTATTATAAGTATTCAGGTTAATTCAAATCAATTAAATTGGTGTAAATTAGTATTGGAGGGATATTATAATTATTCAGATTCAGCAAAATTGGTTTATGATGAACGAACAGTAGATATATTTACTAATGAGACAGTGATAGGATTCACTGCAGAACCTGAATTAATTCAATTGGCAATAAACCAAATTTCATTTTCAAATTATACAGCATATTTTGCGAATTTTAATACGCCGATAGCTGCTAATGACCCATATATCTCATTAATTGTAAATGATACCAACGTAGTTGCTATCGACAACGCTTCAAAGGGTTTTTTAGGCAAGCAACTGGGACAAACTTTTGCTGTGGCAACATACTTAGGAATAAGTGATACTATATATTTTAATGTGAGCGGATGTATTGGTGGAACAGTTGATATTTTATCAGCTGCCACATACATCTGTACAGGAGATACGCTAACATTAACAGCCGATAATGGAATTCATTTTGAATGGTCGACAGGAGATACCACGCAATCTATAAATGTTACCAAAGGGGAGAATTATTCTGTTTTCGCTATTGATAGTAACGGTTGTTTGGCAACTGAATCAGTTAATATTATTGAAAATCCATTGCCTGAAACACCTACAATAACATTGACCGGAAATATACTTACATCTGATGCCACAAATGGCAATCAATGGTATAATCAGAATGGTTTGATAAATGGTGCAACAAATCAGGATTATACGGTAACAACAGATGGTAATTATTTTGTAAAAGTAACGCTATTAGGTTGCAGTTCAGAACCATCCAATGTAATAATAATGACTGGTTTGCCTACAGTTATCCTATTCCCAAATATACTAAACTTCAATGATGTAATCGTTGGTCAGTTCTCAGTTAAAAGCTACCATCTAATTGCCAGTAATCTTACATCAGATGTAGTAGTTACTGCACCTTATGGTTATTTAGTCTCATTAACACCACCTACTGATTTTTATTCGTCATTAAATTTACCCCCTACTGGAGGAAGTATAAGCCTTACTATTTATGTTAAGTTTTACCCAGAATTGCAACAATCCTATCCTGGTATTATTTCAAATACATCAGGTTCTGTTGTTCAAAACGTTACGGTTTCTGGTACAGGCATAAGTCAAGACTGCCAGCCTCCTTTAACCTGGACAATTAACCCCGCAGATTTTCAATACAGTTGCCAAATTACAGCAAGAGTAAAAGATCAAGATGGCAACTTTGTTACCTCCGGCACACTCGCTGTTTTTGTGAATGACGTTTGCAGGGGTCTGATAACCGCAACCACCTTCCCTGAAATTGGTTATATTTTCCCATTAATGTGCCATAGTAATGTAGTATCGGGTGAAATACTAAGCTTCAAATATTTCAATCCGTCAACTTGCAATGTATGTAACTTATTCAACTTAGGGGATCCCATCACTTTTGTTTCCGATTTATCCATTGGAAATGCATTTGACCCCAAAATATTGTCGTGCAGTCCGCCAGAAGTCACAGTAACAAAACCGCTATTTCAGGGAAACACCTATTTTTCTTTAAATGTTACCACAACAGATATGAGTATTAATAATGTGTTAAGCTCATTAGCCCCCATAGATCTTGATAATATTAAAAATCAATTCGCCGCCGCTACTTACTACACAGGTATTGGCTGGTGGGGACCAAATTTGGCATCTTTTAACCCTGCTTCGATGTACCATATCAAGCTTGCAAGTGCTGATCAGCTTACATTCACTGGTACGCCTGTTAATGTTAGCACTACACCCCTTCAGCTTAATTCAGGTTGGAACTGGATTGCATATTACCCTCAGGCTGCAATGTCAATATATCAGGCACTTAATGGTTTAAATTGGGTTCAGGGTGATAACATAAAAAACAACACCAGTTTTTCAACTTACTATTCTGGTGGAACGGGTTGGTGGGGCAATCTAACAGTATTGGAACCTTTAGACGGTTACAAATTGAAAATTACCAATGCCCAATCCTTTACTTACCCTACCGGAAAACAAAATTACCCAACAAATGAGCCTCAAAAAATTGCTGCTTTTGAAAACAAATCAGGATTCACTACAAATCCATATTTATATTCACATAGCGGTGCATTAAATGCCACAGTATATGATGGTGAGACATTGATTAATACTCAAGACGGGGTTCTGTTGGCATTTGTTGGTGACGAATGCAGAGGAGCTGCTTTTCCTCTAATGTTTAATCCCACAGGTACATACACCTATCAGTTAATGGTGTATAGCAATGTGTTTGAAGGGGAAATGCTTGAATTCAAATTCTATGACGAACAAAGTGGTGTTCTTTCTGAATGTATCGAAACGATTGAGTTTTCAGCTGATATGCTGCTTGCTGATGCATTCAATCCAATAAATCTACATCTAAAACTGCTGACAGATAATCAAGAATTGCAAAAACCGAAGAGTAGTCTTCAGCTTCGTCCGAACCCTTTTGATGATATGACAACAGTTTCATTTTTTGTTGCCGGTCAGATTGGTGTTCGCATCGAAGTTACAGATGTGTTTGGAAGACTTATAAAAGTTTTGACTGATCAATTGTATAGTCCGGGTCAATATGCTATTGAATGGCACAGAGACAGTGTTGCAGCCGGATCTTATTATGTGAAAATGATAACCGGCAAAAATGAAATCCTGATAAAAAAGGCCTTTATTTTTAAATAAAAAATCTTTCGATAATACTATTTTTAGTTTAAAAACACACTAGCAGGAAAAAAAATGAAAAATAAGATTTTATTGTTTTTGATAATAATATCTACACAGGTTTTTGGCCAAAGTCCTAATTGGGTTGTCAACCCAGCAAATTATGACTATAACGGACAACTCGTTGGAAAAGTGATAAAAGACGGAACTGCTGCTACACAAGGGATGCTTGCTGTATTTGTAGGAAATGAATGTCGTGGAGTTGCTTCTGCGTCTTACTTTCCGCCTTCAAATCATTATGTTTTTCCGGTAATGTGTTACAGTAATCTCAACTCTGAGTTGATGACTTTAAAGTATTATGATCCAATAAGCAATCAAGTATTCGAAAACATTGGTCAGATTACATTTACACCTGATATGGATCAAGGCAATGCCCTTGCTCCGATTGTTTTTAATTTTACTACCCAGTCATGTCAAATAACTACGAACACCAGTAATTTGGTATTTCAGGCGATAGCATCTAGTCAAGTAGTTTCAATAACTTCAAATGCTACCTGGACTGTTTCAGAATCGATACCCTGGCTCACTGTTACACCCACAACCGGATCAAATAATGGTAGTATATCCGTTTCTGTCACAGCCAATACCGGTAGTGCTCAGAGCGGAATAATAACACTCACTGCTGCATGCGGCACAGTCATTACAATCAATGTAAACCAGGCTGCCCCATGCACACTTTCAGCCTCAGCAAGCAGCTTGAATTTTTTATCCTCGGCCGATAATCAAACAGTGAATATTACTTCAAATTCTAACTGGACTGTTTCAGAATCGATACCCTGGCTCACTGTTACACCCACAACCGGATCAAACAACGGCAGTATATCCGTTTCTGTCATTGCCAACAATGGTATTGTCCGCAATGGTGTAATAACACTCACAGCAGCTTGCGGCACAGTCATTACAATCACTGTAAACCAGGCCGCACCCTGTAACCTTTCAGCCTCCGCAGGCATCTTAAACTTTTCAGCTCTGACTGAAAATCAAACAGTAAACATTACTTCAAATACTACCTGGACTGTTTCAGAATCGATACCCTGGCTCACTGTTACACCAACAACCGGATCAAACAACGGAAGTATATCCGTTTCTGTCATTGCCAATACCAGTAGTAGTGTCCGCAGTGGAGCAATAACAGTCACGGCAGCATGCGGCACAGAGATTACGATCACTGTAAACCAGGCTGCCCCGTGTAACCTTTCAGCCTCAGCAAGTAGCTTGGATTTTCTGGCCTCGGCCGATAATCAAACGGTGAATATATCCTCAAATTCTACCTGGACTGTTTCAGAATCCTTAATATGGATCGCAGTTACACCGCTATCCGGATTAAACAACGGTAGTATAACCGTTTCTGTCACTGCGAACCCTGGTGCTTTCCGTACAGGAACAATAACAGTCACAGCAGCATGCGGAACAACGGTTTTTATAACTGTAAACCAAGGTGCCAGTGTTTGTTTACTTACTGTTTCAACAAGCACATTAAGCTTTCCTGCAACAGCCGGAAATCAGCCGGTTAATGTTACTTCAAATTCAAGCTGGACTGTTTCGGAATCCTTGTCATGGGTTTCCATTTTACCTACAACCGGATCAAACAATGGCAGTTTTAAGGTATATGTCATGACGAATCCTGGAGCTTTCCGTACGGGAACAATAACACTCACAGCAGCATGCGGTACTGCGGTTACCATTACTGTAAACCAAGGTGCAAGTGATTGTTTACTTTCCGTTTCAACAGGCACATTAGATTTTTCTGCCTCGGCCGGAAATCAGACAGTGAATATTTCCTCAAATTCAAACTGGACAGTCTCGGAATCCTTATCATGGGTTACTGTAACACCCACTACCGGGTCAAACAGTTCGAGTATAACCGTTTCTGTCATAGTCAACCCGGGTATTGCGCGTAGCGGAATAATAACACTCACAGCAGCATGTGGTACAGCCATTACAATCACTGTAAACCAAGCAGCTCTATGTAACCTTTCATCCTCAGCAAGCACATTAGATTTTCCGGCCACAGATGGAAATAAAATTGTGAATATTTCCTCAAATTCAAGCTGGACAGTTTCCGAATCCTTATCATGGGTAACTGTAACACCTATAACCGGGTCAAACAATTCGAGTATAACCGTAACTGTCATAGCCAATTCTGGAATCGCCCGCAGCGGAATAATAACACTCACAGCTGCATGTGGTTCAACAATTACAATAACAGTAAACCAAATTGCCCTTTGTTCTCTGGCAGTCTCAACAAGTCTATTAGAATTTTCTTCATCTTCCGGAAATCAAACTGTAAGTATTAATTCAAATTCAAACTGGACTGTTTCGGAATCATTGTCATGGGTCGCAATTATACCTACAACCGGATCGAACAATGGCAGTTTTAAGGTTTATGTCATGGCGAATCCGGGAGCTTTCCGCACGGGAACAATAAAAGTAACATTAGCCTGTGGCATGGCAGTTACCATCACTGTAAACCAAAGTGCTGTTAGTTGTTTACTTTCCGTTTCAACAAGCACAATAAACTTTTCCGCTTCAGCCGAAAATCAAACCCTGAAAGTTACCTCAAATTCTGCCTGGACTGTTTCAGAATCCTTGTCATGGCTCATTGTCACACCCACATCAGGATCGAACAACTCTAATATAAATGTGTCTGTCATAGCGAATCCTGGTATTGCCCGCAGCGGAATAATAACACTAACGGCAGCATGCGGCACAGTGATAACAATCACTGTAAACCAAGTTGCTCTTTGTTTTCTAACAGCCTCATCAAGCACATTGGACTTTTCTGCAGCAGCAGGAAATCAAACATTGAATATCATTTCCTATTCAAGTTGGACAGTTTCAGAATCTATATCATGGCTCAGTGTCACACCCGGATCGGGATCAAACAACTCCGCTATAAACGTGTCTGTCATAGAGAACCCTGGTGCAGCCCGAACAGGTAATATAACACTTACAGCTATATGTGGCACAACAGTTATCGTAACTATAAACCAGAGTGCAAGTGGTTGTTTACTTACTACCTCAACAAGCACATTGGGCTTTTCTGCAGCAGCCGGAAATCAAACGGTGAATATTACTTCTTATTCAAGTTGGACAGTTTCAGAATCCATATCATGGCTCAGTGTCACACCCACCTCAGGATCCAATAACTCCAGCATAAACGTGTCTGTCCTTGCAAACCCAGGTGCAGCCCGGACGGGAATAATAACACTAACAGCTGCATGTAGCACAACAGTTACCATAACTATAAACCAGAGTGCCAATAATTGTTTGCTTAATATCTCTTCAAGCACATTAGACTTTTCTCCAACAGCCGGAAGTCAAACAATAAGTATTACTTCAAATTCAACCTGGACTGTTTCAGAATCCTTATCATGGCTAAGTGTCACACCCACGTCGGGATCAAACAACTCCAATATTAACGTGTCCGTCATTGCAAACCCAGGTGCAGCCCGCACGGGAATAATAACACTAACAGCAGCATGTGGCACAACAGTTACCATAACTATAAACCAGAGTGCCGGTGGCTGTTTACTTACCACCTCTTCAAGCACTTTAGACTTTTCTTCAGCAGCCGGAAATCAAACAATAAGCATTACTTCAAATTCAAACTGGATTGTTTCGGAATCATTGTCATGGGCAGCTGTTACACCTGCAGTCGGATCGAACAACGGCAGTTTTAAGGTATATGTCATGACGAATCCGGGAGCTTTCCGTACTGGTACTATAAGAGTCGCAGCTGCATGTGGGGCAACGGTTTTGATAACGGTAAACCAGAACGCTTCTGATTAACTATCAGCCTCAGCAAGCGTTTTACACTTTTCTTCTAAAACCGGTAATCAAATACTGAGTGTCGTTTCTTATTCAAACTGGACAATTTTGGCATCTTTGCCATGGATGACTCTTGCATGCATATTCCGGATCAAACGATAGCATCAGTGTATTTGTATCAGCCAATATGGTTTTAACCCGCATTGGACATATACAACTAACGACAGATCCACTTCTCCATAGATAACTCCTCTTATGTTTTGCTTGCCAATAAATTTTGCAAAATGTCGATTGGAGTAGGGTAACAAATGACAATTGAAAATTACACTTTGTATATCAAAGCTACAATTCAAAAATAATTTACATTTTGGTTTCAATGTATACTCTCACTATTGCCTTTTTAAAAACGAAATCGGATATGCTTTATATATTACCACTCATCCTCTTCATCGGTTGAAACTTAAAATAAGTCAGACTCCGCCAAAGCCACTCAAAAGGGCCAAACTGAAATTGATTTAACCACCATCGGCTAAAGAATATCTGCAATGTAAAAATTACTAAAGTCAAAATGATACCCTGCCAAACCTCGACTTTTCCAAAAAACCCGAATCCGTATGAATGGAATAGTATTGCAGTCGTGATTGATTGCAGGAAATAGTTGGTCAGGGCCATTCGGCCAACCGGAGCCAGATATTTGGTTAGCAGACCGGCTTTGCCTTGGCTAAAAAGAATGATTATCGCTGAGATATAGCACATTCCCAATGAAATTCCTCCAAAAATATGCATTGAAGTTGCTAATAATGACCACACATTGGGTACATTCATAATGGAATATCGAAATGAAATCGTGTAAAGAATATTTGTTATCACGCCTATTGATAAGCCCCACCAGAATACTTTTCTGAAAAGCGGAAGGTTTTCCATGTAGTTTGCAATGATTCCTTTGCGCGCCAGCAGAAAACCAACTAAAAACATCGACAAAATAACAGGACAGAAGAAAAACAGGCTGCCACCAAACAAAGTAATGTACTCTTCAATCCTGACAGAAACGATCTCTTTGAAACTTCCTGTTGCGTATATTAATGAAGCTCTTTCAACCAATTCGTTCATTACCAGTGAACTCGCTTGCATTTGAATGTCAATTTCTGTTTTAGCTTCTGGTATCTGTGAAAACAATGTGACAGCCAAAACCATCAATGAATTAAGTATTGTCGGTAAAAATGCCAATACCACAGCCCACCTTATTATCTTTTTGTCGGATGCTTTTCTAAAAAGAATCAACAGAAATCCAAAAAGGGCATAATAGAGCAGAACATCTCCGGCCCAAAGCAGACTGATGTGAGCTAAGGCAAAAAGCAGCAGGAAAAAGAGTCTCCTTCGAAAAACCGGCAAAGTAGAACTGCCATTTTCCTTACTTTTATTCAGGAAAATGTAAAATCCAAAGCCAAAGAGCATGGAGAAAATGACATAAAATTTGCCTTCAAAAAAGAATTTTATAAAGGATTCAGCAATAATGTGGTCAAATGATGCTCCTTGTTTTGCACCTAACATCATCGTCGTCATTGGTTCATACATATAGAGCATGTTCACCATGAGAATGCCCAACAGTGCAAAACCTCTTAATACATCAATTGCTTCAATTCTCTCTTTTTGCTTTAAAGGACTGTATTTCATGCTGATAGATTTATATTGTTTTGAAATTACAAACTATTGTCCATTCAACGCTTCCTCTGAATACATAAACATCAAACTTTCTGCTAAATGTTCCCATAAATGAAGTTTAGCAACATGTTGAAAAAAATTTTAGGTTTTCATCAACCCTAAATGTTTGAAAAATAAGTGTTTTAATGCTTTTCAGTTATTGTTTTTAACTCTTCAAATATAGAGTTTTTTTGAAAACTGGTTATCCCGGCTAAATCTTATTTTGATGGGCATAGAATTATTTTTGTTGATTCTAAATCCTAATCCCTCTGTGCTCCGACATTTTGCGGAGTTGCCCAGCTTTGTGCCAGAGCTATTGCACAGAAAGCCTCCAGGAAGACGCTAAGTTGCACAAAGAAAAACCAATGTCCTTTTAAGCGCATTCCTATTCAGGACACAGTAGCGAAATAATTGATTAAAAATGAACAACTAATACTTAGATTGTATTAACCATAAACCAAGGCTATCCGCTGTTTCAGAAATTCCTTATATTTTTTACTGCTCATTTTCCCTTTCTGCTGAAGACTATGAAGCATAACATCCACATCATTTTCAGTGTTTTGTAATCCAAAACTCACACGCAACAAACCTTGTAAATTAAGTATGGGTACAATTTTTAACACAAAGCGCTGGATTTTATCTTGTGCAGGGGTAAAGTCAAGTAAGTATTTGATAAAAAGGTGGGCGCAATGGCATCCGAAACGTGAACCAATACCACCATGTCCTGCCAGTTTTTTGGCAAGACTGCTATTGAGATTATTCTTGATTTCAAAAGGAATTACAGCAGTATGGTGTTCTATTTCACTTTCCTTGCTGTCGGGGTAGCCATGTATTTTTATTTCCGGTATGCTTGCCAGACCACTGAGGGCTTTGTGAAGCAATTTGTATTCCTCTGCTTCAATTGTTTCAAAACCAATTTGTTTGATAAGAAGCAATGCTTTTGCCAGGGCAGCAATTCCGCCGATATTTTCGTTGCCGGAAGCTTGAATGCTTATCAGTTCCTGATCGTCAAAATTGAGCAACCCTTTGCGCACGATAAGAGCGCCTGTTCCAAAAGGTGCGTACATTTTATGCCCTGAAAATGCCAGATAATCGATATTAGATGATTGCATATCGATCTTTCGGTGTGCAGCCAATTGGGCTGCATCCACCATAAGTTGCGCGCCGAAGCGCTTTGTTAGTTTTCCAATCGCGCCGATGTCGTTGCAGAAACCGGTAATATTGGATGCACCGCTTAATGCGACAAGTCGGATGCTGGCTTTACTATCAGCATTTCCGTTATGGTTTTGAAGCAGGTTTTCCAATGCTTTCAGATCATATTTGCCGGCCTTGTCAACGTTGAGTCTCATCAGCTTATGCTTGTTGATGCCGCGCCATGGCAGGTCGTTGGAAGAGTGTTCAAGCAAAGAACCCAGAATGATGCTTTCTTTATCGTCAGGCTGCTTCCGGTTGCCTGCATTTATGCTGTCAGCCAATAGGTTAATAGACTCCGTAGTGTTGGAGGTAAAGATCACATCAAATTGATCCTGTGGCGCTCCAAAAAACTGACTCACAATTGCTTTTGTTTCGGCAAGCAGTGCTTTCTGCACCTCCGATGGCTGATGACAGGCTTTTCTGAACGCCTGCCAAACTGTTTCAAAAGCAGGGGTGCTGGCGCTGTTATCCAGATTTATGTAGGAACTCATTCCTTTGAGCGTAGGCACGAGAAGCTTGCTGCCAATCCATTCTTGCCGAACTGCCTCAAGCAGCTTCATGCCGCTAAGTTGCTGCAAAGCATCTGTGTACAAAATATCATCAACCGTCCCGGCTTGCGTATCTTCTTTTGTAAATGCATCCTTTCCCAGTTGCCGGATAATCATCAATGCTTTGGCAAAGGCAATACAATTGATGATGGCCGGTGTGCCGGCTTCGAACCGATCGGTTGGAGCTTTGGCCCACATCACCCAATCTGGACCGTAAAGTTGCGTGGTTCCTCCGCCTGTTATCGCTGGGATATCTTTTGGAAGTGCATTTTGCTTCACTGCAAGGGCAGTCACACCAAGATTCAAACCGATATCCGCTGAGCTGATCATCTGGTAGTCATCAGCTTTCATTGCTGCAGTTAGCTTTGATGCCCGCAGCGGCGAGCAAAAAATTACCTGATAGTCCTTTTGCTTCAGGCCGAGGTGATTAAGCACTGAAGTGCGCGCCATTTCATACAAACGGGTGCTTACTACCGAAGCCGGACCACTGCCGCGATGCACATTGGAGTAGGTTTCGAGGGCAGCATATATACTCTTTTCCAATTGCGCATATGCATAGGTGATGGTCGGAATATTTTCTGACATTGTTTTCAATTTTTAGGTTTTTTGTTTTCGGGTTCGGTAAGTAATTCAAATGTAAATACTTCTTCCAGCGGTTTTGCAAAAATTTGTGCAATGCGAAAAGCCAGTTCCAGGGTAGGGAAGTATTTACCGTTCTCAATGGCGACAATTGTTTGACGTGAAACACCCGTTTTCTCGGCCAACGCTTGCTGTGTCATTTCGTTGGCTAAAAAACGAAGTGTTCGGATGTTGTTAGTGATGTTCACTTTAGCCATGTCAAACACCTTTCCTGTAGAAATACAATCTTAAAATTTCGTTCACCATACTGGCCAGGAAACCTGATGAAATAAGCACCACAAACATCACCCAGGGCTGCATGCCCATCGCCAGGGTGCCCATTGCCAAAACAAAGCCAAGGATAAACAGATAATGGGATATTTTTATGGCTTTCAGCTCAATCAGCTTGTCACGTTCATCATCGATGGGATCAATTTCCTCGCCTTTGTTCAGGATGTGCGTAACAATGGCAAAAATGATTTGAATAACGATCTGAATGCCAATGGCTACAGGGATAAGAACAATAAATGAGCTGCCCCAGAATTTGAAATCATTCAGAATGGCGGGATTGTCTGCGATGTACTTGCTGTAAACATACCACGAATAAAACAAAATCACCAGCACCGAACTTAACAGTGATACGAGGATTCTTTTTTCTTTTATGTCCATTACGACCTCCTATTGTTATGTATTTTATACTTTATGTAAATTAATTTCGGCACAAAGATAAATATACTATACACAATGTCAAGTAAACTTTACATTAAGTTTCACTTTTTTTCTTTTTTATAAAAAGTGCTTCTTAATTAATCGTTCTTTTGAGGGTTTATGGAAATAAATATTGAACTTTACATATCCAGCCACTTTCTGAAGTCGGAGGTTCAAAAGTTTACACTTACTCCAACGCCGTTGGAAGTCAAACCAAGCTTAAGACCAGCATTGCTTAATCCAGTTGATCGCAATCCATTGTTGTGTAAATTGACTGCATTTTTTGCATGTTTGGTATAAGCAATTGAGAAAGGAATTGATACTGCTATGAGTCCTGCACCAATTCCAGCCAAAGTCCAGTTTGGTTTTCCGCCACCTATAGCAGTTCCTATAGGCCAGCCAACTAAAAATCCACCAGCAAATCCAAACACAGAGCTAATATCATAGTTGCTTTTAGCAGTTTTCATTGCTTTGTAAGCTTCAGCATTTGATTGGGTAATTTCTAAAAGTTGACGGGGCGTCAAATTTTTACCATGCTGTTGAAATACTGTTCCGAGTACTTTTTTTATTTCAATTGTATCCGATTTACTTTGTCCATATGAACCAAATACAGAAATAATAAAGATCCAGATAAAAATTATTCTTTTCATGTTATTGTTTATTAGGTTGTTATAATGCTTCTGACTAATATTTTTTAAGCGATTTCAGGCTTTTCATTTAACAGCCCAAAATTATCATTTTACTTTTTGGCAGACCAGTATATTTATTTCAATTTTCTTAAGTCATAACTGAAACCAATCCTGAAGCCATTTTCCAAGATTCTTTGATGATGTTTTTCGGTTTGAAAGGGTAGCAGGGAATGTAAATTTGAATAAGGATTCACAAAAACAGAGATACCAAAGTCGAAGTCGTATTTTACACCCAAACCCAACAAAACACCAATACCGGTTTGATTGGCAATCGGACTATTTATTGAAGCGTCAACATCTAAAAACAAACCGCCATTCACGAAAAAATATTTTAAAAAACCAGCGCGCAATGTTACCGGAATATTGATCAGAGAGAAACTTGCTTTTCGTGGAAAAGCACAAATATTGGGTGGGAGGTTTGGTTGAATTAAGATATGGTGTCTGGAGTATTCGATCCCGCTTTCTACTTCCAGCCACTTATTCAAAGGATGGACGTAACTTATTCCGAAAGTACGAAAATAGTCACTGTTGTAACTTGCAGCTCCGTCTAATTCGTTAAATCTGAACACATCATTTTCTCCAAAAGAGGAGTAAGTTAACCCGATTTTTGCATTTCTAAACTCCGAAATGTTTTCCTGTGCAATCAAAAAGCCTTGATTGAGCAAAATGCAGGATAAAATAATGAAAATTGTTTTTCGCATTTTTTGAAATTTATTTGATAATCATACCCTTCCTGTGTGTTTCATTGAACGGCTTTTGGCGTCTCAAAATTAGCCCATTTTTTTCTTCCAATTTATTTTGGACTCAAACTTTTGGTAAATCGAAACGAATGTGTTTTTTTAAAATGCTATAGTGCCCTTGTTCTGAAAAGTTTGCAACTACGTCGCTCTCGATCATAAATTTAAAAAAAGCATCCTGAACCTTTTTTGATTTCAGGATGTTTTTTTTAGCTGAGCAGCATCAACAGGCGACAAATCAATATTCAAGGCATCAACAAATCAACAAAAGATTATATTTGAAGTCTGAATACTTCAATGCTTACATCAAAAAACGAAAACAATACTGCATTCAAGTTTCAATTGATAGTAAAATTTGGTATACCAAATGCAATAAGCTTAGTTGTTGAAAATTAATTATTTAGGAACTAATTAATAACAGAATTATGGAAGAAAGTATCAAACAGCTAGCCTTGATAAGCTCTGTACTCGGTGGATTTTCATTCACATTTTTGAGTGCAATTATTACCAAGGATACAGAAAAAGGGATTAAATACTGGTTGATTATTACATTGACAATTGCCTCAATTAGTTTTCTCTTAGGCGCAGTGGGCTGGACTTTGATGGACTTCAATCAGGGAATGGCAGCACTTAATTCCCATCATCAGATGCTTGTAAAAGTGCTTATTTTCGGTTTGATTTCAATTTTGGCATCCATCGGCTTAATTGGCTGGCTCAATGACAGAAAAACAGGGATAACAACATCCATCCTTGGAGTATTGGCATTGTTGTTTTTATTATTTGGGATTTTAAGCAGGTACATTGAATTGTAGAATATACTAACGCCCAAAACACTCCGGCACAGCTTTGCCACATAAGGCCTCGAAAACGAGATTGACCTGCGATATATAACCGGAATTACTGGGACATGAAAGCTCAAAAACCAATGAAATATAAAAACCGTAAGCGTCTGAAATCTTTCAAAAATTAGCATTCCGGAGCGATTTGATAAAAATTTCATCATGTCACAGGTAATAAATAGCTTAATTTTGAGCTCCTAAACGCAATGCCACGAGATGTACGAATCTAAAAATAGATCATAAATACCTTGTAAACAATCATTTGAAACAAAGCGCAAGTTTGGGCAAAGTGGAAATAAATGTAATAGGGGTGCGCTTAGCAAGTAGTTGGCAGTAATTATAATGAGACACATCTTAACAATCATATTCGGACTATTAATAACAAACTCTGTTTTTGCAACAGGACAAGTTCCTGACTATTTGATTTACAAAGGTGACACAGTAGCAATTTTCTCAAATCCTTTAGAACAATATTTTGAACAGACAGGGAACAGAGAACTATTAGACTTCGTTGGCTGTGGTTCGACAGCTTGTTGGCGTGGTTACAAAGCAATCTGGGAACTCAAAAATGACAGTTTATTTTTAAGACAGATTACAAGTTGTCATAAAGACTGTGGACTTGAAATTAAGAATGCCGACTTGAGAAAAATGTTTGGAACAGAAACCGTATTTGCGAATTGGTTTACAGGAAAATTAGTAGTTCCACAAGGTAAACAAGTTCAATACATTCATATGGGCTATGCTTCAATCTATGAAAGAGAACTTCATATTTCAATTAAGAATGGTTTACAGACAAACGAACGAACAGTTTCTAACAAAAAAATAGCGGACAAAATCGAATTTGAAAACAGACAAAGACAAATTCCTAAAAGTTTGCAAGACACTCTTTTTTACCAAGTCCAGAAAAATATTGATTGGGACACAATTAAAACACCTTGGTATGACTTATGTGCCGAAAAATATATTCTAACCTACAACAGAAAAGGAAAACTAAAAAAGGTTTGGGTAGATTGGGTAGATTGGGAAGGAGAAACTTTTCGAGACAAAATTGATGATTGGTGGTGGAATATGACTGATGACAGGAAGTGCAGGAGAACTATTAAGATAGCATTGAAGCCATTCAGGATTAATTATATTGACTTGCCAAATCATAAAATAAAAATTCCCTTTGAAATTTTTTACGACAGGAAAACAGGAAAATTGGAACTATGGAAAGAATTTTGGATGGAAGAATAACTACTGCCAACACTAAGACGAATAGCCGAAAAGCCCTAAAAGATGAGCCATAATCCGCTGTGGTGTAATGGCTTTTGGTCTATTCGCTGTTCAGCGAAACCACCATTGGGTTTCAACCACAACATGACCAAAAAATCCATTCAACATGCATCAGCCGATGTATGACTGATGTTCACGGCTTACAACCTTTGCGGAATCCTGAATATCATTGTAAAAGAAGTGCTTAGGCGTTTTGGCTTTAATTTTTTTTCTGTATTTATCAAGCTTTTTGTCTTCATTGGAGCTATTTCGGCGAACACAATAAAATCAGTCGCAACATTTGCTGGAAAATTTACCTTCGTTACAACGGAAGTATTTGTTAATTTAGCGAGGTAAAAATGAAATAAAATGAAGGTTAGACGAGGTTTTTAGACAGACTGACCTTGCCCGTAAGCGTAAGAAAATGACAAACGAAAAGAAAATAAAACAGACTTCAACGACAATTCTAATTTTATCGTTGGTTCTTGTCACTTTGAAATACCTTGGACTTTGGGTCGAAGGATTTACAGGCATGATCATCGTTTTGTTTGCTGGCTTGACAGGGATGATTTTACTCTGGTTACTAGTTGTTCGTATAGTCACAATTTTCAAGGCTAGAAATAAAAATCTCTTTATCCCTTTCATTATTGGTATAATAGCAATTTGGATAGTTATTTTCGAACCCTTTGAGAACCTAAAAGAAAAATATAAAAGTCCGGTCGTTTTATCTGGATATTGCGAACACACAGTCACTACTGTAGGATTAAGTCTGAGACAAGACAAATCATTTGAATACAATGCAGGAGCATTTCTATCAAAAGAAATTTACTACGGTAATTATAACTTAAGCAGAGACACTCTGATATTGAATTTTAAAAATAAGCAACCAGTGAATATTACTAAAAAGTTAGTATTTATAAACAATGGGTTGCAGGAAATTGGCGACACTTCAACACATAGACACTTTTTCAAAATAACATTAAATAAACTGAAAGAATAGGAACGCCTACTAGCAATAAATAGGATTCTGAACGGTCTGCAGGACCCAGTCCGCCGAGGCGGATTGAACTACATCCACCCAGATCAAGAAGGTTTTATCCACTTATTGACGGTTTTTGGTGTTTTAGCCAGAAATTTGAACAGAAATTCTTTTAAGAATAGCAGGTTTTTAGGCTTCATATAATTTGCTGCAACGGCGGTTTAGCATTCAAAAAGAACGGTTTGGCTGTTTTTGGTTCAAGAGCGGGCATGATGATTCTGCGTTGTGGAATCAAATAAAATACTTGAAAAATCACCTTTCTTACAGCAGAATTCTGAATGTCATTTTAAAAGAAATAAATTGACGATTTGTTTTTTGTTTTTTACTAAATTTATCGCGAATTTTAATTCATGACCAATGAAACAGCCTATGAACTTAAGTGAGATATATACGCAATATGCGGGTATCTGCTCGTTGTGCCTTATTTTTATGAAAAGACAATTATACATATTAATATTATTGATTATTTCAATATCACTTAGTGCTCAAAATGATTCGACTCAACATTTTAAGGAAGAAGTATATTTCTTTGTAGACAAAATGCCTGTATTTGTCGGCGGATATGAAGCGTTAATAGGATACTTGAAAACGAATGCAGTTTATACAGAGAAAGCAATTAATGAAAAAGTGGCAGGAAGAGTATTTATTTCCTTCTTTGTTGAAACAGATGGTTCAATCACCGACCCAATTGTTTTAAAAGGTCTACATCCTGACTTAGATAATATTTGTCTAGAACTTGTGAAAAATATGCCAAAATGGACTCCTGCTGAACGAAGCGGAAAACCAATAAAAATCAGATACAATTTACCAATAGAATTTAACTTATATAAAAACAATATTGAGAAAACAGTTGATTTTACAATATCACAATATTGGAGGAAAAAAGGTAAGAAAAAATTTATAAAAACATGCACCAGTGACTTCAATAAAAGTGCAGCTGAATGCAATTGTTGGCTTTACTTCATTATTTGGAATTATAACGAAAAGAAATTAGAAGAACTAAATCTTGATGAAATATTTAAAACGCAGAAATGCAAATAAAAAAAGTATAATAATGCATATACTTTATGACGGGTAACGTTATGAAAATGTGTATTTTAGTTTCAAAAAAAAATCGTTGTGGACAGAAAGATTTGTCTTTCAAAGTCCGCCACAACGCATGTGCTTCTCGCAGGGTTCAATTCCCCCTAATTCACAAAAGTTGATTTCGGAAGCTAACGTTTAGTGGAAATAGTGGATAAATTTGGGATAAATCAATAAAATGTAATTAATTGAAGATCAGCATTTAAAAAACATTAGTCAGAATGTTAGATAATACGCGACAAAGCAAATCAAATAGGATTCTTAAGTAAATCACATTGAAAAAATGAGTAAAACATGAATATTAGAATTATATTACTTATCATTTTGATAATTTCTTTGACCTTAGGGCAAGTTAGTTTAAAAGGACAAACAATAACAGAATCAGATAGGACAATATATTTGATGCGAGCCAAACAGTTCTATGGAAGTGGGGCCAAAATGGACTTAATGATTAATGGAGAATTTTTTCATAAAATTAAAAGTGGAACTCGATTAATAATAAAAACAAATTCCAATGACACATTGAGTATTCAGATTATTTATCCAATAATTAAAAGTTACAAATCAAAAGTACTTATGATTACACCTGACAACGCATCTGAATTCTATATTGACTTGTTATACTGGGGAGAAGGTTATAATCCATTTAAACATGCAGGAGTTCTTAATCCAGTTGGGGGGACACCTGAGTTTAATATTGAAATTATTGAAATGGCTTTAGATGAAGGCAAAAAGAAATTTGTCCAATCAGAATTATATAGAGACAACAAGAAAATAATGAAGAAAAGATTTTAAAAACTACAAGAAACACAGCCCAATCTGGGGTTTATGTTTCTACCATACAGTTAACAGAGAATCCTGTATATCATTGTAAAAGAAGCACATAGGCGTTTTGTGTTTGTATGTCCCGATTTTTTTTGATAAGCAATCAACGATCCTGAAAGAACAAAGTCCCTTCTTGCGAAGGCCGGTTTATAAAAGGGGGATGAAGGTGTTTGCATTGATTTATTTTTTAGTTTAGCCTCCAGGATGAAAATGTACGCTATACAAACCTAAAAACTGTAACTATGGAATCGAATTTTCTTACTGAAGTTTTCCTTCCCATTTCACTGGGCATCATCATGTTAGGCATGGGTCTGTCGCTTACGCTTAACGATTTCAAAAGAGTGGCACTCTATCCGAAGGCTACCGCTCTCGGGATAATCAATCAGATTGTTGTCCTGCCCATCATCGGTTTTTTAATTCTGTTGATTTTTCCAATGAGCACCCCTGAACTCGCTGTCGGTATCATGGTTATTGCTGCCTGTCCCGGTGGTCCGACATCAAACCTGATTTCGCACATCTCTAAGGGAGACACAGCATTATCGATTTCCCTCACAGCCATTTCGAGCATTATTGTCGTTTTCACTATCCCACTGATTGTCAACTTTTCGCTCCGTTATTTCATGCAACAGGGGGAATATGTTCCGCTCCCCGTTTTCAAAACCATGCTTTCTGTGATCATTATCACCCTTGTTCCCGTGGCCATTGGCATGATCATCCACGCCAAGGCACCGGAGTTCGCAGCCTTGATGAACAAGCCAGTGAAGATCATGTCAGGCATCCTGCTTATGGTGGTCATCCTTGCAGCCGTTCTCAACGACAAGGAGATTCTGGTGAGTTCGTTCAAACAGGCTGGTCCGGTAGCTTTGGCACTCAACCTGACCATGATGCTCATCGGATTTTTTTCCGCCCGGCTGTTCCGTTTACGCATGGCTCAGCGAATCACTATATCCATTGAATCGGGCATACAGAACGGCACCCTGGGCATCGCCATATGTGCAACATTGCTGCACAATCCGACCATGACCATCAGCCCGGCTATATACAGCCTGATTATGTTCATGTCTTCAGGTGTCATTATTGCTGTTATGAATCTCGGATATAGACAGAATTCCATGCGGTAAAAAACAGGACTTTGAGCGGTTAACAGTCCTTAAACTGCATTTGCCGGAACCCAATCCGCAAATAAATGGTTTATCAATATCCTTTCAAGGTCTGAAGGTAGGAAGGTCTTAATGTCTGAAGGTCTGGATGTCTCATAAAGTGGTGATAATCTTTGTAGAATATACAATTAAAATTGAAACGAGAGGTGCAGCACACCGAAAAATCTGATGCAAGGTTTTTTTAACCAATATTCCTCATATCCTTGCACAAGAAATAAGATATATTTGAATTAGCTTCATATTTTCCAAATAGATTAGGACTTCTTAAGCAAGCCATACATACTAATCGAAGGCTTTTAGTGGTTTTTACATTGACGTCCGATTAAATTTTATGAAATGTTCTGTAATGCTTGATATCTCTCGTCCGCCTGGGCGGACTTCTATTTTATTGGGGTTACTTTTTGTCTTCTACCAATCTTTTGTCCCTCTGGGACTGTCCCGTTAGGGACAATAGATTGGTAGTAGTGAATAAGATAAAAACCAATAGAAGTCCCGTAGGGACGAAAGATAATTATTACCGGATATCAATGTATTTTTTACTGAAATTTAAAAGAGTTTCCTCAATTTGCAGCAGTTTTTTGAGTTTCTTATAGTCTTCGTTATGAATGGTTTAGTGTCCAACAGCACGTTTTAGATATTATGGTTTATGAGCGGGCAGCAGCTTCCGCTGTTTGGCATCATATAATTCATCAACAAAATTTAATTAAAAAATCACCTTCCTTACAAAGCAGGTATTTGTTAATTTAGCGGGGTAAAAATGGAGTAAAATGAAAATTTATGGAAGTTTTGATATTTCTGACTTTAGAAAAAACATCCGCCTTTGTTGGTAGGACTGACGTTGGTGGCAAAGCTAAGTGAGAGCCGTTCGTTAAATTGAAAGCGGATTTTTTAAAGAAAGACTAAAAAAAATACGTCTGACGATAAAATAAGAGCGTTTGACGAATAAGTTTTTGCAAAAGCTGGAATTTGAATTTATTTGCTTTGTGTTTTTGTTAAACTTAAAATTTAAAAATTATGAAAGCAAAGAAAAAGATTTTTATTTCGGCGGTAATTTTAATGTCGATATTTTCTGGATGTACGGTATTATCTTTTTATCCCCTTTATACCGATGATGTTTTGATTAGAAATGACAAAATTATTGGGATGTGGGAAACCTATGAAGGATTCGGTAATTCACAAACTTTGGTTTGGGAAATCCTCTTTAATGACAAAAAATGGATAAAAAAGCATAATGTTCCGTTTGATAGAGGTAGCAGGGAAGAACCTAACAATTTCGCCTATTCGTTATTTCTATATTACGCAGCGAATCCAGAGAAAAAAACGGAATTTCAATTGCATTTAGTAGAATTAGACGGTAAAACATATATCGACTTTTTCCCCGAACAGTGGGAATCAGATAATACTATTTTAGGTTTTCATTTAATGGGCGTACATACTTTTGCAAAGGTTGACATTGAAAATGACAGTATTGTAATCAACTGGTTTGATACAGAGTGGTTTGCAAATAAGCTTGAAAGCAATAAGATTCGTATTAAGCATGAAAAAAATAGTGCTAATATTCTGTTAACTGCGCAGCCAAAGGAATTGCAAAAGTTTGTGTCAAAGTATTCAAACGATGAAGAGGCTTTTGATGCTGACTTTCAATTTATCTTAAAACCTCAAAAATGAGCCTTCTGAATAAATATAAATTAAACAAGGTATTGTTTCATGTCCTTTTTTGGACTTTTTCAATTCCTGGATTTGCTTTTATTTTCAAACTTTCAGATGCGATTTCCAGCTTAGATGTTATCTATTCCATATTTTTTCATATTGCAGTTTCCGCGGGTGTGTACCTGAATTTTTTCGGAATAAAGAAATGGTTTGTAAATAACTGTTACCTGAAATATGCTGTTTTTACTGCAACAATAATTGCCTTTGCTGTTTTTTTGAACCACTATACTTTTGAGGTGCTGGTAGATTTGGTATTGCCCGATTACTATTTTGTTTCTCAGTTTAATTTTGGAGAAACAGCCTTAATAATATGCCTGTATTTAATTATTACAACAGCAACTAAACTATCAAAATCCTGGTTTGATTTGCAGAAAGAGAATCAGCGCATGGTTAAGAAAGAGAAAGAAAAACTGGATAGCGAACTTCATATTTTAAAGGCTCAGATTAATCCTCATTTTTTGTTTAATAGCTTAAATGTAATTTACGCATTGGCATTAAAAAATGATAAACTAACAGCAGAAGTTGTTTTGAAGCTTTCAGATATCCTGAGATATGTGATCTACGATTCTGCCAAGGACAAAGTTACAATTGAATCAGAAGTATTATTGCTGAAGAAATATATTGAATTGCAAAAATACAGAGTTGAGGATTCTGCTGCTATCAGCTTCATTAGCAATGTAGAAGAGGATGTAAAAGTTGCCCCATTAATATTTTTAACTTTGGTTGAAAATAGTTTCAAGCATGGAATAAAAAGCGATACAGAGAATGTTTTTATCAATATCAGGTTACATTCCAATGCAGAGCACGTTTATTTTGAGATTGAAAATAACAAGATAAAAACAGCCAGGGATCATAAAAACCCAAACGGAGTTGGATTAGAAAACATCAAAAAAAGATTAATGTTACAATATCCTGACAGACACAAATTTGAAGTGTATGATAGTAATGACACCTTTAAGGTTTGCTTAGAAATAGAACATGAAAAAAGTTAATTGTATACTAGTAGATGACGAGCCGGCATCAAGGGATGTGCTTAGGAGGTATATTGCCGACACGGATACCTTAAATCTTGTGTCAGAATGCAAGAATGCCATTGAAGCAAACGAGGTGGTAAAAAGAGAGCTTATCGATTTGATGTTTCTTGATATAAATATGCCAAAGATATCGGGCTTGCAATTTATAAAGTCGCTTCCCTCACCGCCAAAAGTGATTTTTACAACCGCATACCCTGAATTTGCACTCGAGGGTTTTGAACTTAACGCCGTTGATTACCTTTTAAAACCCTTTTCGTTTGAACGTTTCCTGAAAGCCGTAAATAAATACTCTTATTCTGCTGACAGCCAATCTGTGTTGAATAGCAGAACTATACTTTTAAAATCCGAAAAGAAGTTATATAGAGTACCCATTAGCGATATTCTGTATTTCGAAGCTATTGGCGATTATGTGAAAGTTGTTTTTGGCGGGCAATCAATCCTTGTTCATAGCACGTTTCAGGACATTTTAGAGCAATTCTCGCATCCGGATATAGTTAGAATACACCGCTCTTTTGCCATCGCAATCAATAAATTTGACCATATTGAAGGAAATCAGATATTTATAGAGAAAAAAGCATTGCCAATCGGGAAAGCTTATAAAAAAGATTTAATAGATAAACTTGATAAATGAACAAAGCTCAACCCAAAGCAAAATGGATGTGCCATAATGGTTTTAGAGGGTATTCAAACGTTGCAGCCCACTCAAGCTTTCGTATCGGCAGCCATCGAAGCAGCCCGCAATCCCTTGCTGCACATGCCCTTAACTGCTTAAGTAACATTGTAAAAAACGACTTCCACATTGATAATGAATAACAACTATGAAAGTAAACATTAAAATTTTCCTGCTTGGGATTGTCCTTTTGATAAATACAAATGTATTTGGGCAAGTGAAAGAAAAATGGAATCATGACATCGGAATTAATCTGTTGCAAATACCTGCAACAACGATTGATCTGACTTATGAGTTTGCAAACAATCCACGTTACACAATGATTTTCAATCCGGGTTACACGATAGATTATTCGAATTCTTTCGATTTTATTGGGTTCTTTTTATCCCCTCATTACAAATGTGGTAACGATGGTTATTCAATGAGAAAACGAACAGGTGGATTTATAAAGCTTGGGATGAAATTCAATTTTAGAAATAAAACAGAAAAAAGAAATTACTTCTTTTTGGGTGTATACATGACAAATTCATTGATTTTTGAGAAAGCTGAATATGCAAATCTGGATGTTCCCGAAAGTCAGGTTGAAAATGTAAACCATAAGATGTTCATCGCAGGATTGACGGGTGCTGTTGGTTATAATTTTAGAATTTCTGAAAAATTGAATGCTGATTTTGGAGGGCAGCTTTCAAAACCTTCGAAGAACTATGCCGATTTGTATGGGTATAGCAACTATATTCCCGGAATGGGATATTTGGAAACTTGTGGAAAGGGAAATTTATTTCCAATGCTGGTTTTGAACATAAAATATAGACTAATGCCTCAAAACAGATAGAACCCTCAACGGCACGAAGATCATCTGTCTATTGCCGGTACCCGATCCGCCAAACAAATTGTTTAACAATATTCTTTCAATGCCTGAAGGTCTGAAGGTCTTAAGGTCTTAAGGTCTGAAATTGAGTCATAAAGTGGGGATAATCTTTGTAGAATAAACAAATAGAATTGAAAAGAGAGGTGCAGCGCACCGAAATATCTGATGCAAGGTTTATTAACCAACATCTCGCAAATCCGTACACAAGAAATAAGATATTATTGAATTAACTTCAAATATTCCAATAGATTAGGACTTTTTCAGCAAGCCATACATACTAATCTAAGGCTTTTAGTGTTTTTTACTGAAATTAAAAGAGTTTCCTCAATTTGCAGCAGGTTTTTGAGTTTCTTATAGTTTTCGTTATGAATGGTTTAGCATTCAAAAGAACGGTTTTAGTCATTTTAGCCCACAAAGTTTTTAGCCCGATCCAGATATAGCGGCATCAAATAAATCATCCACAAAATGTTTTTGAAAATTCACCTTCCTTGCAAAGCCAGTATTTTCTATTTTAGCAGTGCAAAAATGGAGTAAAATGAAAAAGGCTGGTTGTTATGGAGGAATGTCCGCCTATGGAGGTTGAATAATTTGCAGCTGCTTCAAAAATCAGCAAGGTAAACCATTGAAATCATAAGAATAAACTGGATAATGGAAATAATATTTTTACTTGGTTCGGCTCAGGCTTTCTTCTTTGGCTTCCTGCTCCTGGGCAAAGATAACAATGGACTGCACCAAAAATTACTTTTTTTCTATTTTGGCATAATAGGCTTGGTGCTGCTCGAACATTTTCTATTTCTTAAAGCTATTGTTTTCATTTATCCTCATCTGCTTGGACTTACCTATACTTTGCCAATATTGGCAGGCCCCATATTGCTTTTTTACACAAAATCCCTTATTAGCCAAAATGATCTTAAACTTTTTCCTGCATTTTTAGTTCACTCAATTCCATTTTTAGCGCTAACAATTTATTTTGCTTACGATTTCTATTTTTTAAGCCCAACGGAAAAGTTGTTGTATTACGAAAAAGAAACCCGGAACGAAACATCAGCTGTCGTTTATATTGCCGAATTTTTTATCAGTTTATTAGTTCCTGTCTATTCAATTATCTCCATTCTGCTACTAAAAAAGCACCTTAAGCATATAAAGCAAAGCTTCTCAAATACAATGAACCTGGATTTGCATTGGCTAAAAATTGTTTTGGTGTGCATGTTGTTTATTTCATTTGTTTCAGTTTCTATGGCATTGTTAAGCGATCATTCCAATCTCATCTCCTATCAGAATGGCGACAATGTGATGTATGTTGCACTTAGTCTGGTGATTTATTTCCTGGGATATTATGGCATCAAGCAGAAACCCATTTTTTCAAATGCAAACAATGCTGCTGAAAAGGAAGTTTCGCAAAGGCTCAAACTGAAATATGCAAATTCCTCCCTCAAGCATCCTGAGAAAGAAAATCTTATAAACCGACTTACTGATTTTATGGATACAGAAAAACCTTTCATGTGTGACGAATTGACTTTAAATGACTTAGCAAACAAATTAGAGATCTTGCCCAATAATCTTTCCCAACTTATCAATGAAGGTTTCAATAAGAATTTCTATGAATTCGTTAATGAATACAGGGTTAATGAAGTAAAAAAAATGCTTGCTGACCCAAAATACACTCATTATTCTTTGCTTGGAATTGCATTTGAGTGCGGATTTAGTTCAAAATCAACATTCAACAGCGTTTTCAAAAAGTTTACCCGGAAAACACCTTCTGAATACAGAAAGTCTCTCCTTTGATTTTTTCTTTGCGACCAATGCAGCCCAATCGGAGTCTGATATATTTTCCTGAAATAAACTTGTAGTCCGAACTTACATTTCCGGACTTTTAAGCTGTTGCGGTTAACTATGTTTGTCCGAAATTTCAAAAAGTAATCGCATGAATAATACCACAAGGATTCATTACATCGACTGGTTAAGGGTTATCGCCTTTGGGCTTTTGTTTCTCTTTCACACTTTACGTCTTTTTGATACCTATCCCTGGCATTTGAAAAATACGGAAACAAACACCTCCTTCAATTATATCATTGAGTTTATGCATAGCTGGCGTATGTATGTCATTTTTCTTGTGTCAGGGGCAGGCACTTATTTTGCGATGAAATCGA
This sequence comes from Bacteroidales bacterium, assembly GCA_030683155.1. GTDB lineage: Bacteria > Bacteroidota > Bacteroidia > Bacteroidales > F082 > JALNZU01. The sequence goes on from JAUXMV010000001.1 coordinate 111,184, forward strand.
AAAGAGAAAACTTTTTGAGCGGAAGGGTAAAAAGGCTTGTCATACCCTACATTTTTGGTGTCCTCATACTAATACCGCCACAGAAATTCTTTGAAGCTATACAGCAACTTGGATTTGAAGGCCGTTATACAAGCTTTCTGTTACAATTACCACAAAGTATTATGCACGAAAACTTTGGCTGGAACCTGATATGGACCGGCTATTTTGGTTATCACATCTGGTATTTGATCTATCTGTTTATTCAAACACTTCTGTTCCTTCCGTTATTCAGACTGATGATAAAACATCAAAACAGGGTTTGCAAACTATCGGATTACTTCATACAGTCGTTTTTTAAAGCATGGAAAATTGCCATCCCGTTTGTTGCAGTTGAATTCCTTTTACGTCCGATTTTTCCCGAATACCTGAATTGGGCTGACTTTGCTGCCTTCTCACTTTATTTCGTTTTGGGCTTTCTTTTGCAAATTAATCCGCTGATTATCAAATTCATTGAGAAACATACCTACAAATTTCTGTTGATCGCAATTGCATGCTGGAGTATATACCTGTTCAATAAAACAGCACTCGACGCCATTTCAGTTCCCGCATACACATTGAATTACCTGCTTTCAATCTTTCTGAAAAACCTGAATAGTATTGCATGGGTACTCGCTTTCACAGGACTCGGCAAGAAGTTTCTGGATTTTAATCATCGCTTGTTGCACGACCTCAATCAGGGCATTTTGCCTTTCTACATTTTGCACCAAACGATAATCATTTTTGTTGGCTATTACATTGTGCCACTAAATTTCACAATGATTGAAAAGTTTTTCCTGGTGTTTCTCTTTTCATTTATTCTAACAATTGGTCTGTACCAAATAATCTGGCGTTCAAGCCTGTTAAGATTCTTTTTTGGTATGAAAAGAAGAGAAACGAAAGATAGGTAGAAGAAAAAAAGTAACCCCAATTAAAAAGAAGTCCGCCCAGGTGGACGAGAAATATCAGGTATTACAGAACATTTTATAAAATTTAACCGGACAACAGTGAAATAAAGTATAATTTTTTTTGTAGTTTTACAGACGATGCTCAGCTTAAATCTATGGCTTTGAAACCCTATAATGCCTGCTGATTTGCCGCTATGAATTAATAAGATACGATAAACAGCTATAAATGATAATCAATCAAAACACAAACTCATGAAACAGAATCTTTTTCTAACGATTTTTTTGATCCTCTTTCAGGTCAGCGCTTTATTTGGACAAGGTTTTGCGCCCACAGGAGCCAAGTGGCATTATACAGAGAATTTCGCGTTTTCGGGCGATATTTCTTACCTGTACATAGAATCCGTTGGCGACACCATCATTAATGGAAAAGAATGTAAAGTGCTGGAAAACAATGGCGGATTATTTTGCGCCTTCCATAATGAAAGGGATTTCGTTTACTACGAGGACAGTGTTGCCTATTTTTATGTGCCACAAATCGACAGCTTTCAGGTGCTTTTTGATATGCGGGCGCAAAAAGACAGTTCATGGATCAATGTTTTCTGGACCGAACCTATTGCAAAACTTGATACAATTCAAGTCGTGGTGGATTCAGTCAGCTACGTAACAATCAATTCACACAATCTGAAAAAACTTCATGTCACCTACAAATCTCTCAATTACGGCTATGAATTTTTACAATATCCGGGAGAAATAATTGAACATCTGGGCGACAAAAGCTATTTGTTTAACCTTTACAGCTTATCCGGAATTATGTGTGACGGCAATTATTCGGGTGGTTTAAGATGTTATGAGGATGCGGAATTTGGATTTTATTCCAGCGGAATTGCCGATTCCTGCAATTATTTTGGGTGGACAGGCATACAAGACAACAGCTCCGTTTCAGCCTTTAAAATTTACCCGAACCCTGCAACAAACCGGATTAATATTGAAAGCACAACGAATAATAAGTTCACCATCAGTTTATCAGACTTATCTGGTAAAATCCTTCTTGAAACTGAATTATTTGGTTCATCGGGAGTTGATATTACGGATTTTCAGAAGGGAATCTATTTGCTGAAAATCACAAACGAAGATAAGGTATCAGAAATACGGAAAATAATAAAGAATTAGCAAAAGCAGATGCGTTGGGGCTTTGATTCACAGTTGGTCACCGCTGACAAATCAATGGGTTTTGGCAAGGTGAGCTGTTAAAACTGACAGAAACCCATTTTCTTCCCTCTGATGACACAAATTCAAAGCTTTTGACGGAATAGTGGCCGATTTTTTGAAAACACTCCCTCTTTTCAATTATCCCTCCTTATTTATAGGCAGCTAATCTGAGGCATTTACCTTTTCAGCCTTTATTTCACAATTTTCGTGTTTACTTTTAAATTTCCACTACCTGATTTTTGTAATCCAGTCCTCACTTTTTGTTGACTTAAGCGCACTTTTTACCGGCATAAGCTAACTTTTTGCCGGAATAAACCTGCTTTCAGTTGATTAGTAAGCTGATATTTTTATTTATAATATTGATTTTCAGTGTTTCTTGATTGTAGTTCACTGATGTCCGGTTAAATTATGAGAATCTTCAATAAGGGACCCGAACAACCAGAACAACCAACCTGTCCGCCATGGCGGAAACTCATATCAACCAAAACCCTTGAGCCGGTAATGGAATGTGTCGCTTTGGGAACAGCACAAAACACTTTGGGAAGATCACGTGTCGCTTTGGGAACAGCACGAAACACTTTGGGAATCGCTCGTGTCGCTTTGGGAATCGCTCGTGTCGCTTTGGGAAATGCACGATACACTTTGGGAAGAGCACGAAACACTTTGGGAAATGCACGATACACTTTGGGAAGAGCATGTGTCGCTTTGGTAATAGCATGAAACACTTCGGTAATAGCATGAATCACTTAGGGAATAGCACCGGTCAATTGTTTAGAGAGAATGTTTTGGTTGTTCAGACCCGATAGTAATCGGGTTCTGATTGTTTAGTTAATCTGGACCAGATCAATCAGAATCCTGAACTTTGTCAATTATTCAGGTTGTTAGTGAGAGTATAACACATTGATCCTGAAAACTTTTTTTTTGCCTTTCTGAACTTTGAATTCCACCGAATTTTCCCAAAAGATACCTAATTGCAATAAATATTTACTTTCTTCACTAGTTGTTGTATCTCCATCTTACATTTGTCCCGTCAGAAATACCGGAATTATTTTTGTTCTTTTTTCAAACTTTATTAACTTTCAACTTTTTAATCACATACCAGAAATCTTATTTCGTAAATCAAAAATAAAAAATTTCTCATTTTATGTCAAAACAATCAAAATATCTTTTACTTTTAACCCTTCTTTTCCCGGCAACTGCTTGCATTGAAATTTTGGCACATTTTTTTAATTGTTGAACTTAAATTAACCGGATGAAAGAAAATATGGACCAACGCAGGCACGCTGCCAGGCATTCACTGCCATGCTTTGCTGTTTTATCATTGCAGCTTCACGAAGCTCAACTTCTTCAAAAGGCAAGGATCATCCGTTCCACTATCTGTAAGCATAATCGCAGCATAGAAAACCAATCTTTAAGAGCTCCTCTTTTTTGGCGCTATCCGATTGTATTCGTTTACAAAGGCTTAGAGTATTTAAGAGGGATGCTCTGTGCTATGCTGATGAAATTTAATAGAATACATTGCTGTGGTTTTTAGCATCGAGTTAGTAGCAATACTAAAAGACAGAAACCGAGAATTAACTTCAAAAATGAAACTATGGACATAAATGAAATTCAAATCTTTAAAACCGACCTTAATGAAGAAGAAGTAGAAGTGATTGACTCTTCAACATACGGTGACGACTTAGTTGAATATTTAAAGGAACTTTTTGCGGTTGTTATTTCGGGAAGTAGTGGCAGACAATTTCTTTTCGACAGAGAAACAACCGAAGTAAGAGCACAAATAACAAGAATCAATAACAGTGAGAACTTTGCAGAAATCACAAAAGTTATAGCTGATAGACTTCTTAGTGTTGAGTTTGAAGCACAAGAGAAAATTTCAAAACTTGGTATTGCAATTCAAAAGGGTATTTTAGTACAAGCAAAAATTTCTCAACATGGTCAAGACAAATTTATTATTTGCAAAGCTGACCATAATGAATTTTTGAATGAAGTGGATTATCAACTATCACGGGGACTTCCTGTCAAGAAAAAAGCTTTTAAAGCATTTGTATGCAATCTACATCCTGATAATTCAATAGATGGGATTTTGGTGTATGACACAAACCCATCTGATACAAAATATTGGTGGAAAGAATTGTTGGAACTAAATATGGTCTTTACTGATGAAGATAATACTGAAAAAGCTTTTGATGGCATTGATAAAGCAGTCTTCACAAAAATGAAAAAAGACCACCCTCAAGATTACACATATTTAAGAAATAGCACTGTTAGATATTTTCGTTCTAATGATAGGTTTGAAATTCAAGACTTTTTAGATAATGCAATAGGTAATTATACTCCTTTCGACACTAATTTGAATATACCGGACTTAAAAGAAAAAATTCGTGTACTTCCAACCAAACCACGTTCATCATTTGACAAACAATTCAACATCATCAAGGACAAGGTTAAGGCAAGATTTTTGAATAAGGTAAAATTAACGCCTGAAATAGATTTACATATTAAAGGTTACTTTGCCGAAAATACAATCTTTGCCACAGAAGAAAGTGACGGTGCAAAATACGTTAAAATCAAATCAGAAGAGGGTTATAAGTACTTCAAGAACCTTGAACAAGAAAACAACCAATGAAATTCATAGATGAATTCATAAAGATACTTTTTCCTGAATATTCTGTTAAAAGTTCAACAGAGAACATTCAGGAGTTTAAGGCAAGTTTAATTGCCAATAAATTTAAATCTGTACAGATAGAGTTCCTTGAATCAAAGTTCAATTTTTTACAGAGTAGAGATTCTATGCACGTTTCAGTAACTTTTGGAGAATCTGACCCAGTAATACTAAGCTCAAGTAAGATTGACTTTGAAGAGTTCATAAAAGGTCTAGAACAAGAGGCTTTACATTTAAATGATGAAATTATTTCAATCGTTATCACGATAAATAAAGCTGTAAAGGATTCTTCTTGTACTATTTACGACTTACAATGTTTTGTAAATACTTTAAATAGTTATACGATAGGTCAATTCTTTCAGACCTTTTCGAAATTATTTGAAGTTGGTCAATCTTTTAGTTTTAAAGTTTTTGGGCTTAATAAATCATTCTATACAAGCTCTATATCCTTTGAACAATTATCTGAAAACATGAAAGTTCAGGGGACAACTAAACGAAAAGAGATATTTGAATTTTTTAAGGCACAGTGCCATTTTAGTAATGTAGAACATTTTGGTTTAATCCCAAGTGACTTTAAATTAATGGAGAGTGATGCTGAACAAATCGAGTTAAATCAAATGCTAAATAGGTATTCAAGTTTAATTTCAATCATCTATCTCTTTGACATAACATCAGTATCTGGGAATTCAATTGAATTTAAAATTAATGGCTATAAATCAATAAAAGGAACATCTCATATTTCTATTTTGAGCCAAACTGAATATGATGAATATTACAATATTTATGAATGGGTATACAATGGTGGAAATTTGACGGACAAAATTGGATTGGCTAGAAACATTATCTCTCTACATTTTAGAATAGCAGGTGAATTATATCTTCAAGGAAATCCATTCCAATCCGTTAAATCTAGCTTTAAGGTTTATGAAAAACAAAACATTAAACAATACATTGAAATAAGAAATAAGATTTCAGACCAGCTATTGGACTTTAATAACAGAGCGAACAAAATCGTTGAAACTTTTGCAAGTGGGTTTCAAAAAAGCACACTTGCATTGATAAGTTTTTATATTTCAGCAATTGTAATTCGTGTTCTAAGTAAGGGTGACTTTGTAAATATATTTTCTATAGATGCAACTGTATTGTCACTTGCCTTTTTAAGTGGTTCAATTATTTATTATTGGGTATCAAGGTGGGAGATAAAAGAACAGCGGAGACGTTTTGTAAGTAGTTATGAAAACCTAAAGCGAAGATATACAGATTTGCTAGAACCTGATGATATTAAGAGAATTTTAAATAATGACAATGAATATCTACAAGACCTTTCATTTATAGACAAAAAAAGAAAAGTTTATAGCAGAATGTGGTTGACAGTTGTAATTATATTAGTAAGTACGACTTTATTTTTATTCATTACTTACAATCTATCTCAATTGTCTGACACATTGATATTCAAACTAATACACGGAAAATCTTGCGGCTGTGAATGACAACAATATAAAAAAAAGAGGGGCTGCTACCTGCACCTACCCAAAAGTGGAGGTTCAGTGGTTAAATCAAGCTTTGTACTTCTATCAAAGTTTGTGCTTGGTTGAAAGTGAAGTACTCCGAAAATCGCCACCAGCGGTTAGCTGGAAAACATCATCGCTCAGTGTAAAAAGCCAACCTCGCAAATGGCATATTTGGTTTTCCCAGACACTCAAGCTAGCGCTCAAAAAACCAAAAGAGCCAATTTTTACCAAGCTCGACAGAAAATGAATAAAAATGAGCAGAAATTCAAAATTTGTCCGTAATTTTGTCCGTGTACGTAAAATCGTCCGTAATTATGGCAACTATTAATTTTTATCTCGACAAACCAGACAAAAAGGGGATTGCTCCTATTCACTTAAGAATTAACTGTTCTGGCACACAAATTAAGTTAGCAACAGGGCAAAAAATTGACCCAGAGCTTTTTGACAAAAAAAGACAACGAGTTAAAGGAATTTCAATTGAAGCGACTGAAACAAATCACTATTTGAAATTTCTCAATGAACGAGCAGACGAGCTTTTACATCATTCAAACAAAAAAACTTTTTCGCAAGACGAGATTAAAGAAATTCTCAATCAGTATATAGACGGTTACAGAGAAAATAACACAGTCAATATTGTAAAGGAACAGATTTCGCTTTACGGTAAACCTTTCACTTTTATTGATTTATTTGCAGGTGCAGGTGGTTTTAGTGAAGGCTTTTTACAATCAGAAGTGCATAACAAATTCTTTGACTTCATTGCAGCAAGCGACATAAACGAAAATTGCGAACTCACTCACATAGTAAGATATAATCATCAACTTGGGTTGAATGTGGAATTTTTGAAACAAGACATAACTGAACCTGATTTTTTAGATAACCTTTTAAAAAAGATTGGCAACAAAAAAATTGATGTGGTTTGTGGCGGTCCACCTTGCCAGAGTTTTAGTCTAGCAGGAAAGAGAAAGAAGTTTGATAAAAAAGATGATTTATTTTCACACTACTTAGAAGTAATTAAGGTATTGCAACCGAAGTATTTCGTAATGGAGAATGTAAAAGGCATTCTTACAAAGGAAAATGGAAAAATAAAGGATTTAATCATTCAAGAAATCAATTCGATAGTTGATGTAAAAGAAATTCCTATTTTAGTTTCATTTATCAGAAAAATGAAGTCTGATAAGAATAGCTTTTTGCTTGAAAGTATTGTAAAACGAGTTGAAATTGAAAAACTAAGGAATGCTGAAATTGAAGCTGGTAGAGAAGAATTTATTCGATTTGTTGATAATAGATTCAAGCAACTCACACCAAAAATAGCTGATTACAAAACCAGCAAGACGGATTCAAGAATAAATACCATTAGACACGGGTTTAACATTCTTGCCCGAACCAAAGAATGGGAAAAACTGAAACGTGACATCATTAAAGAGAAAGACTTCTGCAATATTGATAGTGACACATTTGTAGAAAAATTCACGACTTTTTTAACCCATATCGGGTCTGAGAGTGTAATTGAACAAATTGAATTTGCATTTAATGAACTCAAAGTTCCTTTCGACTATAAAAAAGACTGTACTGATATTATAACAGCTCTTAAAATTTATACAAATTCGTTTGATGAAACAATTGATATCCTATTGAACCTATCTTCTGACAAGGAGAAATCCGAACTCAACAAAATTCTGGACAGCATTAGGCTTTACAAAATTGAAAAACCATTTGTAGCAAACGCTTCAAATTATGGTGTTCCTCAAAACCGTGAACGTGTCCTTTTTATTGGTTGTAGAAAAGACCAGAAATTTATTTCGGAAATACCACCTACCGTAAAGGAAAATGAAAAAGTAACCATTTTTGAAGCCCTATACGACCTTGATTTTATAGGTAATAATCAAGAAGCTCACCACTATGAATTAGTTGATATTTCAAAGCAATTTAACGGCACAGCCGAAAAAATGAAAAGCCTTTTGAAGAAAAGGACTATTGACGGCAAGGAAAATTCTAAGACTGGAAAATCATTTGCAGAATGGTCAAGAGAAGGTCGATTAATAGAAAGATATCAACCTAAAACAAAACCTTTCTACGTGAGAAATTTTGAAGGACTTCAAAAGGGAGAAAAATATTTTGACATTCTAAATAACCACAAAACAAGCAATCAAAATGATGATGTAATCAAACGTCTTGATATTATTCTTAAAAACGGAGATTATAAAAAGGCTCAATGTGATATAGATGAATGCGGGTTGACATCTAATAAAAGAAATTACAATGTATTGAAACCAGATGAACAAAGTTCAACCATTATGACAATACCAGATGATTATGTTCACTATAACTCACCAAGAGCTTTAACAGTTCGTGAAATGGCAAGACTTCAATCATTTGATGATTCGTTTGTTTTTCAGGGAAAGCGTTCAACTGGTGGTAACAATAGAAAGACAGAAGTTCCGCAATACACTTTGGTTGGAAATGCAATACCACCATTATTGGCAAGAGCAATTGCCACAGAGATTTTAAAACATATTAAATGAGAGTACTAACAGAAACTGAACAATCAAAAATAAAAATTCTGACCAAAAATCAGGTTTCTCTTTCTCTAATTGAACCAACTGAAACTGGTTTAAAGAAATCTATTATGGATGCCACTGGTTCGGTTAGAAGTTTTCTAAAGGAGAACAACATTCACGACTATGACATACAAGGACAAGGTCCAGAAAACAAAGTTCAAATCGATGCTCTCATTTATAAGGAATATCAAGTAATTCGTTCCACAGCTTCTTTATACAGACCACAAACAAAAAAAGGAGACCCAAGAATTTGGTTTTCGTGGCTAACAAAGATTGCAAGTCCAAATGATATAGTAGCAATTATATTTTTTGATGATTGTCTTCATGTTTTTAACCTAACAAGGCTTGATATTGGTGTATTGATGAAATCCACTTTAACCAATCCATTTAAAGAGTTAATTTCTGCAATAAATTTTGAAGAAAGCGAAATAGCAATTGAATTACTCAACAAGCTAAAACTAATTGCTAGTGAAGGTTATGTAAAGTCTGTTGTGAATTCAGACACAGGAATCGGGAGAACAATCGAACTATTACTTGGCATTGAGATGAATTCTTCAAAATCTCCAGATTATAAGGGCATTGAATTAAAATCATTTAGAGACTCTCGTAACAATAGAAAAGGTCTTTTTGGAAAAACACCAGATTGGGAACTCAGCAAATTTAAGTCCCGAGTTGAGATTTTAGATGCTTTCGGGTATTGGGAAATGGGTGTTTTTCGCTTATACAATACCATAAGGGGAACTGGTAGAAATGCTCAAGGTTTAATCTTAAAAATAGAAGATAAAAAAGATTGGTTAGTTGAAAATTCTGACAGACAAGAAATTGGGGATTTTTTAGTATGGAAGTTAGAGACTTTAAGAAAAGAACTTCAAAAAAAACACAAAGAAACATTTTGGATCAGGGCAGACAGTAAAATTGAAAATAATGATGAGTATTTCCATTTTAAAGAAGTTGAGCATACTAAGAATCCAATGGTTGATAAATTTGAGATTTTAGTTGAAACTGGTGCTATTACACTTGATTACCCAATTAAAAGAATGCCAGATGGGAAAGTGATAGACAAGGGATGCAATTTTAAATTAAAAGCGAATTGTTTAGACCTGTTATTTCCGCCAAGTGAAATTTATACTTTGGTATAAATATGCTAATGCTCCATTGCCATATTCATTGCCAAGAAGCATTAGCCCAAACTCTAACCAAAGCTTTCCAAATAACTTGCTAAGTCAGTGCGCAAAAGAATTAGAAAAATAGGAAATTGAAAGTAGATGTTTATAGGAACCACAATCAAACTGCAATAAGCGGCAAAAATCATATGTCGAAAAATCCATTTTGAAAGCGTGCAATTTATCTAATCTACTGCGTTTTTTTTAGGTTAGTATTTCAAAACTCTAAATGCCACTATTAACTTATTAAAATAAATCAAACATTAAAACCCCCAACCCCAAAAATGAACCCCCTCATCTTTCAAAATATCAGCAAAATCATTGAACGCGACAGCAAGTCAACGACTTATAAGTTTGCGCTTTTGCGGGGGGTGATCGATATCATACAGGATAATTCGCCTTTCATTGCGTTCGAAAATGGCAGAGTGATTTTTCCGACGGGATTGCTGATCGAAAAATGGATGATGTATTACTATCCGATATTGGAATCTGTGACGAATATCCCTCAGATCAACGGGGAAACAAACATTGCTTTTGGGGTTCATCTGAAGAAAATTATCACTGCCTACGATACGATGGGTGGCTTTTCGGCTTTCTATAACGATTTGAAAAACAAGGGAATTCCAAGTGACCTGCAAGATGACTTTTTCGCATTGGCGAAGAAATTGAAGGAAACCATCACAGCGATGCCAATGAAATATATTGGTCGTTCTGTGAGTGACGATTACTATTCAATTTTCAGGATTGAATCCCGAAGCGTCAGACAAAATACATCAGATGTAGATCTTGAATTTTTGATAAAGACCTCCGGCACTTTTTCCATTCCGGTCGAATACTATGAAGCATTCAAGCTCCTGGGAAGTTTCATCAGTGGACAGGATTCAATTCTTTTTAAGTGGGCTGAGTTTTCCGTGAATGCCTCAAAGAAGAAACTGTCTGTAGAAAAAGTAGTGAACGAAGTCTTGCGAGGTCCTATCACAGAAAGAGAAATTGAAGAAGCCAAACTGATTTACAGAAACATTTTGAAGAAAGAAGGAAAAGTCTATTGCGTCTGGACAGGCAAAGCGCTTTCCAGGTATGATGTTGACCATATGATTCCATTTTCTGTCTGGAAAAATAATGACTTATGGAATCTGCTGCCTTCAAATTCAGTAATCAACAATCAGAAGCGGGCCAGGATACCGTCGATGGAAATGATTGAGAAAAGAAAAGATATAATCCTTGATTACTGGGAGCTTATCAACGAAAATCAAACGCAAAGATTTCAAAAGGAAATCAGGGTTTCTCTTCTTGGCAACAGTGCCGCAGAGGATTGGCAGCAGGCAGGCATCGCACAGCTGAAAAGCAGTTGCAATTTTTTAATCACTAACCGCGGATATGAGGAATGGAACATTTAAAGTCAAATCAATACAACCACCTTACAGCGAAAGAAAGAGAAACACTCTCTTTTCCGGCCAGACTGTTGTTAAATAAAAATCTGCTGGCAGGGGAGGTGCTGGATTTTGGCTGTGGCTTCGGCAAAGATGTTGAATTGCTGTCGGCGAAAGGAATTGACATTACAGCTTACGACAAGCATTATTTTCCGGAATACCCGGCAAAGAAATTCGATACCATCATTTGTCTTTATGTGCTGAATGTTTTGATGCAGGAAGAGCAGACAAATGTATTAATGGAAATTTCACAGCTGCTGAAGCCTTCAGGAAAAGCCTATTTTGCCGTGAGAAGGGATATACAATATGAAGGTTTCAGAACCCATAAAATTCATCAAAAACCTACCTATCAGTGCAATGTGGTTTTAAATTACAAATCATTGTTCAAAAATGATAATTGTGAAATATACGAATATCAGCATTTCAATCAACTTAAACGAATTGCAAATACTGAGTGTTCGTTTTGCAATCCCGATGCCGTAAGCGAACTGCTTTTAGAGTCTGCTACAGTCTATGCCATTTTTGACAAGTTTCCTGTTAACGAAGGTCACGCTCTGATTATTCCTAAAAAGCATTGTGCAGATTATTTCCGGCTTTCCTTCAAAGAGCAATCTGCCTGCTGGTTTATGGTGAACAAAGTCAAGGAGATATTGCAAAAGAGATACAATCCTGATGGCTTCAATATTGGAATCAACATCCATAAAGCAGCCGGACAAACAATATCGCATGTGCATATACATTTAATTCCACGCTACAAAGGCGATGTCAAAGAACCCAGAGGCGGCGTAAGAGGGGTGATTCCGGAGAAGAGGAGTTATTGAGGGTTCTCTTAAAGTCTGAAGGTCTGAAGGTCTGAAGGTCTGGATTACTCGTTATAATGGAACGCGGATGACGCTGATCTGCACTGATTTTGATCTGCGTAAATCTGCTCAATCTGCGCCTGCCACGTAGCGAAGCATACTGTGGTCATCCGCGTTCAATTCTTTTTGTAAAGCTGATGATGCTTATTTGCTTTAGATGAACGCAGATTTCGGATCATACTTCCTCCCATTCCGGCATATTGACCCCCTTTCGTCGGAGTTTGCTAAAACTTTAAAGGTTGTTCAGATTGTTTCCGCCACTGCGGACAGGCAGGGTTCAGGTTTCGGGGTTTAGGCTCTTTTTCCTTTTTCCTTGGCTCTTATCTCTTATCACTTGGCACTTTGAGGTTTGTTCGGTGAGGCTTCTGCATTATAAAAACCAGGGGTAAATGATATGCTTTTGATTATCCGGTGTGTTACTTACAATATAATAGTTTTGGATCGAAAGTTTATCAGCAAGTTTTTCAAGTTTGCGGATATCGGGTTCAATTGCTTTTTGCTTTACCTCGAGGGCGATTTCGTCATTGAGTATGAAATCAATCTCAGCAGTATTCCTCATGTTGTAATAAGACAGTTTACCGTAATGCTGTAACTGATTGGCCACAGTGGTTTCAAGTAGTTGACCTGCAGTTGTTTTGGTTATCAGGTTAAGCATTCCGGTATCTGAGAAATAGACTTTCTTGCCACCTGCCACACTGCGATCAACGCTTTTTGTATATTTAGGTATCAGTCGAAGGAAAAATGTGCCTTCAAGAAATTCGAGATAGTTATATGTTTTCACCCTGTTGATGCCCAGCTCCGACGAAAGGCGCGTTACGTCGAGGATATTGCCATTGCGTGGTCCCAACAAAATGATGAGGTCGCGTAACTCTTTTATATCTTTCAATTCACTGAAAACCTTGATGTCCTTTTCGAAAAATGAAGCAAAGATATTTTTCAGAATCAAATTTTTTGTGGCGTAATCTGCTGTGAGTGCCACTTCCGGAAATCCTCCAAATTCCATATATTGATCATATAACTCTCTGCGCTTGATGATGTTGTATGGGCTATGGGTCGATGTTGTCTCCTCAAAATCAGGTTGTAGCTCTGATTCAGGCAAAAGCGCATTGAAATATAAGTATTCTCTGTAGGTTAATGGATGCAGGGTATAAAGAAACTTTCTGCCACTGAGCGATTCGGGGAAGAGGTTTCGTAAATAATAATTGGAAGAGCCGGTAACAATGAATTTTAGCCCATAATGATCAATAAGGTATTTGATCGTTTTTGTAATTTCCGGAAAATTCTGAATTTCATCGATACAGACCAAAAAACGCTCTCCTTCCTTGGCGTCTGCCAAACGTTGCAGATCCCTAAAAATTCTGTTGAAGTCGTTGTTCTCAAACAGCATCTGATCCAATGGGTTGTCGAAATCGAACCACACATATTTAGCGTCCCATGCTGTTACAAGTTGTTTCATCAGTGTTGTTTTCCCAACCTGCCGCATGCCTGTAATGACTATTGCATTTTTATGGTGTAACTGGGTTGATATCGTATGAAAAAGGGCACGTTTAAACATAGTGTAAATTTATTTTTACAAATATACGCATATTTGTAAAAGAATTCAATGTTTATAGATCAAAATTGGCGAATGGTCTTTGGATTTTGGCGCTTAGCTTAGCACTTGGTGGCTCTTTGAGGTTTGTTCGGATTGTTTCCGCCACGGCAGGACAGGCAGGGTTTCCGCCACGGCGGACAGGCGGGGTTTAGGCTCTTTTTCCTTGGCTCTTATTACATAATGGAACGCGGATGACGCTGATTGAGCGGATGGTCGCGGATTTTTTTAGGTTGGAACAAAGATGACGCTGATCTGCACTGATTTTGATCTGCGTAAATCTGCTCAATCTGAGCCTGCCACGTAGCGAAGCATACTGTGGTCATCCGCGTTCAATTCTTTTTGTAAAGCTGATGATGCTTATTTGCTTTAGATGAACGCAGATTTCGGATCATACTTCCTGCCATTCCGGCATATTGACCCCCTTTTCGGCGGAGTTTGCTAAAACTTTAAAGGTTGTTCAGATTGTTTCCGCCACAGCGGACAGGCTGGTTGTTCGGGGTGTTACTTTAACTACCACCTAACCACTGACCCTTTCGCCTAAATGCGGCAAGGACTGCTTTCAGCGTCCTTTAGTATAAAAAACCAAAAAGCCACAGTGGAACAATATTGCTGTAGCCGGTTTCGATTTGATCGCGCAGCACATAGGCGTTTTCAGTCTGTTGTAACTGTTTCCTGCTTTTGTTGGGGCCTCCAATTTCAAAGAGGTATTTGTTGTCAACAAAAAAATCAGCTGAATCCGGAAGGCTGAGTTGGTGAATACCATCTAGCTGATTGATAAAGAATGTTTCGCGGATATTGCCAATATCAGGTTCTGTTGTTTGCGATAATGCCCAGGCCAGGGAAGAATTGTGAAGATAGATTTTGTCAGGCTTTGTAAAATAGCCTGTTGGTGCGCTTTGCTGACGCAGAACCAATAAGAGATCGGCCCTCACCAATAAATCTATCATCCTGAGCAAAACGTCTCTCGAAATTCCGGTTTTCCGGCTCAGCTCAGCCATATTCGGTTTAAACGGAACGCTGTCGGCAATAAAGGACAGTAGTTTCTGAACAGCCACCACGCTGGAGTAACTGAAGTTAGTGATAGCAGGAAAATCGGTTTCAATGATGGTCTTTACTGTTGCCATCACTCTGTCATGGTACTGCAATGGGTTCTCGAAATAATAAGGATAGGCGCCAAACTTCGTATATTCCTGAAAGAGTTGGACAGGTCTTATTTTTTGATTGATCTCGTTCGCTAACTTTATATGCGTTTCGAGTATTTCCTGCAAGCCAACAGTACCAAAGCGGAAATCAGTTTTAAACAGAATAAACTCCCGAAACGACAGATTCCGCAGGTGGTACATCGAAGCCCTGCGGCTGAGGTCGGCTTCAGCGCGGTGCAATAAGAGCGCTGATGAACCAGAAAACACCAGTTTCAGCGCAGGGAAATCATCGTAAATATTTTTGATTTCCACTGCCCATCCGGGGTATTTGTGCACCTCATCCAAAAGCAGATGACGTCCGCCCTGCATATAAAACTGTTCTGCAAGTTGGTAAATGCTGAAGTCAGGTGGAAAAACGCGGTCAATCGACAGATACAATACATCTTCATTATTGGGATAATTCAGTTTAATGTGTTGCAGCATAAGTGTTGTCTTGCCGGCACCTCTTGCACCTAATATACCAATCAGCCGCTGACTCCAATCAATCTGATGATAGAGGTATCTTATTTTTTCTGTCGAACAAGCCGCAGTGAGCCTGTGCATAATGGCGATATACTTTTGCATACTGATAGAATTTGGCCTCAAAGATCGTAAATATGTTGTTCAGAAACAACATAATACATTAAATATTGTTGTTTTCGTACAACATAATTTCAATAGAAGGGAGATTTTGGTGTTTGGGCCAGACGGTGGTGGTTGGGTTCGGGTTGTTCAGGGTTCGGGGTTTTGGCTCTTGGCATTTTCCAAAGCAATGATGGCTTGCCTATTTTGGAAATTGTGCGCCAAGAGGGGTTGGAGCCTTGGATTTGAAATATTTGCAATCGTAATTTTACCAAAGATATAAGTCAACTATTGCAGGAGAATCACTTATTCCTTTGAAAAAGTGTAACCAAACAAATTTATTCCTTCGAAAAAGTGTTAGCATGCACATTTATTCCTTTGAAAAAGTGTGATGATGTAATCCTAAAATACAGGAAAAATCAGGCTTTGGCCTTCAAGATGTAGGGATTTTGATTTTTGATTTACGATTTGTTTCGCTGTTTTATCTTTTCACAAACCTGTTATAGAAATTACCATCTGTCCCCTGAATATGAAGTATATAAGTGCCAGCAGTTAAATCACTGATATCAATGCTTTCATTATTGACCATCGTCTCACTTTTCACCAGGAGGCCGCCAATGGAATATACCTTTACTTCTACCTGCTCAGCGCTGATTCCGCGAAGGTAGATTCTATCCTTTGCAGGATTTGGAAAAACCAGCAGACCTGTTTGACTGTTCTTGCTGATTCCCGTGGTTTCGAAACCTGACCAGAAATAGTCAGTCTGAAGTATATTTTCCCATTCGTTTAGATGGTTAGACCAGTTTTGTAACAATTGCTGCGTCAGATTGTTGTGCTCATCATAGACAAACATTTCCCTGGTAAAATCATCCCAAACTTCCGTTTGAGGGTTCCATCCCTGAAACAAATAGAGCGTCAGACTTCCATTTTCATTGAAAACATAAGAATACAACCATTTGTTTGTCAGCAGCCCGGAATCGGTATCAAGTTGTTGATAAACACTCTGAACGCGCCTGTTTGCCGCATCGTACACATGGTCATACCGCCACCAGTCGTACCACTCATTCGTTTCGAAATTTTTATTCTGACGAACCTCCGTCAGCTGGTTTCCGTTTTCATCATAAGTGAAAATGTAGTTGGCAAAATCATGCCACAAAGAAGTCTGGAAGTTATAGTTTTGGGTGAATTGGCCTGTTCTATAACCATTTTCGTCATAGGTGTATATCTCTTGTCTGTTAAGTATCCACTGATCCTGATGCCAGGTGTTTCTGACTGCTTTGTTAACCTGTCCGCTCTCATTCAGCTCATTTTCTATAAGATGGAAGTTGATTATTTCACCTGTCACAACATCCACACCTTGACTGAGCAGTCCCAGATAAATCTCATTTTCGTCGTACATAAAGCTCCGGTTGTATGCATAGGCCAGAAAACTCCCTGTCAGATCCCAAATACGTTCTTTGTTCAAAAGCAGGTTGCCATTGATTGAATACTTGCTAAACTTGCCTGTATCAATCCAATTTTGCCCGATACGACTCCAGGGCTGCATGAGAAAAATATTACGGGATTGTGTTTCATGATAACTGATCATGGTATTAAAACGGTTGAGCCAGCTATTGGACGCTGCATCCCAAAGATGTGTGATTGTATGTGTTGGGTTGCCGTATTCGTTGCGACTCAAGGTCTTTTGGCGGCTATCGAGCCCAAAAAAAGTACCGGCTTTCCTGTAATGATAACTTGAATCAACGACCCGGATCAATTCTTTCGTGTGCTCAACAGACTGATTGATCAGATCTTGTGTATGGAGTTTTGGTTTACCAATTAAAAAGGCTTCCTGCTCCGACTGCATATTCACATCATCCTGAAAAGGCTGATTTATAGGCATATTGTATTGGGCAACGAGCAAAAAAGAGGTAAGCAGCAATGGAATCAGAATGTAAATTTTCTTCATGGTTAATTGGTTTTTTGATTGGATCAAATGTAGTGAAAATAATAATGTTGAACGAAAAATGACAGCGTTTTTATTTTTCATATGATTGATTTACTTATGGAATATGTAGATTTGCAAAATTTGAAATGTATGAAAACAGGAATTCTTATTGAAAAAAAGAATATGAAAAAGCTTGGAATGCTTTTCGATTCGCAGTTACAGTTATATAACAAGGATATGAAGTTAAAGTGTTTCTAATGGGCGAAGCCGTTGAATGTGAAGGTTTAACGCATGTAAAATTCAATGTTGACGAACAATTACATGCATTCATTGTTAATGGCGGTGAAATACTTGCATATGGTACATGTTTGAAATCAAGACATTGAAATGAAACGAAAGCGCGCTCTATTTCAACCATGATTGACTGTGTTAATCTGTTTGTTTGGGCCGACAAAACAGTAACATTTTGACCCATTGCATCTGCAGATATCCCGGAGGCATTGAAAGATTTTTTTCAACAGTTCAAAAGCCCCCCCTTAGGCAATAAGCGGAAAAACTGATTCTGAGCCTGCTATTTTTTAAGGAGATGTAACAAATGAAAAATAAACAATTTAAACAATGAAAAAAATATTTAAAATAGTCCTTTGGTGCTTTATCATATTTCTGGTGCTGACAGGTAGCATTGCATATTATGTAAATGAACAATTTGGAAATATTATTTCTTTTGAAGATCGTAAAGACAGATTTTCTGGTTTGGGTTATTATTCATCAGTAACCGATGAATTCATAAGTCCCGAGAAGCTGACTTATCATCCGGAACAAACCACAGGAGGTGATCCGGGCTTTGCAAGATTTTTTAAAACTTCACCTTACGCACCGGAGCATCCACTGCCAAAACAGATGGTTTACAAAAGTGACTTTTCAGAAATACCTTCAAAGTTAGCCGCCTTTTGGTTTGGCCATTCTACAATTATTGTTGAGCTTGATGGTAAACGGATCTTATTCGATCCGGTGTTTAAAAATGCAGGTCCCTTTCCGGGCATTGTCAGAAGGTATGATGAGTCTCCTCTAAAAAGAGAAGAACTGCCTGAGATCGATATAGTAATCATTACACACGATCATTACGATCATCTGGAAACTGCAACCATAAAATTTCTGGCGGCTAAAGAAATAGAATTTGTTGTGCCCCTTGGTGTAGGAGCCAGATTGGAGGGGTGGGGCGCTCCGAAAGACCGCATAACAGAGTTAGGATGGGAACAGGATAAGACTTTTGGTCCTATAGAAATAACTGCTCTCCCTGCAATACATTACTCCGGGAGGAGCAATAAGGATCGAAACAAAACCCTTTGGGCCTCTTTTGCGATTAAAGGTGAAGATAAAAATCTGTTTATTAGCGGCGATACCGGTTACGGCAAGCATCTTAAAGATATAGGAGAAAAATATGGCCCTTTTGACCTTGCTTTTGTGGAAATAGATGGTTGGAATAAAGGATGGCCTTTGACCCATCTTTTCCCTGACCAGGCAATCCAATTATGTAAGGATATTGATACAAAGCTCATGTTTCCAATTCATTGGGCTACCTTTGATTTAGCATTACATCCCTGGGATGAATCTATTCAAATGGTAGCCAGTATAGCAGCAAAAAATAATATCGAACTAATCACACCCATTTTGGGTGAAAAAGTAATCCCGGGCGTGAGTCCAACAAATAATTGGTGGTAATTTTCAACCAATCTGCAAGAATATATTTGCAGGCACAAAGACTTTTAGCGACCTTGATAATGAAGGAGATCACGAAATTGTGATCAGCGAATCTCAGGCCCGAAGACTCCCCAATATTTATAATATCGTCTATGAAAATGCGAGCAATAATATTTTTTTAGGCTCTGAAGGGTAAAAATTCCTTAACATCATAAGCTTTTTCACTCACCACCAACAATGCTGATCTCCTGTCCGCGGTAAAACACCTTGTCTCCTACGAAAAGCTTTTTGCGTTTCTGCAGCTCGGTGGCGCCATTCACCTTCACTTGTCCGGAAACGATAACTTGATTGGCATCGCCTCCGCTTTCGGTGAGGTTCAGCAGTTTTAATAACTGATTGAGCGGAATGTATTCGTGGCCTTCCAAATCGAATGTTGTCATATTTTTTTTGGCAAAAATAGTGTTTTCTCCCAGCACATTGGCTGTTTATTCCTTGCCGCAGCAGCCTGCTCAGACATGAAGCTGGTTTTGCTGTGCCTTTATTCGGCATTGCACAAAAAAATGAATCGGCTGTAACGCAATGCGTGGGGAAAGTCCAATCATTTTATTTGAAATTTTTGCGCAAAAAAGAAATTCATGAATTATTCAGCATATATTAAAACAATTCAATACATTTGTTGTGACTACTGAAAATCTGCCTGTTGAAGGTTTTTACGCTTTCAAATACAATGGGTTACATGGAAGTTAGTCAGACTTAGAAACGAGCAGCAGGGATGATAGAACCGGAGAGAAATTATTTAATTTAGACACAACAGGCACTAAGTTTTTCGCGTATGAAAACGAATCTCATTGACTATATCGACTTCGACCGAATCAATACCCTGCTCGAAGGTTTCAACAAAACAACCGGATTTGTAACAGCCATACTCGACCTCGAAGGAAATATTCTTTCAAAATCAGGTTGGCGGTCCATCTGCACCGATTTTCACAGATCGAATGCAGCAACGGCCAAAAGATGTACGATCAGCGATACATTGTTGGCCGGAAAAATGGCTGATGGTGAAAAATACCATTTCTACAAATGCCTGAATGGCTTGGTAGATGTGGCTGTTCCCCTAGTGATCAATGGCGAACATATTGCCAACCTGTTCTCCGGTCAGTTCTTTTTTGAAGAACCCGACCGCGATTTTTTTCTGAAGCAAGCTGAAAAATATGGGTTTGATGAAGAAAAGTATCTGGAGGCGCTGAATAAAACACCGGTTGTTTCAGAAGAAAGAGTTCAAATAGCCATGGATTTTTTGCTGAATATGACCCAATTAATCAGCGAAATGACCTTTCAGAAACTGGAACAGGCGGAGCTGAACCAAAAACTCAAAGAAAGTGAACGTACATTTAGGAAACTTTTCGAAGATTCTTTCGATGCCAATTTACTTCTTGATGAGCAAAACGTTTTTGTTGAATGCAATCAGGCTGCTTTGGATCTTCTGAAAATGACACGAGAACAATTTCTTTATCTTAAACCTGAAGATATTTCGCCTGAAATTCAGCCAAATGGAAAAAGCTCTAAAGAAGCTGCATTAGAAATGATAGAGATTGCCAACAAAAACGGGCATAATCGTTTCGATTGGACACATGTTGATGCTGAAGGCCGGGAATTTATTGTCGATATTTCACTCATGCCTGTTGTCATAAAAGGCAGGAAAATGCTTCATACTATCTGGCGTGATATCACCGAAAGCATACAAGCAGAAGAAGAGAACCGGGTTCTTGCAGATATCATTAGAAAAAGCGGGGATTTCATTGGTGTGGCCGATCCGGATGGGAGAGCAATCTTTGTAAATCCTGCCGGAAAAGCAATGATGGGGTTTGATGAGGAATTTGAAGAGGCAAAAACGGTGGTAGAAGATTATTTTTTCCCTGAGGATATGGAGATTGTTAGAAATGAAATCCTGCCAACTGTGATGAAAAAGGGTCGATGGGCAGGTGAGTTCCGGTTTCGCCATTTTAAAACAGGGGAACCGGTATATGTATACTATGACTTGTTTTTGACATCGGATCCTTCTACAGGAAAAGTACAAAATCTTTCCACTGTTACGCGAGACATCACTGAGCTTAAGCGTGCAGAAAAGGCATTACAAAAAAGTGAAGCAAGCTTCAAAAGTATGTTTGAAAAGCACGGTGCAATCATGCTGATCATCGAACCCGAAACAGGTTTGATAATTGATGCAAATGATATGGCTTCTGACTTTTATGGGTATAGCAAAGCCATGTTATGTTCTATGACAATTAATGATATCAATATTTTATCCCACGAAGAGGTGCTGTGCGAACTAAAAGCGGCATTAAATGAAAAACGAAACTTCTTTATTTTCCCGCATAAATTGGCAAATGGCAAAATAAGAACTGTCGAAGTCCATTCAACACCAATCGATTTTGAGCAACGAAGGGTATTATTTTCAATTATCCATGATGTAACTGAACGCATACAGGCCCAACAAGCGCTGAAAGAAAGCGAAGAAAAAATGCGAAGCATCTATCGGGTGGCTCCAACTGGAATTGGAGTTGTTGTAAATAGGGTATTGAAAGAGGTGAACCCGCGTGTTTGCAAAATGACAGGCTATAGCAGGACAGAACTGCTTGGAAATAATGCCCTTATGTTATATCCTTCTCAAGAGGAATACGAATTAGTCGGCAAAGAGAAGTATAATCAGATCAGTGAACATGGAACCGGCGAGGTTGAAACACGTTGGAAGAAAAAGGATGGAACCATTATCAATGTGCTGCTGGCTTCCACACCCATCGAACTAAACGACTTATCCAAAGGCGTTACATTTACCGCACTTGATATCACTGAACGTAAGCGGATAGAAGCAAAACTTATTATAGCCAAAGAAAAAGCAGAAAGAAACGAAAATGAGCTCAAAAAGGCACAGAAGATTGCTCATTTAGGCAGTTGGTATTTAGACCTTGAAACAAATCAAGTTGTATGGACAGAAGAACTTTACAAGATGTATGGTTTTGATCCAGCTTTGCCGGTACCTCCCTATACTGAGCACATGAAGCTGTTTACCCCTGAGAGTTGGGAGCTTTTATCAAATTCATTGGCCAAAACAGCGGAAACCAATATACCCTATGAGCTTGAATTGAAAACTGTGAAAAACGACGGAAGCAATGGCTGGATGTGGGTGCGCGGTGAAACAGTCTCTGATGCAGAGGGTAGAACGATTGGCCTGTGGGGGGCGGCTCAGGATATTACAGAACACAAACAAACTGAGCTGTTGCTCCAAGAAAAAACGGAAGAGATTGAAGTCCGGAATGAAGAACTAATGGATAATATTGCTGCCTATGCTGCACTCAATGAAGAATATGCCACTCAAAACGAAGAACTGCAATCTGCAATTGAGAAAGTAGAAGAAAGCGAAGCGAAATTCAGGGAAATGGCGGAGCTTTTGCCGCAGATAGTCTTTGAAAGTGATTTGCAGGGCTACCTCACGTATGTAAACAAACAGGCTTATAATCTCACAGGTTATTCCGAACAGGACGGGTTGATCGGAAAAAGCACTTTAAGTTTCTATATCCTGGAAGACAGAGAGAGGGCCATCGAAAATATGAAGCTTAGTCTGACAGGTAACAAGCAGGCAGCAAGCAACGAATACACCATGATGGGCAAAGATGGTTCTCATTTTAATGTTTTGGTATATTCAAATCCCATTGTAAAGGATAATAGGGTGGTCGGGCTGAGGGGTATAATTGTCGATATTACTGAATTAAAAAGGACGGAAAAGGAATTGGTCAAAGCCAAAGAACGTGCTGAAGAATCTGATCGCCTGAAATCGGCCTTCCTTGCCAATATGAGCCACGAAATCCGTACACCCATGAATGGCATTCTCGGATTTGCCGAATTACTGAAAGAGCCGAATCTCAGCGGCGAAGAACAAAAAAGATTTATCGGCATTATCGAAAAAAGCGGCGCAAGGATGCTCAATATCATCAACGATATCGTTAGCATCTCCAAAATTGAAGCCGGTTTGATGGAGGTTAACCGGCAGGATTCCAATGTCAACGAGCAGATCGAGTATATTTATACCTTTTTCAAACCCGAAGTTGAAAGCAAAGGAATGCAACTTTCATTCAAGAACCCGCTTCCC
This sequence comes from Bacteroidales bacterium, assembly GCA_030683155.1. GTDB lineage: Bacteria > Bacteroidota > Bacteroidia > Bacteroidales > F082 > JALNZU01. The sequence goes on from JAUXMV010000001.1 coordinate 134,635, forward strand.
GCCAATGAAGCCATCCTGAAAACCGACCGCGAAAAAGTCTATGCAATACTCACAAACCTCGTTAAAAATGCTATCAAATACAGCAATCAGGGCTTTATTGAATTTGGCTACAGCCTGAAAAAGAATGCTGAACATTCCGAATTGGAGTTTTTCGTAAAAGATACCGGCATCGGCATTCCGAAAGACAGGCAGCAAGCCATCTTTGAACGCTTCGTACAGGCCGACATTGCCGATAAAAATGCTCTGCAGGGAGCAGGGTTGGGTCTGTCCATTTCTAAAGCTTATGTGGAGATGCTTGGCGGAAAAATGTGGGTGGAATCAGAAGTTGGAACCGGAAGCACTTTTTTCTTTACTATTCCGTACCATAACGGCATAGCCAAAGAAAAAAAACCTGTAAATGAAATTCTGCCAGCCCTTGAAACAGCTACGATGCGCAAGCTGAAAGTATTAATTGCAGAAGACGATATGCCATCGGAGATTCTTATTTCCATGGCCGTCAAAAAGCTCGGTTACGACATAATTTGTGTCAGAACAGGAACAGAAGCAGTGGAAGTCTGCCGTAAAAACCCTGACATCGATTTGGTGCTGATGGATATTCTTTTACCCGGATTAGACGGCTACGAAGCCACAAAACAAATCCGGAAGTTTAACAGTGATATCTATATCATTGCCCAAACGGCCTACGCGATGGAAGGCGACAGAAAAAAGGCCCTCTCAGCCGGATGCAACGACTATATCGCAAAACCCATCAAATTAGATGCATTAAAACAAATGATAACAGAACATTTTAGTCAGGAAAAATAGTCCGGCAAAAATGTGGAGCAAATCATAATAGGAATGCTAAAATTCAGGGAATCGTGGAATCGTTTAATCGTTGAATCGTTTAATCGTGGAATCGGGGAATTGTTGAATCGTGGAATTGTTGAATCGTTAAATTTTAGAATCTCAATTCCAAAAAAATAACGGCAGGTTATTTATATCCGCGGAAATCTGCTCAATCTGCGCCTGCCACGTAGCGAAGCATACTGTGGTCATCCGCGTTCCATTTTAAACAGTGTTCCATTTTAACTGTACATCAATCTTTCTTTATAAGACATAACATTGTTATATTGCCATTGCATACAAATAAAAAAGTCAAATTGTCCTCAAAGACAGAGAAAATGGACTTTATTATTTGAGTATCGGTATTATTTGAACCAAAAGCAGCATATCTTTGTTCTTTAAGAAAGATCAATAGTTATGAAAAAAAATATGCTATTTACACTGATAATATTGCTTTTCGGCATGGCCATTAAAGCACAAATAAACCTTGTGGGTGTTGCCAATAACTACCCCAGCAACATTGGCATTGTTAAATGGCAGGCACTAAACCCTGAGTCAGTAACCACATTTCCTTCTATTCTTAATGCTTATTATTTTGCCTCATCCGCATTCGACTCCTATAACAGCAAATATTACATTACCGGCATTTCAGGCAACAATACGGGATTGTATTCTTTTAATACTGTTACAAACCAAGAGCATCTTTCAAGTGGCGCTTCATTGTATTCAAATATTTCTGAGTTTGATATGAGCACGGGAATGATGTACACCCTTAAACTGGAAACAGCAGACTATATCAGTGTTTATGCCTACGATATCAGCGCCGATCAGGACAGTCTTATCGGCCTAATTCATGAGCCGGGCATAAATGGAATCGTTGTGGATGCCATAGGATTTGATGCAAACAATGGCATTTTGTATTATGTGGGTTTCACCAATGATCCTGCTTTATGTTTGTACGCAATCCCTGTCAGGGATAATCAGTTTTCATTCACCAGAACGATACTGAACACAACAGCACCAAATAATAATTTCACGAGTGTGAATTTTGACAATGTCAACGAAATATTGTATGCCAGGAATGCCACTTTCGATACCAACTTTATTTACACCGGAAGCTTTGTTGTGGAGATTAATACCACCTCAGGCGATGTTATTTCCAGAGGGGAATTGGTTGAGTTTCCCTATTTCGTTGGAGGGTCTTCATCCTTTGATCAAAACACCGGCACCTTTCTGCTCGTCGGCATCGACACCAGCAATATGACTAAAATGATTGCTTTTAATACCTACGATAATACCTATGTTACCGGATTTGTTCCCGGAAATGCATCCGAAATCGTCTGTGACAATACCGTTTTCGCGCAAAACAAATATGTTCTGACAAGGATAAAACCTGAGCAGACATTTAATTTCAGAATCTATCCAAACCCGGTTTCTGAAATACTGACAATCGAAAGCCCTTCAGCAGGCAAAGTTACTGTTCAACTTATCTCTTCTTACGGCAAACGTGTAATTGATAAGGATTTTTCATCGGGCAAAAAAATTGAATTGAACCTATCATCCCTTGCTCCGGGAGTTTATACAGTGAACCTGACCTCAGAGGGTAAAACTGCATCTGAAAAACTGCTTGTAAAGTAATGGCTTAAAGATTGATTTGTTGATTGTTGTGAGTTTGCAAACCTGGCAGGGTCAAATCGTCAAGAAACAAATCCGGCAAAGGACTACAAAACAGCATCATGGGCAGAATCGCAGGGTTTTTGATTATATTCTGCATGTCCAAAAGAAAAACAAGATTTCGAAGTTGCGGCTTATGAAGAAACATTTCGACTATTTCAATGAGGGAGATGAGATTTTCAAATTGTCTGGCTTTGACTATCCTGAGCGAAAGATATCTTCAGGTAACAAGAGGATTTGCATCATCTGCGGTAATGTGCTGCCTGCAGATATCAGCACCTCCTGTTCTTCCTGTGGTGGACCAGTTCCGGATTTAGCCACCCTGAAAGGTGTTATCGAAGGCAAAATTGTTATTCCAGACGGCTTAAAGTGAGGGGTTTCAATTAAGTGACTATTTTTTCAAATTTGCTGTATAGCAACCTCAAAATGACCATGGGAGGATGATTTTGACACTTTGGTAACTGTTTTTTTCCAAACCTCATAGCTGAAAGCGGACCTTACAGACTTAAACACTCTAATTACCATCCACCAAATATGCCCTTAACTGTTCTGTCACCGGCGATTTGAATAAAACTTCAGGAGATCCCTGCTCAATAATTTCACCATTGTTCATAAAGATGACATAGTCGGCAAGACGTATTGCTTGTCTGAGCACATGCGTAACCAGAATAATGGTATAGTGTTTTGTCAGCTCTTTAAATAGATTTTCGATTATTTTGCTTGAT